>JAEUNY010000097.1 GCA_016791005.1 Zoogloeaceae bacterium
TGTAGAGCGTGCCGTTGGCCGGCAGGCTGTCGATGGTGTAGCTCTCCACCGTCCCGTCCGGATCGCTGGCCGACAGGGTCACGGGGATCGAGGCGGCGTCTTCCTGACCGTTGGCACTGACGTCCTGCGCCACAGGGGGCTGCCCCTCGTCGGGGGGAAGGTCAATCACCCCGATGGTCGTGCCGCCACTCGCCGTGGCCTGGCCGTCGCTGACCTGATAACTGAAGCCACCTATCGGATCCGTACCGTTGTAGTTGGCCGGAGCGTCGTACTGCAAACCTTCGAGCTGGGCTGCCGTAAGTTGCATCCCCATCGTCACCGGGGTCCCGTCCGCCAGGGTCACCACGCCAAGGACAGGTAGGCCCGTCACGGTGATCGTGAGGGGGTCCCCATCAGGATCCGTCGGAGCAGAAAGACCCAGCGGGGTGTTCTCGGAGCCTTCATTGACGGTGATCGCACTGCTGGCGGCGCTCGGGGCCTGATTGTTCCCACCCTCCGGCGGAGGCTGATCATCAGCGGCCGTCGCCACTGCGCCATCGAAGGGCAGTTCGACGATTTGGGCCGGCGCATCGGGGAAGGCGAAATTGAGGTCATCAAGCGCTTCAGAGATGCGCAGCAGACGCACGAAGTTGTTGCCTTCGCCTGCGCCACCGCCCGTGGCACCGGCAGCGGGTGCATCCAGCAGCGCATCAATCTCGCCCCCTTGATTCAGGGCCTGAATTACCCGATCGATGGTTCCGGAGGCAATTTCGGCTTCACTGCGATCGGGGCGTAGGACTTCAGAAAGTTCCGGCGTGATGGCGACGGTCTGCTCTGCCGGAATTGGCAGGTGGTCGCCGTCCGCGAAAGCCAATTCGGCATGGGCCCCGGGGGCAGTGATCAGGACGTCCCCCTCCCGCAACACGTCGCCCGGCTTGAGGATCCGGAGTTCACCGTTCGAGTTGCGGGCCTCGACCTTGCCGACTACGGCAACGACGGTGGCAATGGGTTGGGATGCGCCAGCGGCCATGCTTGTCTCCGACTTTTGGAATTGGGCACCGAGCCCAGGGTGGATGAAGTGGTGCCCAATCTACGGAGTGGTTCCACTCAAACTTATTGGCCAAGTGGACAGGGTGCGACGGAAATCACATTTCGCTGGCCTGCGCGACCGGTTCGCGCCGCGTCTGGAGGGCAAGCGCGAGCTGAAGACGGTCCCGCACCCCCAGTTTGCCGAAGGCGGCGGCCAGATGCGCCTTCACGGTGCGTTCGGTGATGCCCAGCTGGCGCGCCACTTCTTTGTTGGTGCCGCCGCGGGCGACTTCCTCGGCCACCTCCCGTTCCCGGGGCGACAACTGGTCGAGGTGCACGGTGAGGTCACCCGCGCTCAAGCCACGCTGCGTGACCGCCACCAGGCGGCTCAGAATTTCCGGCCCCACCCACATGCCACCGTAGCTCACCACCACCGCGACCTGATTCAGCATCGGGGCAGTTGCCAGGGCATGGCAATACCCTCGAGCCCCCGCCTCGAACACCGCCGTCGCAACCTCCCGCGCCGGGGCCAGATCGAGGGCCACCACCGGAAGTTCCGGCCTGGCGCCATGGACACGGCTGACCCAACGGGGCAAGGTCTCGGCCGGTGCGGCCACCCACACCACCGTGTCGCCGCCAAATCCGCTCAGGTCCATTGCGTCCAGGGCCCAGGTCGCACCGTTGGGAAACGCCTCGCCCCAGCGACCTGGAGCCTTTCCTGTGGGAGAAAGGAGGAGATGGGTCGTCATCGTTCGGTCAGCGCGTTGGCCTTGGCCCGCAGAACGGGCTTGAGGAGATACGTCAGAATTGATTTTTTGCCCGTGAGTACATCCACCTCGGCCACCATCCCCGGAATGATGGGCAGATTGTGCCCGAGGGAAGATTGATGAGTGCGAACCCGCACCACATAGAACGCGTTCCCCTGCTCATCAGTGACAGTGTCGGCGCCAATCTGCTCCAAGGTTGCATCCAGACCACCATAGATCGCGAAATCGTAGGCGGTGAATTTGACCGTCGCCGCCTGCCCCGGATGCAGAAACGCGATGTCCTTCGGCTTGATGCGGGCTTCCAGCAGCAGGGCATCGTCCGAGGGCACGACCTCGACCACCTCTTTCCCCGGCTGCACCACGCCCCCCACCGTATTGACCAGCAGACGCTTGACGGTGCCCCGTACCGGCGACTTCACTTCCGCCTTGGCCACGCGATCCGCCAGGGCGCCGCTTCCGGCAGTCAGGCTGGCCAATTTGGCCATGGTGTCGGAGAGGTCGTTGCGGAGTTGATTCTGGAAGTTCAGCTCCACTTCCTCGATCTTGCGATTCGACTCCTGAATCGCTGCCTGGACCCGGGAGATCTGGGCGGCCGCCTGATCGCGATCACCCCGCAGCCGGGCCACATCCCGCTCCAGCCGCAGGATGTCCACTTCCGAAACTGCGCCGGATTTCACCAATGGCTTGGTGACCGCCAATTCCTGGGAGGCGAGATCCAGCCCCCGCGCCGCCTGGTCGCGGCGGGCCGTGACTTCGTTGAGTTCTTGCTGGCGCTGATTGTTCTGCTCCCGCGCAATGGAAACCTGGGCCGCCAATTCTGCCCGACTGGACTCGAAGAGAATCCGCTCCCGCTCGGCGATTTCGGGCGCGGCCCGCAACACCTGGGGCGGCGCGACGAACGCCTTGCCGTGACTGAGGGCCTCCAGCCGTGCCGACTTGGCGAGCAGCGCGAGGTACTGCGCCTCGTTCTCCTTGAGGTTGGAGACGAATCGGGTCGGGTCGATGCGCAGGAGCAAGGCCCCCGCTTCGACCTGCTGCCCCTCCTTGACGAGGATCTCCTCCACCACGCCGCCATCGACCGACTGGATCACCTGCAACTGGGACGATGGAATCACCTTGCCCTCGCCCTTGGTCACCTCGTCCACCTGAGCAATGGCGGCCCACACGACGAGCACGACGATCGTGATCGCCGCTCCCCGCAGCAAGGCCCGCGCCCGCAGAGGCTCCTGCTGCAACTGGGCCCAATCGGCATCCACGCCCCAGCCCAAGGCGGGGTCCGGCGTCGGCGGGATCCAACGGGCGAAGGCCCGGTCGATCCACGGCCGCAGTCGCCCAGAGAGCCGGCCCGACAAGCGTCCGGCGGACTCCGCCATGGCCATGGCCGCCGGCGGCAACTTCTCTGCCGGAATCATGCCGACCTCCCGATGCGGCCCTGGCGAAGGGCCTCCACCACCTGGGCTTTGGGCCCGTCCGCCACGATGCGCCCCCCATCGATCACGATGATCCGATCCACCAGATCGAGGAGCGAAGTGCGGTGGGTAATCACGATCATGGTCTTGCCCTCGCCCGCCACGGCAAGCCGGCGTTTGATTTCCTCCTCGCTGGAGTGATCCATCGATCCGGTGGGCTCGTCGAGGAGCAGGATCGGCGGGTCATTGATCATCGCCCGGGCAATGGCGACACCCTGACGCTGGCCGCCAGAGAGGGATTCGCCCCGCTCACCGACAGGCATGTCAAACCCCATCGGATGCGCGTTGACGAACTCGTCGATGGCGCCCACATGGGCGGCCCGCAGGATCGCCGCGTCGTCGGCGTGGGGCGAGGCGATCGTGAGGTTGTCCCGCAGGGATCCGAAGAAGAGGGTGATGTCCTGGGGCACATAGCCGACGGCCCGGCGCAGTTCGGCGGGATCCAACTGGCGCATGTCGATCCCATCGATGAGCACCGCCCCCCCGGTCGGGCGGTACAGGCCCAGAATCAGCTTCTGCAGCGTAGTTTTCCCGGACCCGATGCGCCCCAGTATCGCAACCCGCTCCCCCGCCTTGAGGCGGAGGCTCACGCCCCGCAGTGCCTGAGTCTCCTGCCCGGGATACTGGAACACCACGTCCTTGAACTCGATGTCGCCTCGAAACCCGCTACGGCTGACAAAGTTCGCGTCGTCGGGGCGCTCCACCGGCCGCTCCATGATGGTGTTGAGCGAGGTCAACGCGGTGCTGGCATTGTGGTATTGGGTGAGCAGCCCGGTGACCTGACCAATGGGCGCCATGGCCCGGCTCGCCAACATGGTGCAGGCAATCAGCCCGCCCATGGACAACATCCGCTCGCCAATCAGATAGACCCCGACCACCACCACTAGCACGGACACCAACTGCTGAATGCTCGCCGAACCGTTCAGGGCCGACGACGAGAGCAGACGGAGTTGGGCACTCACCCGCGCCAGGAAGGCGGCGCTCTTTTCCCATCGGGCCTGCATCCGCCCCTCCGCCCCCAACGCCTTGAGGGATTCCAGCCCCACCAGGCTCTCGATGAGGGTGGCATTGCGGAGCGCGCCGGCCCGGTAGGTGGTTTCCGCCAAATCATGCATCTTGCTCTGCACTGCCAAGGCGTACAGAACCGCCACCACCATGCCAAACAGAATCGGGAAAACCAGTGGCCAACTGATCCACGCCACTACGACCAGGAACAACGCCGCAAAGGGCAGATCGACAAAGGCCGTCACCGTAGCGGAGGTGATGAAATCCCGCACGGTCTCGAAGGAACGCAGATTCGCCGCGAAGGAGCCTGCCGAAACCGGCCGGTCCTCCAGGCGCAGCCCCAGCACTCGCTCCATGATGTAGCCGGAGAGACGCACGTCGGCCCGGTTCCCCGCAAGGTCCAGGAAATAGCCTCGCATGGTCCGTAAAGCGAAATCCGCAGCCACCACCACCACCACCCCGAGCGCCAGCAACCACAAGGTGTCGGTGGCCTGATTGGGGACCACGCGGTCATACACGTTCATGGTGAACAAGGGCAACGCCAAAGCGAGCAGGTTAATGAGGCATGCGGCCACCAGCACGTCACGATAAAGCGGACGGTTTTCCTCGATCACACCCCAGAACCAATGGCGCTGCCGAACCCGCCCGACCTCCGGCGTGCGGGCATCGAAGCGGAACTGCGGCCGGGCAAGAATGGCGCGGCCAGCGTAGCGGGCCAGAAGGTCGTCCCGGGACACCGTGGATTCCGCCTCCGGGAGATCCGGCCACACCACCCGGCCGTTGCCGGATTCATTCCACCCCAAAAGCACGCAGGCGCCGCCATCGGCGAGGAGCAGGACGGCTGGAAAGAGAGATGGGTTCAAGGCGTCCAAGGGACGGCTGACCACATTGCTGGCCAAGCCCGCGCGCTTCGCCGCGCGGCCAAACAGGCTGGGTGTGAGGCCAGCACCATCCAGAGGGAGCCCGGCCACCGCGGCGTCGCGCCCGAGGGGACAACCGTGGATGCGGGCCACCACGAGCAGACACTCCAGCAACACGTCTGGCGCGGGGTTCCGGTTGATCTGTACCCCGGGTGGGGGCGTCAAGTCAGTCATTCAAAGGCCATCCCGCAAAGTCGAGAAGTCACCATATCGGATGGGCTTGACTTCGACCGGGGGCCCTTTGAACTTTAGGGCCGCCGAGTTCCGGGACGGATCATCGCACGAGACTGCGGCCAACCTCCAACCCCCGCAGCACCCGTCAGGGAAGGCCGTCGTCCCGCGTGC
>JAEUNY010000099.1 GCA_016791005.1 Zoogloeaceae bacterium
ATGGCCGTAAAGGCTTCGCCGGCCAGGCGAGTCAGTTTGATGTCCGCCATCTGTTTGATGAGCCAGGGCACATAGGCCGGATCCCCGGCGATGCCAGCACCTTGAATCAGCGTTCGGTTCGCCCCAGGATCTTTCGCCAAAAGTCTCAGCACCTCAAGGGCGCGGGGCATCGCCATCGCTCGAAGCGCAAGCCGGAAGGCGCGATGGCCTTCCTCCGATTGAGCAAGGCCTGCCCGCGTGAGGTAATCGAGGGCCGCGCCCCGCTCGCCCACGAGCACCGCCGACCAGACCGCCCAGACCTGGCAATCGGGATCCTCGTCCGTCGCTGCACGCGCCAATGATGGCACTTTGTCTCGTGGCCCCAACTCACCGATCGCCTTCAGCGCCCGAGCCCGCAGAATCGGGTCCGCATCGGTCAAGGCCGACTCCAAAGCGGCCGCAGGCTGGACCCGATGCAGTGCGCAGGCGGCCAATCCTACCCGCCGTCGGAAAGGCGAACGCGATCCCAACAATTGGCTGACCGTCCCCTGCAGGAATTGCGAAGAAACCCAACCGAAGGCCGAGATCAGGCCCGCCTCCACCTCCGGCAACGCCTCTGCCACCGCAAAGACCTGGTCCAACTTCCGCAAATCTTTGTCTTCAATCGCACGCACCGCAAAAACAAACACGGCCCCCGCACTCGGAGACTCCAAGGCTGCCCCCGCCAGACCTGCACCATATTCGCCAGAAACCGCCACGCCATCCAGATGCGCCGCCAAGCGCTCATCCAATCGGCCCAATTGATGCAGCTTGACATGGGGCGCCCGCACCAGCACCGAGCGAATACCTCGCAAGATGGCGGCATCCTCAACGTGCTGCTGCACGATGACCGGAACTGGATTGCGGGCAAGGGTCGTTTCCATGCTCATTTCAAATTCGTCGCCGCCGATTGGAATACTGCATTCTCGCCCTTCCAAGCGTAGCCCTAACCCTTATCGCAAAGATTTCTCAATCGCGAGATGAAGGGGTGCGGTAAGCCCACCTTCAAGCCAAACAGGCTGGACGGAAAACTCGATGCGCAACGGACGAACCAAAGTTGAGGAAAGCGGCACCAGTTGATGCATCATGCAAGACCTGACCACCATTTTTCGTGTGACCCCCATTTTTCGTGACCCCCATTTTTCGTGACCCCCATTTTTCGAATCGAGATGATGCATCGCAAGCGTGTGCGGGGGCGTAGCCGCCTACCTTATCGCAGACACTCCCCACATGGGTCGAGGTAGGAAGCATTCCAAGATGCCAGGGCGATGGTCCATAAAATTGGATGCACAATGGACGAGTCCTTGTTGGGCAGTGGGGAATCACAGATGCAAGCCACGACTAGACCCTACAACCCGGAGCCAAACCAACAGCACGATGAAATTCGATGTTCAACTGGCAAACGATGGTCTAGATGACTCGACCATCGCTACAGCATCACCTGCCACTGCCCGCCGGCAACTAGTCCGACACTGTGACCCGCAAACGACCAAATACCATCCGGGCCGGAACGCAAAACCACAAACTCGTTTTGGCGCCGCCGCGGAATCTTTAAGGCATTTGCCGATGTTCCTGAAAAGACATCGATTCCGCCAACATGTGAAAGATAGATAGTGTCGTTGCTGTCAGCGGCAATGCCCCAGTAATCACGTTCGTCGTGTGGCAGTGCTATGGCCCTCCACTGGTCGCCGGCACCGACCAATAGCGCCGCCCCGTCACCGGTGATTGCATAGCGGTTGCCAGCCAAGCGCGCAATGGAGTTAAGAGGGACGTTGCTCGGCAAATCAAGTTTGTGCCAGACCTTTCCATCAAAATGGGCAGCATATCCATCATTGCTGACCCCAATAAAGTCGGCCCGTGATGGTCCCGCCAAGTCTTCAAGAGTCAGTTCCTCTCCTGCGACGATTAAGCGTGGCAGTGCAATGAAGTCTTGGCCTGCGAAATACATTGCCTGCCCCATGGCTCCGACGGCGACGACGTCACTGCCTAGTAGGCGGAGTCGCCGTAGCGGGCCTTCGTCTTCGACGCCGTTGATCTTGTAGTGCTCGACCGTTGCTGCGAGCTCGACGTCGCTACTGGGAGTACGCCAGTCGAAGCGGATCACTAGGCCGTTCTCACCCAACGCCCAAGACGAGCCATCTGGCGCAGCATCAATCGACGTCAGTTGGTCCCCTTCGAGGAGATATGAGAGGGCAAGACCATCACGTACCACTACTACTCGGCTGCATGGAACTTCGTCATCATCGCCAACGCTGCATGCTAAAAGAACTACCCCATTTGCTGGATTGCAGCCTTCCTGGATGTAGTCGTCTCGCTTAAGAATCTTGGGTAGCGGATTCACCTACCAGCTCCTTCAGGCATGTTGCTTAGAACGGGGCAAGGGATCGTTCGACTTGACCGTTAGCTTCATCTTTCGGTGCCCTGCAGCCAGCTGCGCAGCCAGGCACTTTTCATCGCAACCTTTGGAACTGCCCTTGTCGATTTTGCCAACTGCAGACTTGGCGGCTGTGGCGATACCTTCTTTCAGTGTGTACTTCTTCTTTTTGTTCAGCGGATTTTTGAACCATTTGTTCTTTTCAACCGTGTAGTTGCATCCTACGCGACCGTGTTCGCAGTGTTTCGCGTGAGAAGACCCCTTAAGGCAGACGCAAGGCGCATTGTCGGGGTCGTAATTGCTTACAGGGTCAGCTCCGGCCGAGCGGTCCGCGTGGGCGACGAACTCCTTCGATGGAAGTAGGTGATGCGGCGTCATCTGAGTCTTAGTACCCGGCGCATTGCAACACGTATTCGGCGAATAGGGAGCCATCAGGCACTTGCGTGCCTTGCAGCACTCGCGACTGTAATCATTCGCGCCGGAACAATTGTCCTCGATATCCTTTGCCATACCCTTACAGGGGTGGCCCTTCTTGTTCATTGCGATTGCATCTTGGTACGGCCATGGCACACTCTCGTTCGCGGTGCTCCCATGATTGTGCGTCGTTAGGTCGAGATTGCGCACTACGTTCTCACCTTCGATCTTGACGTCCATTGACCAAGAGTTGAAGAAGACCTTCCCGCTAATCTTGCTGGTGATCATGCCCTTTTTTGGCGCGCATCCAGCCTCGTCACCTGTGCTCTTCTTGAAGCATGACTTGTTCTTGAGCATCACTTCTTGGCCTGAGATCTTCACACTTGTGGAACCGTCGCTGCAGTCCGACGCCATTCCAGTGTTTGGATATGGAATCGGTACGCCGGGTGGAGTCGCGGGCGTCTGCGGTGGTGTGAAGCAGACATCTGGAAACGCGCAGATCGCTTTCCCGGCCGCTGCCTTGCAAGACACCTCCATGTTATTAGCATACACCTCGTTGCTCATCGAACTCCCTTTGCACAAAATATCGCCGCAAAGCGATGCTCCCCGTCGCTGGATCCATGCACGAGCACACGCGGACCGCAAGCGTAGCCCTTCTGAACTGCGTACCAGACAGCAGCAATTACCGCTGCAGCCCCGAGCGCACCAGCCTCGCCGATACCTTCTGCCGGATGCCATAGTTCTAACTGGCGAGTTTGACCACGCAGGGCCCTGGCGCGAGCCAACGCTGCTTCCTTAAGGAAGTATTGTTCTCCTGACAAGTCAGCCACAATGAAATCGACATCGTCAGGACCCAGACCGGATTCATTTAAGGCTTGGCGAACCGCAGCGGTCAAGCCATCACCTCGTAGTGGTGCATCACTAAACAGTGGTGCAGGCTCGATCGAGTACCCGAATCCGATACAAGTTAGTTCCGCATCCGCTTTCGCTTCTGCGACCAACAGGGCACCCGCACCTTCACCGGGCATAAAACCGTTGCAATTGCCGTCCTCAAGGATCCGGTCGGCGTCGAGATAGGACTTCAGGGCAGGCCAGGACAATAAGCCGTCGGCAGCTACTATCAGCACCTCCTCGGCCTGCCCTCCGGCGATCAATAGTCTTGCCTTCGCAAGCGCGGAAAAAACCGCTGTGCGGCCGAGCGGCACTATAGCCGAGTTCTGCGCATCCACCTGCAGACCGAGCGCTCCTTGCAGGTCGGCAAAGAGACGTTCGTCGAGATCTTCAAGGCGCCCCGGCCGTTCTCGCTCGGCGGTGCATAGAAGTAACGGTATTGCGCCGACAGACAAAGCGGGCCTGATGCCGGCGCCATCCAGGCAATCACGCGCGGCGAGTTCCGCCATTCGCGTAAGTTTCGCTATTCCAACCCAGGGTTCTGGCAACTGCACCTCGTGACCCAGCACCCAATCCCCGTTTCGTCCGCGAAAGCGTGTCTGCGTTGGATTTGTCACTTTAGCTCGGAGAGCGCCACAAGTTGCCGCCGCATTTAAGCCAACCGAGGAGACCAGGCCAACGGACCGAATTGCGACATCTCTTGTCACTGCTTCATTGCCTCCTCGTCACTCTCGGCGATCAGTGACGGCATCGCAATCGTATAAATTGGAAATACTGTCTCGCTTCGGGCCTGCCACCATGCCAAACCCTTCTTCCCGACCATTACCTGCTCGATATCATGAAGGCTCCTCTGCAAAGGCCGCACCACACGCCACGACATCGTTATTCGTTCGTCGTCGGGCTCGAATGTAATGGTGTCCAGGGTTGCCCGAAGATCCTCACGTTCGCCACGTTTGGGAAATAAATGTACTGGGGCCTCGAAGTACGGCAGCATGAATTGTCTCGGCCCATCCGCCGTAAAGCCGGTCAGCAGCACTTCCAGTGGTGCTTTCGGCAATAGCAATTGCTGGTCTTCTGGCGCAGCTTGGTAGTAGCGCTCGTCGAAGTCCTTGGGCAGGAAGGGGAAGACGTTGTCGAGCCAGTCCTGGTCGTAGGTGCCGGCATAGCGGGCGCGCTGGGGCCAGCCACGGCCCAGGGGCCCGAGGGCCATGGGGGTGTATTGGTTGCCAGGATGTTTCACGAGCTCGCCGATGGCCTCGGTGTTGGGCAGCGGGGCGCCGTCGACCCAGGCGCTTTTCAAGTGTTTGTGCCAGCCGCGACCAACCGGGTTAGGCAGATAGGCATCATGTTCCGCCGGGTCTTCAGGGCGGCGGTCGGCGCCACCGAATGCGCGGTCATAGCTCACCGGCATCTCGGTGAAGTGTTGCGGGGCCGAGGCAGAAATGGCCGAAATGCCGGCCTGCCAGACGCGGTCGCCCACCACGTCGAAGGCCTTCTCCATCGGGCCGACGCGGATGCCGCACCGCAGCCGCGTCACCTGCCGGCCTTCGGGCGCGCGGGCGTGGCCGGTGAGCAGGACGTCGCAGGCGCGCTTGCGGGGCGCGAAGTCGATTTCCAACACCGGGGCGCTGAAGCCGGGCTCGCCGGTAAAGGTGTCTGCCATCACCAGGGGCAATTGCTCGTCGGCCAGGCGCA
This sequence comes from Zoogloeaceae bacterium, assembly GCA_016791005.1. Classification (GTDB taxonomy): domain Bacteria; phylum Pseudomonadota; class Gammaproteobacteria; order Burkholderiales; family Rhodocyclaceae; genus JAEUNX01. The sequence goes on from JAEUNY010000099.1 coordinate 5,393, forward strand.
CCTGTTCGCCGGGCTTCGGCAGCACGAAGGTGCCCTTGATGACGACGACCAGCAATTCCCGGCCACTGGGCTCCAGGCCCATGTTGTAGCCGGCGACCATGCGGGTAGCGTTGATGAGTTCCACGATCGCGATGCCCGATCAAACGAGGTTCCGGATTTTTTCGACCCAAAGTGGGTTCTTGACCGGGAAAAAGTATTGCCTGGCCCGGCCGACCAGCATGCGGTTGCCTTTCTCCGTCAAGGGCAAGTTCGCAAAGAGCTGCTGGGGAGAGCCGATGCCGCCATAGCCGACCAGGCGCTCACCGGCGGGAAGGCGCAGCTCCCAAATCTCGGTAATCGAATTCCACTCATGGCTGATCGCGAGCAGCTCTCTCAACATGTCCCGAACGACCTGATTCAAATCATCCTGCTCCAGTGGAATTCGGGCATAAGCGTCGTCAAGCGCGGCGAGCACCTCGGCGTCAAACCACCATTCGCCGGAATAGGCCCGGTTCCCCGCACCGACCACCCGTAGGAACATTTTTGGCCCGACGAACGGTTCCCGTCGCGGCGCCCCCAATAGGCCACTCTTGATCTCCCGAAGCTTGGATGCCACTTCGTCACTGGGGGTCAGCCCCTTGGACTTCAGGCGCACCACATTGTGAGGCAGCGCGGCAATCTGCCCCAATGCCAGCTCGATTTCACCCCACACGGGATCAGCCATCGGCTTTTGCAGTCCGCTGAGTTCAGTTCAGTTGAACACTTCCGCCCTTGACGCGATTGACCCCCGACGAGCGGCTCAGCACATAAGTACCGTCGATCAAGACCTTGCCCGCCTTAGTCAATGTCAGGCTCGCCTTGCCACACCGGAGGACCAACTCATCCTTGGCGCTCACGATCATGCGAGCCCCGTCAACGTCGATTTCAACTGAACCGGGGTGGGGGCCTAGCGCGTTTTCGCTCCCTTCGCGAAGCACGCCCATTACCAAGGGCCGGTGAGGATCACCATATTCAAACATCAAAACAACCTGGCGGCCCATGTGCGCGCCGTGCAGATCGACCGTACTTCGCGCGCGCAACGCGGCGCTGCCGGGCTGGCCAGGAAACACGACCAAGGGCGCCCGCCCATCGTCCGCGATCGCCACGAGATCGCCAATCACCACGCCGACGAT
>JAEUNY010000158.1 GCA_016791005.1 Zoogloeaceae bacterium
TCGTGCGGGCTTCGGCTTTCAGCAGAAAATGGAGCGACATGGCACCGGCTTAGACCGTTGGTCAGGCGCTCAGTCTGGGCCGTCACGGGCTCACCAGGTGAGCCTCCATGGGCTTGGGGTGCCTGCTCCATAATGCCGCAAATGTAACGAATGGTGCAATCCGGCAAGGGCCCGCATTCGCGCGGGATCCGGGTCTTGATGTTGGGGCACGAGTCCCAACGGGTGAAGTCTCCCCGCCTGTCGTTTTTTTGCAGTCTCACCATGCCAACAGTGTCTGTCAACTGTCGCTTTGAGCTGCACTGCGACATTTTCAGGGTTTGGGGCGTGGGAGCCGAGATTGAAGCAGGACGGGCTTCTCGACGAATTGCCGTCCCGCTTTTCCAAAACGGCGTGGGGTAGAATCGGCGCCTTTTGCGGGGCGTTGTGGATGCGCTTGTTGCTCGCGCCGATGGAGGGCCTCGCCGATGACGTCCTGCGGGACATTCTGACCCGGATCGGCGGATACGATTGGGGCGTAACGGAGTTCGTGCGTGTGTCGGGCACCCTCCTGCCGGCACGGGCTTTTCGCCGGATCTGCCCGGAGCTGGAGCGGTCTTCCCGCACCGCGGCCGGGACCCCGGTGCGGGTGCAGCTCCTCGGCTCCGACCCCGGCTGTCTGGCCGATAACGCCGGCCGCCTTTCCGAGCTGGGTCCGGCGGGCATCGATCTAAATTTTGGTTGCCCGGCGCCCACGGTCAATCGTCACCGCGGCGGGGCCGCCCTGCTCGAAGAGCCCAAACTGCTTCACGCCATTACCCAGGCGGTGCGTCGCGCCGTGTCCGCCGAAATACCGGTCACCGCCAAGATGCGCCTCGGGGTCCGCGACACGGCCCTGACCCTTGACTGCGCGCGCGCCCTGGCCGATGGCGGTGCCGAGGGGCTGGTGGTTCACGCCCGTACCAAGGCCGATGGCTATCGGCCGCCAGCCCATTGGACGTGGATTGGCCGGGTGGCGGAGGCGGTGGCGATTCCGGTGGTGGCCAATGGCGAGGTCTGGTCTGAGGCCGATTGGCGGCGGTGTCGGGCGGAAAGCGGGGTCACCGACGTGATGCTCGGAAGAGGGGCCGTGGCTGACCCATTCCTCGCGTCACGCATTCGCCAGGGCCTACCGGATTCCGGGCGGGATCCGGGGGCCGAATGGCGGTGCCTGGAATCCAGCGTTCTGGATTTCTGGCAGCAGGTCGGTCGCAAAGTGGCGGCGCGTCATGCACCGGGACGGCTCAAACAATGGGTCAATCTATTGCGGCGGTGCTACCCAGGCGCGCAGGCCCTATGGACCCAACTACGTGATGCGCGGACCGCCCCGGACGTGTCGCGGATTCTGGCAGTCAGCCTGGTGGATCCGGCTGCGCGGCTGGCGGCCTGATTGCCATGAGTTACGCCAATTCCCGTATTCCAACCAGCGCCCAGGCCTGCATCCACGACGGTCTGGCGGCGCGTTTGGAACGCCACCTCTCCGCGCCCTTCCGCAAACCTGTCGCCGAGTGCAATCGCATCGCTTTCGAGCAAAGCCTGGGTGGATGGAATGGCGTCGCCCCCCTCATCCTCGACGCCGGCTGCGGTGTGGGGCACAGCACCATCCAGCTCGCGCGGGCGTATCCCGATCATTGGGTGATTGGGATCGACCAATCCGCGGATCGCCTTGCCCGCCGCAAGCCCTATCCGGAATCGCTGATCCCGGCCAACCTGGTGTTCGTTCGGGCAGATCTCGTGGATTACTGGCGCTTGCTGGAATCGGCTGGGCTGCGACTGGCTCGCCACTACCTTCTCTACCCGAACCCGTGGCCCAAGATCGGCCATCTTGGGCGGCGCTGGCATGGGCATCCGGTGTTTCCGACCCTGCCGCGGCTCGGTGGGGTGTTCGAATGCCGCACCAACTGGCGGGTTTATGTCGAGGAGCTGGCCTTCAGCCTCTCCCGCCTGCTTGGTCAGCCCGTGCCCTGGGAGGTCTATCTCGCGGATTCACCGCTGACCCCCTTCGAGCGCAAGTACCGCGATTCAGGCCAGACCTTGTACCGGCTCGCCATCCCCATCGATTCGGGGGATACTCGCCCCCCTCATCATTTGCCGGACCCGCCCCATGACTTCCTCCACCGATAGGGACCACGCCCTGGACGAAGCCGAATTCGACGCACTGGAGGCCCTCCTGGTCTCCGAAGACGTGCCGGCCGACTGCATGAACCTGGAGATGCTCGACGGCTACCTGGCCGCCCTGGCCTGCTCGCCGGCCTCGGTCCCGGTGGAACGCTGGATGCCTGGAGTATGGTCAGCCGACGAGGATCTCCTCGATTTCGGCGCATCGCGGTCCGTGCAGCGGGCGGTGGAGCTTGTTCTCCGCTACCACAATGAAGTGGTCACGACTTTTCTCGCCGAGGAGGGCTGGGAGCCCTTTTGTTACGCCCCGGAGGAGGGGGACGACGGGCCGCCTGTGGGCGAGGAATGGGCGGCTGGGTTCGATCAGGGGCTGGAATGCTGGCCGGAGGACTGGGCCGAGGGGCTAACCGAGGAAGAGGCCCAGGGCCTTCGGGATCGCCTGGAGGCCATCATGGCGCCGTGGGAAGCCGAGGATGCCAGCGAAGCCGACGTGGCAACGCGGACGGACTGGTTGCGGGCCGCGGCGGATGGTGCCCGGGGCATTGCCCAGGCGTGGCTGGACCTCGGGCGGTCCGGGGCGACCCCGGTGCCAGTCGAGGTCACCGCCGCGCAGCCGGCGGGCCCTGGCCGCAACGACCCCTGCCCCTGTGGTAGCGGCAAGAAATACAAGAAGTGCTGTGGCGCTCTCCACTGATCCGAGGGGCAATCCCTGTACCCGTTGCGGGGCCTGCTGCGCCGCGTTCCGGGTGGATTTCCACCCCTCGGAGTTGGCCGAAGACGAGGGCCGCGGCGTTCCGGCAGGGCTCGCGGTGCTCCTCTTGCCCCACCTTGCCCGAATGCGGGGAACGGATTCGTCCCCGCCCCGATGCGTAGCCCTGGCGGGGAGCATTGGCGAGGCGGTGTCTTGCCAGATCCACGAAGACCGGCCTTCGCCTTGCAGGGATTTTGCGCCCTACGCTCCACTGGGCATTGGGGACGACGCCTGTGATCGGGCGCGGGCCCGCCATGGGCTGCCGCCTTTGAGGCTCACCTGAGCGGCCCGGCCGGAATGACGCGTCGATCGGAGGAATGCGAAAAGATGTCCACTGAATTTGTCCTGCGCGGGGAGTACATCCAGCTTGATCAGCTGCTCAAGGCGGCTGGTTTGTGCGGGACGGGCGGTGAGGCCCATCAGGCCGTCGCGGCGGGCGAGGTTCGGGTGGATGGGGCGGTCGAGGGGCGCAAACGGGCCAAGTTGCGGGCGGGGCAGACCGTGAGTTTCCACGGCGAGGTGGTGCACATCAAAGCCGCCGAGTAGTCGCCTGGCGGGTGCGGATCAACGCGATTGTTCAGCCGACTTGCGTCGGCGCGCCAGCCACTGCCACAACCAGCCGCCCGGAAGGTCGGTTCCGGTCTGAACGTAAATCAGGGTATTGGCGTTCTCCACGGTGAGGGCCAGGTCCCGCTGGGCCCGCGGGCGCCCCACCAGCAGCAATTCGTCACCGAGCTGAATCTGGGTGTCCGCGCCCGGGAGCATTTCCGCGGTTCCGCCCTCGCGGCGGAGCAGGAGGGCCGCGCAGGGCAGGGCGGAATACCGATCGTGGGGGTCGCGCAGCAGGGTGCCCAGGTCCATCCGGCTGCCGGGCTGCATCAGGTGGCGATGCACGGCCGGGGTTTGCGGCAGATTGAAGCGCAGGCTCCAGACCGCCGGCACTACCCAATCGAAACGCCCGGTGAGGGCGTCGAGAATTTCCCGCGACCAAGCGTCCTCCCGGTGCTGAATTTCCTGCAGGAAGAGGTCGAGGAGGGGGGTGGTGAGGATGGCCAGACACTCGTGGGCGATGATCTCGCTGGAAACGACGGTGACGTCCGAATCGAAGGCCTCGAAGAGGGCCCGGTTGGCAAAGTTGTTCTGACGCAGGACCGTGAACAGGCGGGGGTTGAGTTCCCGGGCGGTGACGACAACGGAGAGGTTGTCCACGTCGTTCGCAGTGCCGGCGACGATGCCCACCGCCTGACCGATGCCGGCCCCAGTGAGGGCCTGGGCCCCGGTGGCATCGCCCTCGATCCAGGTGCGGGTGAGGTCCCGGGCCGGGTGGCGGTCGATGATCGTGACGGGTAACGCCTCCCGGTCGAGGGCCTCGACCATGGCGGCGCCGAAACTCCCGTAGCCACAGAGCACCCAGGGGCCCCGGGGTGGGTCGCGGTGGCGGCGGATGGTGGTTCCCGGGACGCCGGTGAGCCAGGTGAGAAGGTGGTAGGCGGCCGGCGCGCGCAGCGCCAAGGCGAGGTATTCGCCGAATCGCGCAAAGGGGTTGATGATGTGGCGGGTGCCGAAGGAGGCCATGTTGGCGGCGCTGTCCGGGTGCTCGACCCGACACAGGGCCGGCAGCTTGGGCGCCAGAAGGCGGGCGGAGATGGCGATGGCGAGGTTCGCCTGGTCATCGTTGGTCAGCGCCATCACCCCCTTGCAGCGGGGATTGGTGAGGCCGGCGATGCGCAGGATTTCCGGCTGACTGGCGTCTGCCGCGAGGACGGGAATGTCTGCGAGATATTCGTGGAGTTCCACATCCCCGGCCTTTCCCGGATCTTTTTCCAGCACCACGGCCCGCAGGCCGAGGTGATCCAGGGCGCGACAGATCAGGCGACCGGTCTCGCCATAGCCGCAGATGAGGTAGAAGGGCTCCCGGATCCGGCCCACCTTGCCGGCGAAGCGCTCGCTGCGGACGGCGCCCAGGAAGGCGGCGTCCTGAAAGAGCGCCAGCACCGCGCTGAAGGCGTAGGCCCAGCCCACCACCGACAAGTAGATGCAGACGATCACCCACAGTCGCTGCTGGTCGGAGAAGGTGACAGGGATTTCGCCAAAACCGATGGTGGTGGCGGTGTAGCTGATGAAATAAAAGGCGTGGAAGAAGCTCAGGCGCGAAGGCTGGCCATCCACATCAACGCCTGGCGCGAGGGTCAGACCGACCGTGGACACCGCGAGGATCAGGATCAGCGCGATGAGCGGCGCGCGCATGCGCCGCAGCACCAGGAAAAACAGGCCTTGTTGGGGGGTGACGGCCACGATGGTCAGCGCGGGGTCGGCAGCCGGTGGGTCTCAGCGCCGCTGCATGATGGTTTCGGCGATGAGGATGATGACCGACACGATGTTGGCGAACAGGGCGCCGCCGGACAGGGAAACCACGCTGGTGGTGATCTCCGGCGTCATGCCCTGACCAAGGATGTGGGTGCCGTAGCCCCAGACCATGGCCGCCGCGAGAAGCTGGAGGTCGGCCACCAGGCTGGTGGAAAGGTGCACCGCACCAATCTGGGTGCGGTCACCGAACTTCAGCACCGTGGCGATGAGGTTCACGACAATGGCCGCAAAGAGCTCGTACACATCGTGATGGACGGGGTTGTCGATATCACCGATGAAAAAGCCGAAATTCAGGGTAGCGGCCAGGACGATGAAAAACCCGAAGATGACCTTTTCCAGATTCATGGCGAACGCCGACTCCCGATCATGGAGCGTCCATTATAGGCGTGGTGCCCGCAAGCTCAGGGCAGATCGGCGTGAAGATCGCCGTCGACGTAGAGCCACCGCCCTGATTCGCGCAGGAACCGGCTGGTCTCGTGCAGTCGCTGGGCGCGGCCCTGAACGCGATACCGGGCTACGAATTCGACTTCGGCATGGTCGGCATCGACGGGAGTGTGACGCAGCACCTTCAGACCGAGCCACTTTGGCGCGGGACTGGCATTGAGGTCCAGATCCTCGGGGCGATGGTCCGGGTGCCAAGTGGCGAGGAGGAATTCTGCGTTGCCAAGACAATAGGCGGCGTAGCGGGCTCGCATCAATGTTTCGGCGTCCGGTGGCGGGGTGGCCGCGGAGTGGTATTGGGCACAGCAGGTGGCATAGGGGCGCAGGCTGCCACAGGGGCAGGGCGGATTCGGCGCGGGCCGGCCGGATTTCTTCATGGGTAAGCGTCTTCGGTGGGGGAATCGGGAAAGGCTGCGGCGGGTGGTGGCATCGCGTCAAGGGGCGCGGGAGCCGCGACGAGGAGGAGTTGGAGCGGGGTTCGGGTGGGTTTGGGTGGGGTTTGTCGTAACAACTGCTTGAACAAGGCGCCTGAGTTCACCGAGAATGTCGGGATTACGCTGCACGGGGGTGTCGCGGGGGGTCCTTCGTCGCCCGAACGAGGCCATCGACCGGGCAGTGGCGTTATGGGAACGCGTGATCGGAGATGCGGATGACGTTTGTGATTCGCCTTGCATGCAAGACGACGTGTCGTGACCCTGGAGCGGGCCGATGGACCCAAAAGGTTCGTCGATGACTTTGGCCGCTCCTCAACCTGCCGGCGCCACCCGCCGGCGTCTTCTCGTTGTCGACGACAATGGGGTCAATCGCAGCCTCGCCATGGCCTTCAGCAGCAAGCTCGGCTGGGAGGTGGCGGAGGCCGATCGTGGCGAGGCCTGCCTGAAACGGTTGGCCTCGGAGTCCTTCGACGTTCTCCTCCTCGACATCAGCATGCCGGGTTTATCGGGGGAGGAAGTGCTTCGGCGGTTGCGGGCCACGCCGGGCCTGGAAAAGCTCAAGGTGGTCGCCTATACCGCCCATGCTCTCGTGGAGGAGCAACGCCGGCTTCTGGAGGCGGGGTTCGACCACCTTCTCATCAAGCCGATCAGTATGAAATCCCTATCGGAGGTTCTGGCGTCGGCCGTCGCCGACGTATGAACCCGAAGACCAGGAAGGACAGCGTGTTGTGCATCTGCACAAAAAACATTAAAAGATATAACATATATAAGACTTGGTTCCGCGAACAGGCGGGGCGAGGGTCCGCTCGGTTAGAAACATTCGCGGGGGCCGCTCTTCCGGTCTCTTTTGGTTGTAGTTCAGCACTCGTCATGGAAGGAAATGCTCATGCTTGAAGCCTACCGTCA
>JAEUNY010000109.1 GCA_016791005.1 Zoogloeaceae bacterium
CTGAAAATTGAAATGTAACCGCGAAGGGCGGGTGATGGCCGGTTGGTAGCCCTGGAACCTTCTCCCAGAAGCAGCCATTGCCCTTGGCCAACAATCAGACTCCGATCAACAGTACCAAGGAGTCTGTCATGGAAACCTCAAAGCAACGGGAACCCTGGAACAAGGGAAAGCTGGTTGGGCAGAAAGCGCCGCTGAAGCCCAAGGACATCTGGGCGATCCGAATTCATCTGCAAAGTGCTCACGAGGTGCGGGGTCTGGCCATGTTCAACTTGGCGATCGACAGCAAGCTGCGCGGCTGTGACCTGGTCAATCTCCAGGTTCGCGACGTGACCCATGGGTGCCAGATCCTGTCGCGAGCGATGGTTGTGCAGCGGAAGACACAGCGCCCGGTTCAGTTTGAACTGACCGAGCCCACCCGTACCGCGGTCATGGCCTGGATCGATCAGGCGAAATTGACGTCTCAGGATTTCTTGTTTCTAAGTCGATTGCATGCTTCGCCTCATATTTCCACCCGACAGTACGCAAGGATCGTAGAGCATTGGGTGGCATCGGCAGGACTCGATCCATCAGCTTACGGTACGCATTCCATGCGTCGCACAAAGGCCACGCTGATCTACAAGCGGACAAAGAACTTGAGAGCCGTGCAATTGCTGCTGGGGCACGCAAAGCTGGAAAGTACGGTCCGATATCTCGGCATCGAGGTCGACGATGCCCTGGAGATTTCTGAGCAAACGGAGATCTGGCGGATTGGGTGCCCGCCGCTGCCGCACACAGCGGCGAGTGGCGGGTTACCGGAACTGTCGCGGAAGGGCAGACCCCGGCCATCAACGGCCGCTGACGAACGGCGGCTTGCTGGCATTCCGACGCGATTCGCGCTGCTGGGGTGCTGCACTTCTTCTGGATGCGCGCGAGCAAGCAGCGCGTCGGCGAGGTGGCGGTTTACGCGGCGATAGTGGCGCTGTTGCTGGGTGGCGGGCGTGGCGGCGCCTGCAGGTCAAGACTGGCCGCTGAGCTGCCGCCAGAGGTCGAGCAGAGTCCGCGACCTTCCGCGTGCCCGCTGCGTCCTGGTTGTAGCCGCCCCGTGCGAGATCGTGACGAACTTCGCGTCCTCCGTGGCCCCCGCCTTCTGACAAGTCCCGCCTGTTCCTCGTCTCGGCTCTCAAGGACCCGCGCTGCATCATGCAGCTCGGGCAACCTGAACAGAAGGAGCTGAAGATGATCAGGCACACCCTCGATGTCGCAGTGTCACGCGCCGGCGCCGCAGTACGCTGCGCGCTGGCGCGCATCAAGCGTGCAGCGGCCGCGCCCTTCGCCGTCCTACTCATGACGCAGGCAGGCGGCTGCGGCGGCGGTGGCCACGACCCGGGAATCGGCGCGCCCACCAGCCCGACCCTGCCGCCGCTGCTGGTCGGCGCCACTTGAGCGCTGCCGGCCGGCACGCCCTCCGCACTGGTCGCGTAGAATGCGAAGGATGGCACGGCCATGATGTTCGCCGCGCTTGCAGGCCACGTGATGATCCTGGTCGAACCGGCCGCGACCTCCGCGAGCACCATCGAGACCCTGGTCAAGTCGGCAGCCGGTTCGATCGCTGCGCAACTGCCGCGGGCCGGGTTCTACGTGGCCACCGTCGCGTCCCGACGCGAAGCCGATTTCATCACCGCGATGCGCAAGGACCGTATCCGTCCGGCGAACCCATCTTGACGACGGGCCAGGCGATCAGCTCGCGCTCGACGGTGCCCAATGGTGCAGCAGCAACTCGCCGATGCGTACCTCGAGCATGGCGCGCTGGCCAACAACGTGCGGCTCGTCGACCGCCTGGTGCCGCAGATGGGCCAGGAGCCGGCGACGAAGAGGGAGGCGCGCGGAATCATCGGCCTGTCTCTCGCTTCACTGAAGCCGCGCGGGCGCCCAGAGGGCCGCCGTTGACCTTGGCTGACGGCGGCTGCAGGGCGGGCGACCTTGCCTAACCACCCAGCGCCCGGCAACATAGTGGTCATGCCAGGGGCACGCGTCTTTATCGGCTATCGGCGAGAAGCCGGCGGCGGCTACGCCGGGCATTTGGCCGCCTCACTCACCAGGCTGCTGGGCGCCGATGCGGTGTTCTTCGATGAGCGTGACATCGCTACCGGCGAGGCGTTTCCCGAGCGTTTGCGCACCGAGGTCCAGGAGTGCAGTGTGATGCTGGCGGTAATCGGGCCCGGCTGGGCCTCGCTGGCCGGCGCTCGCGGCCCGCGCCTGCACACCGAGGGCGACTGGGTGCGGGAAGAACTGCGCCTTGCACTGGCGGCCGGCAAGCGCGTGGTTCCCGTTTGCGTAGGGCGAGCCGAGTTGCCGCGACGCGACGAACTGCCGGACGACATTGCGACGCTGGCCGAACTGAATGCCTTCGAACTGCGCGAGCGCCACTGGGACGCCGACGTGCGACAGCTCGCCAACCAACTCGGACTGCTTGCCGTCCCGCTGTGGCGCGGCGCACGAAGGTTGGCTGCGCTGGGTATTGCCGTCGGACTGTCGGCGCTGGGCGTGCTGCTGCTCGGCACGAACCGGAGCGGGCACCCGCCCAGCGACCCGTCGCGGCTGGCCAGCTATCAACCCAGCGTGCCCCAGCTCGAATCGCTGGTGGCCCGCTTCGCGACAGTCCCGCTCAGCGTCCCCACGCTGCGCGCCTTCCTGGGTCGGGCGCAGGCGCGCCATGTGCCGGCCGAGCAGCTCGATGCCGCGCTGCTGGGATTCACGGGGCACTTGCATGCGTTCGTGGGTCAGCGGGACGAGCAGAGTCTGCTGGGACACAACCCCGAAGGCAGCTGGCCCACCGACGCCGAGCGCGCCGCGCTTGATGCCGCCGTGCGGGCCGTGGAGCTGGGCGACTTCGACGCGGCGCTGGCCGCGATGCCTCCGCTGGTCGGCAAGAGTCCTCCCGACAAATCGAATCGGGCGCGCTGGAGCTGGACCCGCTACAAGCGCGCCCAACTGCTGGCTGTGCGTGGCGAGTTGGCGCAGGCTCTCGAATTGCAGGACGAGGTGGCCGCCTCCGCGCGCGGCGGCGGAATTCCCTTCGCGAGCAGGCTGTCGCGGGCGCGGCTGGCGCGCGAGCTCGGCGACATCGACGGCGCTTCTCGGCGCTACGCGGAGGCGGAGCGGGACACCCAGGATCAGCGGTTCGCCATCGAGGCTGGCCGGGAGCATGCCACGATGCTGCGCGAGGCCGGCCGTGCCGCCCAGGCATTGGACATCGAAAGACGTGTCCAGGCTACCTACGATGCCATCGCCACGCCGGCTGACCGTGAGGCGCGTGAGCATGCACGGCAGTTCGTCGTCGATCTCGAACAGTCGGGACGCAAGGACGAGGCAGCGCCGATCCGCCTGCGCTACGGGCTCTAGCGCGGAGTAGGCTGCCAGACGTTTCCGCTTCCGATGCGCACGCCTTACCCATGAGCCTCGGGTTGACGATGAGGTGAGACGAGAGCCCGATCTATGCTCGCATCGACTGATCGAACACCCGCACGTAGTTTCCGCCCGCGAGCTTGCGAATCTCCGGCGCCGAGAAACGTAAGCGTCCGGGCAAGTCACATTGACGCCCGGCGCGACGTTGCGGGCGCTTTTCAGGAACCGGCGTCCCAGCGATGCGGCGGCAACTTGTCGATGCGGCTGGCCGGGTGGGTCGGCAGCCGCTCGAGTACGTTCCTGAGGTAGGCGTAGGGCTCGTGCCCATTGATGCGCGCCGAGTGCAGCAGGCTCATCATGGCCTGCAGCGCCGCCTTGACAAAGACTGGCACGCCATCGGCGCCGCAGCGATACACCATCCCAGCGTTTTGGGTCGGCCGCCAACCTGAATATTCGCCTCCACTGCCTGGTGCTGGTGCCGCACTCCAGGAAGGCGCCGAACTTGTGCTTGATGAATCGAGGCAACTCGGCGCGTGCTGGCCTCAGTGTGGGCGATGAAGCTCGCCTGCGATACAGCGTCGTCTGCTCGGGGCGGTGGCGCTCGTAGTTGACTGGCGCTTCATAGGGCGCCCGCTGCGGCTGCCGGCCGATGAGCTTGCACGATGAGCTCCCGGTGGGGTGAGCCCGCGCGGCACAGGCCGCGCGGTACGCTTCAATCGGTCAGAGTGCCGCCTGCTGTGCGTGCCCGCTGCAGCGGCACCTCCTTCGGGGCCTCAGTACGGATCCGACGGGCAGCTTCGGGGCGGCCAAGTCACGGTCGCGGATGTCGGTTCAGGGTCGAAATCCGCCGATTAAGCGGCCGCGAACCGGTCAAGTCCCATGGGAACGGAAGGGTCAAAAAGGCGGCGATGCCACACACCTACACCGGCTCCGCGTCGGCATTCCCGCCGTCCCGGGTCTGGGCAAAGCGCAACTCGAGTTCCTTGCGCAGGGCCTTGCGGACCTTGGCGGCTTCGAAGCGCCGCTTCTCGTGGGGGCTGAAGGGTCGTAGGGGGGGCACGGCCACCGGCTTGCCGTCGTCATCCACCGCCACCATGGTGAAGTAGCAGCTGTTGGCGTGGCGCACGTCCTGGGTGCGGATGTTTTCCGCCACGACTCGGATCCCAATCTCCAGGGAAGAGGTGCCGGTGTAATTGACGCTGGCGAGGAAGGTCACCAGCTCCCCGACATGGATCGGCTCCCGGAACATCACTTGGTCGACGGAAAGGGTCACGCAGTAGCGGGCGGCGTAGCGGCTGGCACAGGCGTAGGCCACCTGGTCGAGAAACCGCAGGATCGCGCCGCCATGGACCTTGCCGGAGAAGTTGGCCATCTCGGGAGTCATCAGCACGGTCATGGTGAGTTGGTGGGCGGGCAGATCCATGGCGGTTCCTGGGCAATGAAATGAAATTGGCGGGCCGAAGCATCGTCGCCTGGCCCGCCCCCATTCTGCCCGTCGGAAGGCGGCCGTTCCAAGCCCGTCATGCGGCCCCCAAGTGAGTGACGATGACGCCGCCCCCCAACTCGTTGCGATGCCGGTAGCCGTTGCGGACCAGGATGCCGTGGAGCGGCAGCGGCTCACGGTCCGGGATGCCCGCCCGGGGGCAGCCTGCGCGGGCCGGGGCCTTCTTTCTGCGGCACCGCCGCAACACCGCCCGGGCGAACCTGGGATCGGCCCAGGTTCGGCAACAGCGGAAGCGGAGAGGCGGTCAGCGTGGGGAAGCGTGGCGCCAGCCTTGCGGGGCCGCCTGGCCCTGTACTTGATCCGCAGCCCCTGACAAGAGCAATCTAAGCGGCGACCCACGCACTACCTTCAGCTAGACGTCAATGGAATTCGCTCGCGAACCATGACGGATTTCTCGAAAAACTGCCGAAATTTCTTACAGTGCCTACCTCGCGGCGACCGGACAAAATCCCTAACCCTCTGTTTCAAAATAAAAACCATCATGTCGGCCCGATATCTGCTTGATTGACTTCGAACGCTACGGCAGTCGCCTCATGTGTTTCCCGGAGCGATCAATGGAGCAGATGGCCAAGTTGACGGTGCGCCCAGGCGGCAACATCCTTCGCAGGATGCTTGCCCAAACTGGGCATTGCGCGCTGCTTGCGGGATGCCTCGCCGTCGGCGCCATTGGCATGCCACTCAGCGCTGCCGCCAGCCAAAGCCCTCAGATCATCCAGGGCGACGTCCAGCTGACCCACACCCTGACCGCCGAAATTGACGGCACCTCCCCGGGCAGCTTCGACCAATGGATCGTGCTGGGTACGGCCTCTTTTGCCCCCAATTCCCGCGTTGCCTTCGACCTGACGGATCTTGCCAAACAGCAAGCAGGCCAATCCTGGGACATCCTCCTCTCGTCGTCGGAGTTCGTGGGCCTGACCAATCTGGCCTACACCGTAAGCGGCCTCCATGTCGGGCTTGGCTACGAAGTGCAGGATGTGCCCACCCCGGATGGCCGATATGCGTTGCGCCTCGCCCTGGTCGAGGACGTTAATCATTTGCCCGAACCCTCGACCCTGGCGCTCCTGGGGCTCGCCATGGCCGGCCTCGGCTTGGCGACCCGCCGCATGGGCGCCCGGCGCGACGGGCAGACCCACCCGGATGGCACGCCGGGTCCTGGCGCGCAGGCCGAGGCGAACGACACACTGCCTGCTGTGCCCCCAAGGCAAGGCCCCAAGCACCCTCGGTAACTGGCCGCACTTCGGGCCTCCGCCCCCCTTGCCGGGGGGCCTTTTCCCTTGCCCCCCATCGTCCTGCGCCGGAACGCGGCGGCCACCCGCGCCGTCCAGCCCCGCAGCCCCTCCGAGCCATTCCGTCGGCGCCCATGTAGGCCGCCTCCGACAGGCCTTTCGGACCGGGCCGATCCTGGGGGTTCGGCTGAAATCCTAAAGTTGGTCCATGCAGTGAATTCACCGATTGGCATCGCCACCGGTCTCTGCATTCCCAACCCCAAGGAGAACAGAAATGAACAAGGACATCTTCGAAGGCAACTGGAAACAACTCAAGGGTCGCGTCAAGGTCCAGTGGGGCCGCCTCACCGACGACGACATGGACGTCATCGAAGGCCGCCGCGACATCCTCGCCGGGAAGATCCAGGAGCGTTACGGACTTTCCAAGGACGATGCCCGCCGCCAACTGGATGACTGGGAGAAGTCCCTTTGAGTCACAACCCCTGCAAACGACACGCCCGGCCAGCCCCCCAGCGGGGGCGGGCGGGGCCAAGGAGATCGCCATGCTTCACTACGCCGTCGTATTTTTCGTCATCGCCCTGATCGCGGCCCTGTTCGGCTTCGGGGGCATCGCTGCCGGCGCCGCCGGCATCGCCAAGATCCTGTTCGTGGTCTTCCTGGTCATGGCGCTGGTGAGCTTCCTCATCAATGTCATGCGAGGTTGACCCTCGACCCGAACTTCTAATCACTCCCCATCACAAGGAGCAAACCCATGAATTCCACCCTCGCCACCCAATGGGAAAGTTTGAAGGACAACCTCGAAGAGGGGCGCGACAGCCTGGCCCGCCAGTGCCGCGCGGTCTCGGCCGGAACCGGCAAATTCGTCCGCCGCGAACCCCACAAGGCCCTCATGATCGCGGCCGTGGCCGGCGCGGTGATCGCAGCCCTTCTCGCCCGGCCGCGCTGAGCGTGGCATTGAATCCCGGGGGGCCGCTAGAATGAGGCCTTTCCCGGCCCTGGAGGCCCACGATGCTGCGCATTGCCATCGTCGACGATCATCAATTGGTGCGTGCCGGTTTCCGCGAACTGCTCGGCAGCGAAGTCGATCTACGCATCGTCTTCGACGCCGCCAGCGGCGAAGAGGCCCTGGAGCGCCTGCGGGCGGAGCCCTGCGACGTGCTCCTGCTCGACCTTTCCCTGCCCGGCAAGAGCGGTGTGGATGTCCTACGCAACGTTCGCCAGCGCCATCCTGACGTGGCCGTGCTGGTGCTGAGCGGTTTCCCGGAAGATCGCTACGCCCTGGCGATGATCCGCAACGGGGCCAGCGGCTACATCTGCAAGGACTGCGAGCAAGATGAGCTTGTTCGCGCCGTCCATACCGTCGCCTCGGGGCGGCGTTACCTTTCGCTCCGCACGGCCGAACTGCTGGCCGCGGAAATGCTTGGCGACGGCGTCGCCGCCCCCCATACCGGTCTCTCCGAGCGGGAGATGCAGGTCTTCCTGCGGCTCGCCCGGGGCGAGACGGTGTCGGACATCGCCGCGACCCTGAACCTGAGCGTCAAGACGGTCAGCACCTACCGGACCCGTCTCCTGGAAAAGCTCGAGCTGGGCAGCAATGCCGAGCTCGCGGCCTACGCCCTGCGCAATGGCTTGATGCTGGAATAAGGTCTGCGATGGCCAGCTGCTCACCCCCCCGCCCCGACCCTTTGAAAGTCCTCCTCGTGGAGGATTCGCCGCTGCTGCGCGAAATGATGGCCGAGATGCTGGAGGAGTTGCCCGAGATCCGCCTCGTCGAAGAGGTGGATGGCGAAGCCCGCGCCCTGGCCTGCCTGGAAGCCCAACCCGTGGATCTGGCCATCGTCGACCTCGAACTCAAGGAAGGCAGCGGATTCGGCATCCTCCGCCAACTCCAGGCCCGCCCGGAGCACTATGGCCACCCCCGGGCGGTGGTATTTTCCAGCTACAGCCACGCCGCGGTGCGCCAGCGCTGTGCCGCCCTTGGCGCGGAAGCCTTTTTCGACAAGGCTCAGGGCCTGGAAGCCCTGGTGGATTTTGTCCAGTCCGCCGCCCAATCCGCCTCGGGCCCCTGAACCCCCTCAGGCCGCAGGAATCGAGACCCGCAAGATGGTCCCTTTCCCGGGGACGGATTCCACCGCGAAGCGCCCGGAATAGGTCTGCACCCGATGCTTCATGCCGGCCAGCCCGTGGCGATCCGCTGCCACCTGAGCGGGATCGAAACCCCGTCCATCGTCCTCGATCCGTAGATTCACCGCCCCGCCGTCCATCGTCAGGGTGAGCCGGACCACCTTGGCGGCCGCGTATTTGCGCACATTGGTCAGGGCTTCCTGCACGATGCGGAACAAGGCCAGGGCGCGATCCCGGTCGAGGTTCTCCGCCCCGGCGGCCAGCTCGGCCTCGACCCTCACGTCACCAGCCTCATTGAACTGGTCCACCAGGGCCCCCAGGGCCTCGACCAGACCGAGATCTTTGAGGAGCGGCGGCTGGAGATCGTCGATGATGCGCCGCTTGAGGGAGATGCCCTCCCCCAGGGTGCGCTGCAGGCGCGCCAGGCGCTCCGCCGCCTGCGCATCGTCCTTGATCGGCAGCTTGCGCCCGAGCCAGCCTGCATCCAGTTTGGCGGCGGTCAGCAGGGCCCCCAGTTCATCGTGCAGCTCCCGCGCGATGCGCGCCTTCTCTTCCTCCCGCGCATCCGTCAGATAGCGGGCCAGCTCATTGAGTTCGGCGGTGCGGGCGCGCACCTGCACATCCAGGCGGGCGTTTTCGCTCGCCAGGACCCGGGAGAGTTCGCCGCGCAATTCCGCCTTGCGTTGCATGACCGAGAAAAGCAGCACCAGAAGCGCCAAGGTGCCGCCGGCCAACACCACGCCAGTTACTTGAGTCAGCTTGAAACGCTCAATGGAACGGCCGATCAGACCCTGGCCTTCCTGCGCCAAGGCGCCCTGCAAACGGCCCAGACGGCCCCGCAGTTCGTCCATGACGAGCTTGCCTTCCCAATCGTTGTCCGGCGTGTCGCCCAGGGTCCGGGCGGCCACGGCCTCGGCCATCACCTCAACCTTGTTGTCGATCAGCCGCCCGACCTCCGCCATCTCCTCCCCCACTCCGGGCAGGCCGGCGACATCCTGCTCCATTTGCGCCTTGGCCGCCTGGAGCTTGGAAATCGCCTGTTCGTAGGGCTCCAGATAGACCGGCTCGGCGGTGAGGAGGTAGCCGCGGACGCCGGTTTCCGCGTCCACCAGCATCATTTGCAGCGCCATCAGGCGCTCCTGGCGGGCGGCATGGTCGCGATTCTGGGCAAGCGCCCGCAACCCGAGGGACGACTGGTAGTAGCTCGCCACCAGCAGCGTGAGGGCAAGCGCGCAGCCCACGGCGAGTAGCACATGGGGCCAGGCCCGGGCGAGGCGGCGCAGGGCCTTGGGATGCGGGGCAGACAAGTCGGGCACCGGAGAATCCGCCACGAGAGAAGCTCCAAAGGATGACCCGGCCCCTCCTGGCAGATCCGACGCTGAGCGTCGTGGAGGCCGCGATCGACCGCGAGGGCGGTCGGCCGAGATGGTAGCAGGTCCCCCCGCCGAGGGCTCCGCATCCAGGCTGCGCCCCATCCCACCCAGTAGAGTCACCCTGACCCACCGTACCCACGCGGCGTGCCGCTTGCCGCCCCGCAGAGCCCAAGGTTACCGCCGAAATTCGCCCTATCGGACAGCGCGGCAACCGGCTCGCCCCATCGTTGACCAGAGTCAATCCACCCCGCCGCACGAGGAGTAAGTTGGTTTTTGTAGCGCCGCACCCTGGCCCGAAATCCTCGCAGCCGGGGAATTGCCGCCGTTTTTACCCGGATTGGAGGAGGTCATCATGACATCACGTCGAACATTGCTTGGACTTCGATGAACCACTCGCGCATGCGGCGGAACAGGTGGTCATCATGACATCACGTCGAACATTGCTTGGACTGGCCGCTGCCGCCGCCTGCATCGCCCTCACAGCCCCCCCGGCCATGGCCGCGAGCACCAAGGCCGCACAGCCGATGTATGGGCCTCACCACGGCATGATGGGAAACTGGGGAGGGGGGCCCGGCTACGGCATGATGGGCCCCGGAATGATGATGGGCCCCGACATGATGGGCGGATGGGGAATGATGGGTGGCTGGGGCGGTGACGGCCCCTGGACCAGCGACTTGGGGCTGAGTGATGCCCAGAAGAAGAAGCTCGACGCCTTGACCGCTGAGGCCCAGGAGGCAAGCCGTGCCGATTGGCAGGCCATGAACGAGGCCCATCTACGCATGCACGCCACCATGGGCGCCGATAAGGTGGATCGGGCGGCGACCATGGCCGCCTATCGCCAGATGCAGGAACTCATGTCCCGGCAAATGGAGCGGAATCTCGATTTCCGCGAGAAATTCGACGCCGTGCTGACCGACAAGCAGCGGGAAACCCTGCGCGAGCGGCGGCGCCAAAGCTGGGGCTGTGGCAGCGGAATGGGCCCCGGCATGGGTCCGGGTGGAATGATGGGGCGGTGAAGCTCCGGCGCACCGGATCAGCACAGCCGTCTATCGGCCAAAAGTAGCGGTCACCGCCGGCTATCAGAGGCCAAACCCATCGGCGAGGGCGATCAGGCGCCCCTTGAGCAAGGTACTGAGCGCCACCGCCGCCATGTCTCCACCAAGGCCGCGGGTGGGTGCTGCGGAATAGGCGGCGCGGGGCCTGGGGGTCAGAGCAGGGTGGTCAGGTGCGCCACCAGGCCGGCCGCATTGACGAAGGTCAGTTCGTACATCCCGGACAGTCCGGCCGCCTGCTCGGCGCTGAGGGTCGTCGCACAGACGATGAAACGCTGGCGATCAATACCGAGGCGCTTGCGCAGGCCAAGATATTTGTCGATCTCGGGGCGGAATTCGCCAGTCTTGCATTCGATGCAGATGGGCGCCTTCCCGTCGATGAGGAAGAAGACGTCAACCTCGAAAAGATCCTCGTTCGCCATCACCAGAGAAAGCTGGCGAGCACAGGCGAACTCCCGCTGGCGATCCCGCGCCAGGGTGAGGAGCTTCATGAAGGCATACCACTCCAGCCATTCCCCGGCAAAAAAGCGACGGACCGCGGCGGCGGACTGGATAGTTCCCCGGCCTACCTTTTCCTGCTTCTGATAGAAATACTTGGCGAGCAGGGAATAGTCATGGAGGCGTTTGCAGAACGCATTGATGGCCTGACCTTCCTTCTGGCTGAACTTGGCCAGATTGACGCTGAAGTTCGGAACCTCCTTCTGCTGGCCCCAGCGAATCTTGTCCACCACCTCCCGAAGCAGTTCGTAGTGGTCGCCCAATTCCACGGCAATGTCATCGAAAAATCCGCTGGTATCCACCGCTTCGAGGTGCGGCCGCGCCTGGGCCTGCCGCCCCTTGAACCATTGCACGATCCCCGCATGCTGGCTGTCGCTGGCGAACAGGTCCGTGTTGTGAAGATCCAGTTCAGACAAGTCCGAGGCTGCGGATGTGGCTGCCGCCGCTGGCGTGGCCTTCATCTCCTCCGCCGCTTGGGCGGCGCTCAGGCGCACGACCTCCCCCTGGAGGAGGAAGTATTGCTGCAGCACCTTGCGCAGAAACAGCACGGTGTCGTAGACCCGCACTTCATTGCCACATTTTTCGCAACCCACCGATTTGCCGATCGTCTCGGCCGGAAGTTCAGCGATGTGACCGCACTTGTTGCAGCGGAGAATGGCCATGGGATAGTCACCCGGAATCCGAAAGGAGCGAATTATGCCTTTGCAGGGGAGGCTGCGGCCGTGATCGATGAGCACCCCGCTTGCACTCCCCAGGCGGGCGGCTAAGCTCAAGGCGTCTTTGGGAGAATTGCGCCATGGCCCCGCGCCTCACCCCGGCTGCCGCCGGCGTCCGCTTCGTCGATTTTGCGATTCGCGCCTGGCGCAGCGACTCGCGCCATGTGTCGGTCATCGCCCATTCCACCCCGTTGGGGAGCCTGCGTCATCCGGTGCGGGTCGATCTGCCCCAGGTGCGGCGGGCGGACGTGGAGATCGGCTTCGACTACTCCCTGGAGCGGGCCGCAGAAGTGGGGCGCAAGCTGGCGGGTGTCCTGCTGCCCGAACCCATCGGCGGCCTTTTTCTCGAAAGCATCCGCTGGGCGGCCAGTCAGCCGGCGGTGGGCCTGCGCATCCGCCTCTGCCTGGACGAGGAACTCATCGACCTGCCCTGGGAATGCCTGTACCGGCCCGACCTCGCCGGCCCGGCTGTGCCCAGCGGCTTTTTCCTCGCCGACGGCGACCTCTCCCTGGTGCGGGAGGCCCCCGGCCAGCCCCTCGCCGCCGAGACCAGCGACGCGGTGCAGCGCCTCCTTTTCCTGGGAACATTGTTCGACGATCCGAACACCCCCGACTTGTGGTTTGTGGAAGAGGAATTTCGCATGCTGCGCGCCCATGTGGCGGAGCTTGGCAGCCGCATCCAGCTCGATTTCCTCCCCACCTCCGCAGCCGATCAGGTGGAAACCCGGCTCGCCACCTCCATCGACATCTTCCACTACGCCGGCCACGTGGAGGCCGAAGGCCCGGAGGCTCATTTCCTGCAATTGGTCCGCTGGGAAGAGGGGGGGCCGATCCTGGAAGCCCGCCCCCACCCTTCACCCTGGACACGCGCGCTGCACCTGGCACCCCGCCTCAAGGCGGCCGGCACGCGGCTGGCGGTGTTCAACGCCTGCAACAGCGGCCATTGGCCCTTCGTCCGACCCTTCATGGAAGCGGGCCTACCCGCGCTGATGGGCGTGCAGGGCTCGGTGACGAACGACGCCGCGCTGGTTTTTTCCTCGGAGCTCTACGGCGCCCTGGCCGCGGGCCTGTCCCTGGACGAGGCCACCACCCAGGCCCGCCTGGGAGTCCTGGACCTCACCCTCAAGGACCCGGCCGACCGCCCCGCGCACCTGCGCAAGGTTCAGGTGTCGGCCAACGACTGGCTGCGCTTCATGGTCTATATGCCGGTGGCCGAGGCGGTGCTGTTTCCCCGCAGCGACCGCCAGGCCGCAGGACGGGCCAAGCGCGAGGCCCGGGCGCGGCGGGCGGACCGCCTGGAGACCCTCTATGCCACCCTGGCGAAACTGGACGATGCCGAGCAGTCCCGGGTGATTTCCCAGATCTACCGCTCGCGGGTGCTGATCTTGGGCCGTTTCGACGCGCCCTACAAAACCACCCTGGACGCCCTCGGCCGCGCCCTCGACGCCCACCCAGCGGGCTATCGGAAGCACCTTTTCGATTACGAACCGCCACCGGGCCGCAACCTCACCGAGTGGGTCCGTCACCATGTCCTCACCTCGCGCTTTGTCATCGCGGACCTGACGGATCCCCGCAGCGTGCCGTATGAACTGGGCAGCGTGGTGCCCACCTCTCCCTCGGTGCCCTTCGTGCCCATCATCCGGGAAGGCGCCCCGCCCTTCGCCATGGCGGCGGACCTGAAGGTCTATCCGTGGGTGCTGCCCACCGTGACCTACCGGGACGACGCGGACCTCATCGCCCGCCTCGACGCGGAGGTCATCGCACCGGCGGAAGCCCGGCTGGCAGCGGGGAGTACCGGCTGAACGCCGCTCAACGCATCCCTTAAACCAGCGGACGAGGACGTTCCACACCCGGTCCACCATGTGCCAGTGGGCGGCGCCGCTATTCGGCCCGTAGGCGCGCCCGCGCCCCTGGCCTTGACCCAGGCCCATCCCGGCTGGATCCGGGCGAATTCCATCGATCAGGGCGCCAGCTCTCGGGCCGCTCCTGCTACATTTGCCCCACGATCAGACTTGGGCGGCCGGCACCGCTCCACTGCACCGCCATGATTCTCACTGAGCACCCACCTCAGCCCCCCTGGAAAATCCACCTTGCCGTGGTGGCCGGGCTGTTCGTGGTGGGCTACATCGATTACGTCACTGGCACCGAGCTTCGCGTTTTTCCGCTCTACTTCCTGCCGCTGATGGGGTCGGCCTGGCATCTCAACCGGCGCACCACGGTGTTCTTCGCACTTCTCGCGGACAGTATCTGGATCTTTAGCCTGTATGCCGCGGGGCGGGAATATTCCCATCCCCTCATCTGGCCGGCGAACTTTGTCACCCAGGGCAGCGCCTTTGTCATGGTGGGGGTCATGGTGGGCAATCTGCGCAAATCCTTGCTCCGCGAACGCGCGCTCAGCCGCACCGACGGGCTCACCCAGCTTCCCAACCGGCGGGGTTTCGAGATCAAGGCCGAGCTGGCCGTCGCGCTCTGTCACCGCTACCGTCACCCCATCGCCCTGGCCTATCTGGACCTGGACAACTTCAAGCGGGCCAACGATCAGCGCGGCCATGCCCATGGCGACACCCTGCTCCAGGGCGTGGCGCGGCTCCTGCGAGAGCGCCTGCGAGTGACCGACATCCCGGCCCGCCTCGGCGGGGATGAATTCGTGATCCTGCTGCCGGAAACCCCGCTGGCCGGCGCGCAGCACCTGCTGGAGAATCTCCGCGCCGCCCTGGCGGCCGAACCCGCCTTCGAGGAAAGCGGCGTCACCGCGAGCATCGGCGCCGTGGCCTACCCAACGCCGCCGGCCAATCTCGCAGAGCTCCTCGCAGCCGCAGATCAGGCGATGTATGAGGTCAAAGATTCAACGAAGAACCGCCTCCACCTCGTGGAGATGCCCGCCCTGCCGGCGACCCAAGACCGGGGTCAGTAGGTCTTGTAGGGCAGAAACTTCCCGCTCAGCACGATGTGCACCCGGTCGCCCTTGGGGTCCGGCTCCCGGGAGATGTCCATGGAAAAATCGATGGCGCTCATGATGCCGTCGCCAAATTCCTCGTGGATGAGTTCCTTGATCGTGGTCCCGTAGACACTGATCAGCTCATAGAAGCGGTAGATGAGGGGATCGGTGGGCACCGCGGTGGGCAGCGACCCCTTGTAGGGCACGGTCTGCAGCAGGGTGATGGCCTCGGAAGGAAGGTCGAGGGCTGCGCCCAGCTTTTCGGCCTGGTCGGCGCTGAGGGTCATCTGGCCCAGCAAGGCGGCGGTGGTCCATTCCTTCGACAGGCCAATGGCCTCGGCCAGTGCGGCCCATTTCAACTTCTTCTCGATCTTCTTGCTGACGATCAGGTCGGTGACTTCTTCGCGGGTCATGGGGGCATTCTCCAGAGATGACGGGGTTGCCCCAGCGCACCACGGCGCGGCGGGGCCGTGCCTGTTTAGCAATTCGTATGCCCCTGAAAGCGACGACAAATCGCCCCTCTTGCCCCGCCTACGCCCCGCGCCGGTGCATTTGGCCCAAAACACCGCCCCCGGACGGCGCTCAAAAAACGCGGGCCGATGGGGCGGATCCACCCTCAACCGCAGCGTGGCGCCAGGTGTGTGTATCCGGTCATGCCGGGCGCCTGACTCGAATCCCGGGGCGCGCCGCCGGGGCGTCTTCCGCCAGCGAGCGCCCACCTGGCCCCTCTGCGACCGGGCCGCGACGTGCTACCTTCTCTTTCCGACGTCGCTCGGCCGGGCACCCGCGACGTCGCAATAACAAAATAATCGGCGTGGAGGAGAACAGCCGTGGCACGTACCGAACTGATCCGGACCAAGCTCGGTCCCCCGCTGGTCAATACCCGCTGGGTGGCGCGGGACGAACAGGTGCATCACCTGGACCTGGCCCTGGAGCGGGCACTCACCGTCCTTGCCGCGCCCGCCGGCTTCGGCAAAACCTCCCTCCTCGCCCAATGGCGCAATGCCCTGGCCCGCCGCGGCATTCCCAGCGCCTGGGTCTCCCTGGACCGGGACGACGACCTCGCCCTCTTCGGTGCCTACGTGCTCACCGCCTTGGCGGATGCCTACCAGGGCCTTGGCCAGCGAGCCCGGGCGCTAGTGCGCAACGACCACCTCGCTCCCGCTAAGAGCGTGGTGGCGGTGCTGGTCAACGAGATTGCGGAGGCCCGCCATCCGGTGGTGCTGATCCTCGACGACCTGGACCGGGTGGACTCCCCTGCGGTGCCGGAAGCCCTGGCCCGCATCCTCCGCCATGCCCCGGCCAACCTCCACATCGTGGCCGCCGGTCGGGGGGACCTGCCGGTCCCCATAAGCGCCCTGGAGAGCCAGAACCGCGTGCTGCGCATCGAGGCCGACGGCCTGCGCTTCAGCGTGGCCGACACCGAGCGCTTCCTGGTAGATGTGGCCGGCCTGCGCCTCGCCAATGGGGACGCCGACCGCCTGTGGCGAGCCACCGAGGGCTGGGTAGCGGGCTTGCAGCTCGCCGCCATCGTCGCCCGCGAATCCGGCCGCATGACCACCGCGAGCCAGGGCTTGAAGGGCGCCGCCGCCGGCATCGCCCGCTACCTCACCGAGAACGTGCTGGCGCTCATGCCGGCCGAGTTGGCGGATCTCGCCCTGCAGGTGTCGATCCTCGACCGGGTCTCCCCGGCGCTGGCTGAGGCGGTCACCGGCAATCGCCACGCGCCCGCCCTGCTCGGGGAACTCGAAGCCCGAAACCTCTTCCTCCTGCCCCTGGACGAGGGGCGCAACTGGTATCGCTTCCACGCCCTTTTCGCCGACTACCTGCGAGGCCGCCTGATGCGGGAGAGGCCGGCGGAGGTGGCCGAACTCCATCGCCGGGCGAGCCGCTGGCTGGCTGGCCAATCCCTCTGGCTGGAGGCAGTGCGCCACGCCCTCGCCGCGGGGGACGAAGCCGCCGCCGCGGAGTGGGTCGAGCAGTGCGCCATGGCGCTCATCGAGCGCAGCGATCTGCGCACCCTGCAGACCTGGCTCGGCCGCCTGCCCCCCGCCGCGATCCGCGGCCGTGTGCGCCTGCGCCTGGCTCAGGTCTGGTGCGACACCCTGAGCCTGCGCCCACGGGAAGCGGTGGCCGGCCTCCAGGCAATCGAAGCGGATCTGGCCAACGGCACCCTCGAAGCGCCCGACACTGAGGCCCTGCGCCGCGAGGTGCTGGCGGTGCAGGCCCTCACCGCGGGCCTCACCGACGACAGCACCGCGGCCTTGCGCCTGGCGGAAACCGTCCTT
>JAEUNY010000154.1 GCA_016791005.1 Zoogloeaceae bacterium
GGCCTGGAGATGGGCCAGCGCAGTGGCCGCATCGTCCGCGGACACCACCACCACCATCCCGATCCCGCAGTTGAAGACCCGGTACATTTCCTGGGCGTCGACGTTCCCGGCCTTCTGCAGCCACTGAAAAAGCGGCGGCAGTGGCCAGGTGGATGCGTCGAGCGTCGCCGCCAGATGCTCCCCCAGAATCCGCGGCACGTTTTCCGTCAGCCCGCCGCCGGTAATGTGGGCAAGCCCTTTGACCATCCCCGGATGCGCCCGGAAGAGCGCCAGAAGAGGCTTCACATAAATCCGCGTCGGCTCAAGGATGACATCCTTCATGGGCCTGCCATCGAAGTCCGCAGCAAGATCCGGTTGGGCCACATCGATGATCTTGCGAATCAACGAATAGCCGTTGGAATGGGCACCGCTCGAGGCGAGACCCAACACCACATCGCCAGGCGCGATGCGCCGGCCGTCGATGATTTCGGACTTCTCCACGGCGCCCACTGCGAATCCGGCGAGGTCGTATTCCCCCGGCGGATACATGCCCGGCATCTCGGCGGTTTCGCCCCCGATCAGGGCGCAACCCGCCAATTCGCAACCCCGGGCGATCCCCGCCACCACGTCCGCCGCCGTTTCGACCTCCAACTTGCCGCAGGCGAAATAATCAAGGAAAAACAACGGCTCGGCGCCCTGGACGAGGATGTCATTCACGCTCATGGCGACCAGGTCCTGGCCCACGGTGTCGTGCTTGTCGAGCTGGAAGGCCAGCTTGAGCTTGGTGCCCACGCCGTCGGTCCCGGAAACCAGAACTGGCTCCCGATACTTGCCGGTCAGTTCGAACAGGGCGCCGAAACCTCCGATGCCGCCCAGCACTTCCGGGCGCAGGGTTCTCTTGGCCAGGGGCTTGATTCGGTCGACCAGGGCATCGCCCGCGTCGATATCGACACCGGCATCGCGATAGGAAAGGGAAGGCGTTTGGGAACTCAAAATGCGTCCTCGTGGAGGAGAATATGCGGGAAATCGCGGTGCTGCCGGCTTGAGCCCGCCGGCCCGACTGGCTAGAGTATGGCGATTTGCCACGCCCCGAGGCCCTGCCTGGGGCAAACCGCGACACCTGCGATTTTACTTGAAATGCGCCATGCCCGGACCGTCCGGCCCCGAACCCGGGGCGTCGAGACCTCAGGCGCCCGCGCTGACGGGACGCCCCATTGAAGCAGCTGATCCTCGATATCCGCCTCGACGCCCCCCCGAGGCTGGACAATTTCATCGCCCACAGCAATCGTCCCGCAGTGGACGCCGTGGCCAAAGCGGCCCGCCAACCGGGTTTCCACATTTATCTTTGGGGAACCCCGGGCACCGGCAAAACCCACCTCCTGCGGGCCGCCGCCGCTGCAGCTGAGGGTAGCGCACGCCCGCATCGGTACCTAAGCCCCGCCGAGCTCGAGGATTTTTCTGCCCCGGCCGGTGCCCTGGTGGCGGTGGATGATGTCGAGAAGCTCTCGGAGGCCGGACAGATCGCCCTCTTCAATGCCTTCAACCGCAGCGGCCCGGCGGACCACACCCTCATCGTCGCCGGTACGGCACCGCCCTTGGCCCTGCGCCTGCGGGAGGATCTGCGTACCCGCATTGGCCAGTGCCTGATTTTTCACCTC
>JAEUNY010000026.1 GCA_016791005.1 Zoogloeaceae bacterium
TGAAACCGACTGCGTGCTCGAATTCTTCATCCACGGCGCCCTGTGCGTCGCCTACAGCGGCCAGTGCTACATCAGCCACGCCCATACCGGCCGCAGCGCCAACCGGGGCGAGTGCTCCCAGGCTTGCCGGCTGCCCTACGACCTGGTGGGCAGCCAGGGCGAGGTGCTGGCCTCGAGCCGCCATCTGCTGTCGATGAAGGACAACGACCAGACCGCCAATCTGCGCGCCCTGATCCGCGCGGGCATCCGCTCTTTCAAGATTGAGGGGCGTCACAAGGACCTGCCCTACGTCAAGAACGTCACCGCCCATTACCGCCAGGAGATCGATGCGCTCCTGGAAGAATTCCCCGACCTCGCCCGGGCCTCCTCCGGCCGCTCGACCTTCCATTTCACCCCGGTGCCCGAGAAGACATTCAACCGGCAAACGACGGATTACTTCGTTCAGGGCCGCCAGGGCGACATTGGCGCTTTCGATTCGCCGACCTTCACCGGCGAAGCCATCGGTGAGGTCTTGCGCATCGAGCCCGGACGACGTGGTTTCACCCTCCGGGCCGCGACGCCCCTCCACAATGGCGACGGGCTGACCTATTTCACCGCCAAGGGCTCCCAGACCGGATTGCGGGTCAATCGCGTGGACGGCGACCGGGTGCTGACTGCCGACCCGTTGCCCGCCGATCTGACCCCTGGCACCCCGCTCTTTCGTAATCATGACCACCAGTTTCTGCGGGCCTTGGAGCGCCCCTCGGCGGTACGGCGCATCGCGGTGAGCCTGCGCCTCGAAACCAGTAGGGACGAACTCATCCTCACCGCGGTGGACGAGGACGGTTTCCTGGCGCGCCAATCGCTCCCCTGCCCCACCGACGCCGCCCGGGATGCGGCCCGCGCCCTCACCAACTTGCGGGAGGGCCTGGGCAAGCTCGGCAATACCGACTTCGAAGCCCGGGAGGTGGACATTGCCCTGGCCGAACCCGTCTTCCTGCCCGCCGCCCAGATCAATGCCCTGCGACGGGACGTGGTATCCGGCTTAGAGGCCGCACGCCAGGGGGGATTCTCCCGCCTTGTTCCGCGGCCGGCGGTGGAGCCACCCGTGCCTAATCCGGAAGCCGCCCTGAGCTATCTGGCCAACGTCCTCAACGATCAGGCACGGGCCTTCTACCGCAAGCACGGCGTCGGACTCATCGACGCGGCCTACGAGACGGGCGAGGAGCGGGGCGAGGTGTCCCTCATGATCACCAAGCACTGCCTACGCTACAGCTTCAATCTGTGCCCGAAGGAAGTACGCGGAATCCGCCCGGACCCCATGACCCTGGTGCATGGACAGGAACGGCTCAATCTGCGGTTTGATTGCAAACGCTGCGAGATGCATGTCGAGGGCCGCATCAAGCCCGGGGTCCTGAAGGGCATCACCGCCTCGCCGCTGAAATTCTTCACCAGCCGGCCGGCGGCCTGAACCGGATCCGCGAGGGCTCAGGATCCCTGGCGGCGAAGGATCTCCCCACGGAGTTCAAAGAACTGTTCGCGGATCTCCCGCTCGATGAAGGTCTTGCCAACCACCGGCGGGATCCAGACGTCCGGCACCGATCGACCGTGAAAGACGACCCGGGTTTCCTCGTCCATCCCCGATAGCTCGGTCACGCCGTCCTGGCTTTTCATCGAGCCGCGGATGAGGTGCGACTCGATCCGGCTCATGGGCGTGAGATGGATTTCCCGGGTGACGTCGAAAGGAAAGGCGAGGAAGCCGCGTCGAGCCGCCCCCTGCTGGGTGACCCGAAGCACATTTCCCTGCCGGCTCTCGACCCGGCTCGCCCTGAGGTTGGAGATGAAGGCCGTCATGTGGTCGAAGTCAGTAAGCACCGCCCAGGTCAGTGCGCGACTCGCCGGTACCGAAAACGCGACCTGGACCTCCACCGTCTCGCCCACCAGATCCACCGCCACGGCCACGTCCCCCCCTGGGTCCGCCGCAGCCGGGGCCACCATCGTGGCGCACAGCAAGACGATGACGGCCAGCCTCCCGACCGGGCGGCTGAGGTTGCGGGGCCGCCTTACGGGAGGATTCATCGCCCCGACGGCAGCCGGTCAAACCCCCGCAGGCGATCGCCGGGCTTGATCCCCTTTTCCGCGAACCAGCCGAGGTTCATTTCCAGGGCGAAGACCGCCGGCGCCGCGGCGCAGTGATTGGTCTCCGTGCGGGGCTGCATGTCTTCGATATTCAGAATCCGGCCGGTCTGGTCCACAAAGGCGACGGATAAGGGGATCAGGGTGTTGCGCATCCACATGCAGTGCCGGGCGGCCTCGGTGAAGACGAACACCATGCCATGCTGAGGGGCCATGGCTTCCCGGTTCATCAGGCCGACCTGGCGCGCGGCCGGGGTCGCCGCCAGCTCCGCCTCGATGCGGAACATCCCCGCCCCGAGTTCCACACTGGGCAATTCCGCCCGGGGCGTCCCGGCCACGACGACCAAAAAGCTTATGGCCAGCCCTGCCTGGTACAGTTTGCTATCTATTTGCACCTTCTCGCTCATGGCTCACTCTGGTGAATGGAATCCTGGCCGGCTCAATGACGCGGCGGACGACCGCGGACACCGCTTCGACCCGATCGCCCGTCGGCGGGGGGTGGGCTGGCTTCCCGCCAAGCCCCGGGCGCCAGGCCCTCGAGCCGCCAGGGCCCGATGGCGACCCGAATCAGCCGCAGAGTCGGCAGCCCGACCTTGGCCGTCATGCGCCGCACCTGACGGTTCCGCCCCTCGGTGAGCACAATTTCCAGCCAGGAAGTGGGAATCGCCTTGCGGCTGCGTATCGGTGGCGTGCGCGGCCACAGCCAGGCGGGCTCGTCCACCCCTCGCGCCTGGCAGGGGCGAGTCACGAAATCCCCCAGATCGAGGGGGTTTTGCAGCGCCGCCAACGCGGCCTCATCCAGGAGTCCTTCGACCTGAGCCAGGTAGGTCTTGGGGGCCTTGTGGCGCGGGTGGGCGAGCCGATGCTGCAGGCCACCGTCGTCGGTCAGGAGCAACAAGCCTTCGCTGTCCGCATCGAGCCGCCCTGCGGCATAGACCCCGGGAACCGGGATCCACGCCGCCAAGGTCGCCTGCCCCGCCTCCCCGGTGAACTGGCTTAGCACGCCAAAGGGCTTGTTGAACAGGATGAGACGGGCCATGGGCGCGAATGAACGGGCTGCTGCGACCGGGAATCACCCAAGGGCGCTGACGCCCCGGGTCCGACTCAGGCCGCGTATCGCCGCAGGCTCAGGGAAAACTCCTGCAACTGGTGGATGCCGCTTTGTTCGGCCCGCTCCAGCCAGGCGCGCAGTTGCGCCAGGAGTTGCTCCCGGGAGGCATTGGAGCGGCCCCAAAGGGCGGTGAGCTCCTCGCGCATGCTGGCGATGGTGGCCAGTTGGCTGCTCTGGGCAAGAAGCTGCGCCCGCTCGGCCCGATCCCCCTCCCCGAGGTCGTCCGCGCCGGAAAAGACCAGCCGGCGCAGGCGCTGCATTTCGAACTTCGGGGTGCGCCGATCCGGGGTGTTCAGCTCCTCATGACACAGGCGGCCCAGGGACGCCACGTAGCGGGTCATGACGTCGTAGCGATGGGTGATGATGGCCTGCAACATTTCCAGGTCAACGACCTTGCGGACTTCACCGAAGCGGGGCTTGGGAATGACCTTGCGCACCTTGGCCAGCCCGAGCATTTCCAGGATGCAGATATACATCCAGCCAATGTCGAACTCGAACCATTTGGCGGAGAGCTTGGCCGAGGTGGCGAAGGCGTGGTGGTTGTTGTGCAGCTCCTCGCCGCCGATCAGGATGCCCCAGGGGACCAGATTGGTGGACGCATCGGCGCAATCAAAGTTGCGGTAGCCCCGGTAGTGGGCCAGCCCGTTGATCACCCCGGCGGCCCACAACGGGATCCAGATCATCTGCACGGCCCAGATGGTCAGCCCGATGGCGCCAAAGAGCAGCACGTCCAGGATCAGCATGAGCGAAATGCCGTAGATCGAGTGGCGATAAACGTGGTCCTCGAGCCAGTCGTCCGGCGTCCCGTGGCCATAGCGCGCCAGAGTCTCGGCGTTATTGGCTTCCGTCCGGTAGAGCTCCGCGCCTTCCAGCAGCACTTTACGAATGCCCTTGATCTGGGGGCTGTGGGGATCCTCCACCGTCTCACACTTGGCGTGGTGCTTGCGATGAACGGCCGCCCACTCCTTGGTCACCATGCCGGTGGTGAGCCACAGCCAGAAGCGGAAGAAATGGCTGGGAATCGGATGGAGATCCAGGGAGCGATGGGCTTGGTGCCGGTGCAGGAAGATCGTCACCGAGGCGATCGTGATGTGGGTGAACGTCAGGGCAACGAGGCAGTAGCCCCACCACGGCAATTCAATCAAGCCCGAGAACATGAAATGGCAAGTCCTTGAAAAATGGATGAAACAGTTTACGCGAAAAGCTGCTGCTCGGGGCTGGCATGGGGGGTGGCGATCATCCCTGAGGCGCTTCGGCCGGCCCGGACGAAACCCGCGCCGGGGATGAAACTTCGCCGGCCACCTCCAGTTGCCCCCCCAGAACGCGGATCTCCCGCTGCGGGAAGGGGAACTGGATGCCAGCCCGGTTGAAGCGCCGCCAGATTTCGAGACTCATTGCCGACACCACCGTGAGGGTGCCCTCCTGGGGATCATTGATCCAGAAGGCGAGACGCAGGTCGATGCCACTTTCGCCAAATCCGATGAGGTAGGCGCGGGGAGGAGGATCGGCGAGGGTGCGGGCGTGCTCGGTGGCCACCGCAACCATGATCGCCATGGCCTCATCCAGGTCGGTCTGGTAAGCAACCTGGACGTTGATGGGCACCAGCACCTGACTGTTGGTAAAGGTCTCATTCAGCACTACTGATCCCACCAGGGTCTCGTTGGGTACGATTACCTCGACCCCGGTCGCCCCTTTCAGGACCGTGTAGCGGGTGGTGATCTGACTGACGATGCCCCGATCAGTGCCAATCGAGATCAGATTGCCGATGCTGATGGAACGATCAAGAAGAATAATGAACCCCGACACGTAATTGGCCGCGATCTTCTGCAGACCCAGACCCAGACCCACCCCAAGGGCACCGCCAAACACCGAGAGGGTCGTGAGATCCAGCCCTACCATGGGCAGCGCGATCATCACCGCGACAAGGAGTAGGATGCTCTTCGCGACTCGCACCAGCACCAGGCGGACATTGGCGTCGAGCCCGGGGGTATGGGAAAGGCGTTGTTCGAGGATGCCGCCGATCCAGAGTGCCAACAGCATCGTTGCCAGCACCGAGGCCGTTCCCTGAAGAATCAGCCAAAGGGAAAACTGCGTCTTGCCAACCTTGAAGCCTACCCCCTCCAGGCCCTCGATGACCTCAGGCAGCCAGCCGAGGATGTGGAGGGCCACCACGCCCCAGGCCAGGGTGGCGAAGGCGCGCTCGAAAGTGCCCATCCAGCTCACGTGACCAAAGGCTTGACGCAGCGCGTAGGCCACCAACCGGATCAAAGCTAAGGAGCCCAGCAGAGGCAAGGCCAGGTTCAGCACCTCAACCGGCATCACCGGCTTGAGGAGGCTGCGCAGGATGAACACCAGGGTCAGAGCGACGATGGGAAAGAGGACCCGCCGCAACCCGCCGCGGCCGATTCGCGCCCGCAGGCGCTCACCCCCTGGCCGGTCCGCGAGTCGGGCCAGGACGCTTCGCTGGACCAGC
The DNA here is from genome assembly GCA_016791005.1 of Zoogloeaceae bacterium. Lineage (GTDB taxonomy): Bacteria > Pseudomonadota > Gammaproteobacteria > Burkholderiales > Rhodocyclaceae > JAEUNX01. The sequence goes on from JAEUNY010000026.1 coordinate 5,700, forward strand.
CACGCCAGCCCCAGGCACCCGGCCAAAATTGCGACCTGGTAAAGCAGGCCCGGCTGGCGCAGGTGAGCCAGGAATTCGGTGGTCAGACGAGAAAAATCCAGGGTCTCGAACATTCAGGGTACGAAGGGAAGTTGATGGATGGGGGTCGCCTCGGCACGATGGCGGTCCCAGTTGGCCAGGTAGCGGCCCGCCAAAGTCGGGTCGCCCCGCACAATGAGCACGTTTTCCGCGTTCCGTTCCCGGGCCGACCAAGTGAAATTGTAAGACCCCGTCACGACCACCGCCGACCCGGTGCGTCCATCGATGACCAGGACCTTGTTGTGGGCCGCGTTGTAGCGGGTCTCGAAGGCCACCGGGATTCCCGCGGCCAGGAGGTTGGGAATCCGGTTCCCGCTCGCCCGGCGATTCATCTCCGCATCGGCAAGAACCGCCACGTCCACGCCCCGCCGGTGAGCGGCAATCAAGGCGTTGGCGATCTCCCGGCTCGTGAAGGCATAGGCTTGCACGCGAATCTGCCGTCGGGCACCCTGAATCACGTCGATCAGCGCGGGCTCGATGGGATCCCAGGGCGCAAAGAGCGCCTCTACCATGCCCTTGGCCGCCACCGGCTGCGCCCAAACCGGGGACGCCATGGCCAGGGCTGCCGCGAGGGCCGTTCCGGCGAGCGCCCGGCAGCCCTTGGACGAACGGAAAACGGCGATCAGTTTGCCCGCTCCAGCACGGCGGCAAAGAAACCATCCGTACCATGCACGGCCGGATTCAGGTGGAGGTCCTCGCCGCAGGGCAAGGAGATTCCCTGCTCCGCCAACACCTCCTGGGCAGAGACCCGGCGAAAATCCGTTCGCGCCGCGAGAAAATCCGCCACCACATCCTCGTTCTCCCGCCGCAGCAGGCTGCATGTGGCATAGACCAACCGGCCGCCGGGTCGGACGAGCTGGGCCGCCGCCGCGAGGATGGCCGCCTGCTTGATGGTGAGATCCGCCACGGATTCTGGCGATTGTCGCCATTTGAGATCCGGATTGCGCCGCAGGGTACCCAGACCACTGCAAGGAGCATCCACGAGGACCCGATCCGCCTTGCCCGCCAGCCGCTTGAGGCGCGGATCCCGCTCGCTGTCGATGAGCATCGGATGCACGTTCGACAAGCCAGCCCGCGCCGCTCTTGGCTTCAACTTGGCGAGGCGTTTGTCGGCCACGTCGAGGGCGTAGAGCCGGCCGGTACCCCGCATCAGGGCACCCAGAAGCAGGGTCTTGCCGCCAGCGCCGGCGCAGAAGTCCACCACCAGTTCCCCCCGTCGAGGCGCTAGCAGGTAGCCCAGGAGCTGGCTGCCCTCATCCTGCACCTCGAGGGCGCCAGAGAGGAACAGGGGGTGTTTGTTGAGGGCTGGCTTGTCGTCCAGCCGAAGGGCGACGGGCGACCAGGCTCCGGCCTGCACCATGAGACCCTCAGCACCGAGCCGAGCCTGCGCCTCCTCGCGCTTAATCTTAGCGGGATTCACCCGCAGATCCAGCGGCGCCACGCGATTGAGGGCGGCACACAGACTGCCGAGGGCCTCGGGGGCGAACTCCCGTTCCAATTCTTCCAGCAACCAGTCCGGCATTTCACTGCGGTCGGCAAACCCCAGCTCTGGCAACGGCCGGGCCTTGGCGGCGCCGAGGGCGTCCCGCTCACCGGCCTCGAGGGCCTCGTCCAGCTGGCGCAGGGACAGGCCCTCTCCGCGGAGCAGCCAAGTGAGCAGGAGTTCGCG
>JAEUNY010000114.1 GCA_016791005.1 Zoogloeaceae bacterium
AACCCCCGATAGCGCGCGCAAACGGGCCACCACCGTACCGACTTCCTCCGGCAAAAAGCCGAGGCGATTCATACCGGTGTTGATCTTGACGAGGACATCCACCGGGTCCCCATCGCCGACCAGACCGGCGAAATGGTCTAGCTGCCCCGAATGGTGCACCACTGAGGTCAGGCCCAGCCGCCGTGCCTCGCGAAGATCCTCGGCGTGGAAGCAGCCTTCGAGGAGGACGATCGGCTGGTGAAACCCAGCCTCCCGCAGTTGCACGGCCTCGGTGATGTCGAGGAGTGCAAAACCGTGGGCCACGTCCCGAATGGCCTGCGCGCAGGGCAGCAGTCCATGGCCGTATGCGTTGGCCTTGACCACTGCCAGTGCGCGGCGGCGGGGGCCGGCCAGGCGCTGGGACAGGAGATAGTTGTGGCGAAAGGCGCCGAGGTCGACGGTGGCTCGGATGGGGCGCGGCATGTCCGGAAACGGGCGGTCAGGGGAGGCAGCGGGCGCGCAAGCCCTCGGTGGCGAACTCGGCAAAGGTGGTAATGAGCCGGCTGCGGAACTTATCCCTGGGGTAAATGACTTCAAGGGGGGTGTAAAGGGGCGGGTCGAGGGGCAAAGCGGCAAACCGCCCTTCCGCCACATCCCGCTGAATTGCCGCGCGGGACGCGATGCCGTAGCCGACGCCGCCTTCGACGAGTTGCTTCACCGTCGCCAGGCTTCCAAGCTCCGCCACGACGTTGAGCTCCTCGGCCCCAATGCCCGCTGCTTCGAAATATTGCTCCGTGAGCACGCGGATGGCATTGCCCGGGTCCCGGGTGATGCGCGGATAAGGGACCAGATCATGGGCGCCCACCCGCTCCATCACCGTCAGCGGATGGCCGATGGGGGCGATGACCAGGAGTTCGTCGTGGCAGGCGCTGATCCGTTCCAGGGCCGGGTGGTCGGTTACGATTTCGATGAGCCCAAGATCGAGTTCCTTAGACACGACCTTGTCCTCAACAAGTTGAGAATTGCCCACCACCACGCGGGGGACCACTTTGGGATATTGGCGGACGAAATCCCGCAATAGGCCCGGCAGCCAGTAGGCGCCGATGGTGGTGCTGGTGCCGATGTTGAGGGTGCCGGTGAGTTCGTCGGTGAGTTCGCCCACCCGCACTTCGAGCTCCTCGTTCAGCCCGAGAATGCGTTCGGCATACGCCATCACCAAGTCACCAGCGGGCGTCAGGGTGACCTTGCCATGACCCCGTTCGAAGAGGCGCGTGTTGTAGTGCTCCTCCAGTTGCTTGATCTGGAAGGTCACGGCGGGCTGAGTCATGAACAAGTGTTCCGCCGCCCGGGTGAAGGAGCCGTGCTTGGCCACGGCATGGAAAACCTGAAGACGTCGATCTGCCATGGTGATACGAATAAAACAAACTTATGTGTGCTGTTTTATCACAGATGCGAGGTCCGGGGGGATGCCAAAAAAAAACAATTTCATCTCACCCACTTCCGCGACCCGAAAATGCCGCTGAAGCCCGTCATCGCTCCGTTTCCACCTTCGTGATATAAAGCGGCCTTTGGAAAACAGCCCGGCTCCCCCCGCGATGCCGCTCGGTTTCTACATCATCATGGCCGCGCAGTTTTTTTCCGCGCTGGCCGACAACGCCCTCCTCATCGCGGCCATCGCGCTGTTGCGCGACATGCACGCCCCCCAGGAGCATGAGCCGCTCCTGAAATTGTTCTTCACCGTCTCTTATGTAGCCCTCGCTGCCTTCGTGGGGGCCTTTGCGGACTCGATGCCGAAATGGCGAGTCATGCTCATCAGCAATGGCGTCAAGATCGTCGGCTGCACCATGATGTTTCTCGGCGTACAGCCGCTCATTGCGTATGCCGTGGTCGGGCTGGGGGCCGCCGCGTATTCCCCGGCCAAGTACGGGATCCTCACCGAGTACCTGCCGCCCCGCCTGCTCGTGGTGGCCAACGGCTGGATCGAAGGCTTGACGGTGGGGGCCATCATTCTGGGAACGGTGGTGGGCGGTGGATTGATCCGCCCCGATGTCCT
>JAEUNY010000133.1 GCA_016791005.1 Zoogloeaceae bacterium
ATCCACCGAAGGGGCACTCGGCGCCAGCGCCGTAATCTCTCAGGTACACAGGACAGATGGGGCCGAAGGAGGGTTGCCGCAGCAAGGGCATCCGTCCGCGGCCCTTTCCGTTTTCCTGACCCGAACGAAGCACGGAGTGCCTATGGCCAAACAGACCCCGCTTTATGCCAGCCACGTGGAGGCTGGCGCCCGCATGGTGGATTTCGCCGGCTGGGACATGCCGGTCAACTACGGTTCGCAGATCGCCGAGCACCATGCGGTGCGCCGCGATGCGGGGATGTTCGACGTCTCCCACATGCTCGCCCTCGATCTGGACGGCCCGGACGCCCAGCCTTACCTGCGTCACCTGCTCGCCAACGACGTGGCGCGGCTCACCGCTCCCGGCAAGGCCCTCTACAGCTGCATGCTGAACGAACAGGGCGGCGTGATCGACGATCTCATCGTTTATGTCTTCAGCCCGACCTCCTACCGCATCGTCGTCAACGCCGGCACCGCCGACAAGGACGTGGCCTGGATGCGCAAGCAGATCGCCAAACAAGGCGCCAACGTGACCCTGGACGCCCGCCGTGACCTGGCCATGATCGCCGTCCAGGGCCCCCAGGCCCGCGCCCGCGCCTGGGCAGCGTTGCCGGGGAGCGAAGCGGCGAGCCGGGAACTGGCCCCCTTCCAGGCGGTGAAATGGTCCGGCGGTTTGATCGCCCGCACCGGCTATACCGGCGAGGATGGCTTCGAACTCACGGTACCGGCCAGCGAGGCCGCGGCCGTCTGGCGCGATCTGCAGGCTGCTGGGGTGGCGCCCTGCGGCCTTGGCGCCCGGGACACCCTGCGCCTCGAGGCGGGGATGAATCTGTATGGCCAGGACATGGACGAATCCGTCTCGCCCCTGGATGCCGGCCTTGCCTGGACCGTCGATTTCCGTGATGCGGAGCGGGACTTCGTGGGCAAGGCCGCCCTCCTCGCCCACCCCGCCACCCGCCGCCAGCTGGGCCTCATTCTCCTCGACAAGGGCGTGCTGCGCGCCCACATGACCGTGCATACCGACCACGGTCCGGGGGAAACCACCAGCGGCAGCTTCTCCCCGACCCTAGAGCAGTCCATCGCCTTTGCCCGCCTGCCCCTGGCCGCGTCCCCCGGCGACGCGGTGAAGGTGGAGGTGCGCGGCAAGCGCCTCGCCGCCCGGGTCGTCAAACTCCCCTTTGTTCGCCAGGGCCAGGTCCTGGTTTAACCCCTCTTTTCTCGGAGCCCCTTGATGAGCAACATTCCCGCCGACCTCAAATACACCGCCTCCCACGAATGGGTCCGGGCGGAAGCCGATGGCACCCTCACCGTGGGCATCACCGACCATGCCCAGGAAGCCCTGGGGGACGTGGTGTATCTCGAATTGCCCGAAGCGGGCCGCAGCGTCGCGGCGGGCGAGGCCTGCGCGGTGATCGAATCGGTCAAGGCCGCCTCGGACATCTACGCCCCGCTGGCCGGTGAAGTGATCGAGTCGAATACCGCGGCGGTGGATGCCCCGGAGAGCGTAAACGCCGACGCCTACGCCATCTGGCTGTTCAAGCTCAAGCCCGCAGATGGCGCCGCGCTGACGCGCCTGCTGGATGCCGCCGGCTACGGCGCTGAAATCGCCAACGCCTGATTCCCTGTACCGCCCGTACTTTTCCTCGGCCGGGTCCGCCCGGCCCCGTTCCGCCGAGTCCCCCATGACCGACACCGCTCTGCACGCGCCGCTTTCCGACCTGGAATTGCGCTCCGATTTCCAGACCCGCCACCTGGGCCCCAACGCCCACGAGATCGCGTCGATGCTGGAGGCCATTGGGGCGCCCAGCCTCGACGCCCTGATCGAACAGACCGTCCCGGCGGCCATCCGTCTCCCCGCGCCGCTGCCCCTGCCCGCAGGGAAGACCGAGCCCGAGGGGCTCGCAGCGTTGCGGGCGCTGGCCGACCAAAACGTGATTCAGCGCTCCCTGATCGGCATGGGTTACTACGATACCCACACGCCGGCCGTGATCCTGCGTAACGTGATGGAAAACCCCGGCTGGTACACCGCCTACACGCCCTACCAGGCGGAGATTGCCCAGGGCCGGCTGGAGGCCCTGCTCAATTACCAGCAGATGGTCATCGACCTCACCGGGCTGGAACTCGCCAATGCTTCGCTGCTGGACGAAGCCACGGCGGCAGCCGAGGCCATGGCCATGGCGCGCCGGGTGTCCAAGTCGAAATCTCAGCGCTTCTTCGTCGCCGAGGACTGCTTTCCCCAGACTGTCGATGTGGTCAAGACCCGGGCGGCCTGGTTTGGCTTCGAGATCGTCAGCGGGCCGGCCTCGGCCGCAGCCGGGAGCGACTGTTTCGGTGCCCTCCTCCAGTACCCCGGTGACACGGGTGAGGTCCGTGACCTGACGTCAGTGATCGCAGCGCTCAAGGCCGCCGGCGCCGTGGTGGCCGTCGCCTCGGACCTGATGGCGCTGGTACTGCTCAAGTCCCCCGGCGAGATGGGGGCGGACATCGCCCTGGGCTCGGCCCAGCGTTTTGGCGTGCCGATGGGTTTCGGCGGCCCCCACGCGGCCTTCTTTGCGACGCGGGAAGCCTACGTTCGCGCCATGCCTGGGCGGATCATCGGCGTCTCCAAGGATGCCCGGGGCAAGGCGGCGCTGCGCATGACCCTGCAGACCCGGGAGCAGCACATCCGGCGGGAGAAAGCCAACTCCAACATCTGCACTTCCCAGGTGCTGCTGGCCAACATGGCTGGCATGTACGCTGTCTATCATGGGCCGGAGCGATTGCGGACCATCGCCGGCCGCATCCATCGGCTCGCCGCAGTCTTCGCCGAGGCCGTGGCGGCGGCGAGCCTTCCCGTGGTCGCCGATCACTTCTTCGACACCGTGCAGGTGCGCACCGGCGCCCGGACGGAAGCGGTCTATGCGGCCGCCGTGGCCGCCGGCTACAACCTGCGCCGCGTGTCCGCCGACACTCTCGGCGCCTCCTTCGACGAAACCACCACCCTCGCCGACGTCGAGGCGGTCCTTGCGGCGTTCGGGGTACAGGCCGATCTGCCGGCCCTGGATGCCCAGGTCGCGGCGGCCGGGGGACGGATCCCGGCGGGCCTGTTGCGCAGCTCCGCCCTCCTCACCCACCCGGTGTTCAACACCCACCACACTGAACACGAGATGCTGCGCTACCTCAAGGCGCTGCAGAACCGGGACCTGGCGCTGGACCATTCGATGATCTCCCTGGGCTCCTGCACCATGAAGCTCAATGCCACCAGCGAGATGATCCCGGTGACCTGGCCGGCCTTCGGGCGCCTCCACCCCTTCGCGCCCCGGGAGCAGGTGGCGGGCTATCTGGCGATGATCGACGGCCTCGCGGCGGCGCTCCAGGCCATCACCGGCTTCGACGCCATCTGCATGCAACCCAACTCCGGCGCCCAGGGGGAATACGCCGGTCTGGTAGCCATCCGCCGCTACCACGCCAGCCGCGGCGAGGGGCATCGCGATGTCTGCCTGATCCCCAAATCGGCCCACGGTACCAATCCCGCCACCGCCCAGATGTGCGGACTGGAGGTGGTGGTGGTGGCCTGTGACGACAACGGCAACGTGGACGTGGCCGACCTGCGAGCCAAGGCCGGGCAGCACGCCGCCCGGCTGGCCTGTTTGATGCTCACCTACCCCTCCACCCACGGGGTGTTCGAGGAGGCGGTCAAGGAGGTCTGCGAAATCGTCCACGCCCACGGCGGACAGGTTTACATGGATGGGGCCAACCTCAACGCCCAGGTGGGCCTGACGTCGCCGGGGACCATCGGCGCGGATGTGTCCCACATGAACCTCCACAAGACTTTCTGCATCCCCCATGGGGGCGGTGGACCGGGCATGGGGCCCATCGGCCTCAAGGCCCATCTGGCGCCCTTCGTGGCCGACCACGCGGTGGCCGCCACGGGGCCCAATGATCGCAGCCATGCCGGTCAGGGGGCTGTCTCCGCAGCGCCCTTCGGATCAGCCAGCATCCTGCCGATCTCCTGGATGTACATTACCCTGATGGGGGGCGAGGGCCTGAAGCGCGCCACGGAAGTGGCCATCCTCAACGCCAATTACGTGGCCAGCCGCCTCGCCGAACACTACCCGGTGCTCTACGTCGGGCGCCAGGGCCGCGTCGCCCACGAGTGCATCCTCGACATCCGCCCCATCAAGGCGGCGACCGGCATCACCGAGGTGGACATCGCCAAGCGCCTAATGGATTACGGCTTCCACGCCCCGACGATGTCTTTCCCGGTGGCCGGTACGATCATGGTGGAGCCCACGGAGTCGGAAGATCAGGGGGAACTGGACCGATTTGTCGCCGCCATGATCAGCATCCGCGAGGAAATCCGCGCGGTGGAGCTGGGAACCTGGCCGGCGGAGGACAATCCCCTCAAGCACGCGCCCCACACCCAGGCCGACCTGGTGGGGGATTGGAACCGCCCCTACTCCCGCCAGCAGGCGGTTTTTCCCCTGCCCTGGGTGGCGGAGAACAAGTTCTGGCCCAGCGTCAATCGCATCGACGACGTGTACGGCGACCGCAATCTATTCTGCGCCTGCGTGCCGATGGAGGACTACGCGGCCTGAGGGTCGTGGGTCCTCCGGAGACTCACCCGGCCCCGGCTGCCTGGACCCTCCGCCGCCAGGCGGCCACTTCAGGATAGTGGCGGCCCTCGTCCCCCGCCAGACTGCGATCCAGCCGCAACAGGGCCTCCAGGGCCGAGGCATCGAGGGCCTGGGGAAACTCGGGGCGCAAAGTCACCCGCAGCTCGCCCCTCCCCCCTTCCAACCGGGGAAGGCCGAACTCCGGCAAGCGCAGTTCCCGCTCGCCGCCTCCCGCCCGGAGATTCACCCTGTGCGTACCGCCCAGGATCGGGATCGACAGGGCATCCCCCGCCAGCCACGCCAGCACGCTCACCGGCACCTCCAGGGCGAGATCGACGCCCCGCCGCGCGAAAAGCGGATGGTCCTGGTAACGGATCGCCAGCAGGAGGTCCCCCGGCGCCTCGACTGGGCCGGGCCCCTGGCCCTGAAGGCGAAGGATCCGCCCCTCGGCGCTCAGGGGCGGCAGGGTGACCGCCAATTCCCGCTCGGCGATTTCCTCACCGCTCCCGTCGCAGGCCTCGCAGCGCGCCTTGAAGCGGTATCCCTTGCCCTCACACACTCCGCAGCGCTCCAGCCCCGAGGCACGACGC
>JAEUNY010000159.1 GCA_016791005.1 Zoogloeaceae bacterium
GGGTCGAGGCCTGGAGTTTGGCGGGGAAGAGCCGCGATCCCGTGGTTCTGGCCGGTGAGAAGTCTGATCCTGGGTTCGTGCTTCGGGGGCAGGATCGAAGGCTGGCGGGCCTGGAAATCATTCCGGGCGGCGATGGCGCGGCCCGCGTGCGAATTCGCTTGCGCGACGAGGTGGGCTTGCTGCGGCGGGTGGCCGGTGGGATGACCCCGGTCGGCGTGCTGGCGTCCCCCGTGCTCACGCGGGGGTCGATCGTGCCGCCCCTGCTGCGAGGGCTTGGAGCGACCTCGCTACCCCCGTGTTGCGGGGAGCCGCCTGGTCTGCGGCCGCCGGCCCAGGAGGCGCCCGGGCCAGTGCCCGGATCGGTGGGAGAAGAGATGGGCCTGCTCTTCCGGGTCTGCGGTGCGTGCCACGATGCTGCCGAGGCCTTCCCCCCCGGGTTTCTCCATGGCGGGAGCGAGGTCGCAGGCCGTCAGGTGCAGGCGTGCGCCCCACGGATGCTCGTCCGCCTCGCGATGGGCAAGCTGCCCCCTGACCAGCGCCCCAAGACGCCCATGCCTCCGCCGTTCAGCCATTTCGGCGCCGAGTTCGCCGAGCGACCAGAATTCGCGCGCCTGATCGCCTGGCTGGAGGCCCGAGCCGGCCAGTCCGCCGGTGCGCTGTTGCAACAACCCTACGCTGATCTCCCCGCCTGCCGCCCGACCTTCCACTGAGGAGCCTTCCATGTCCGCCCCCGCCTGTTCCCAAGACGGTTGCTTGAAAAGCTGGTTGTGCCGCATCGGGCGCATCCTTTTTTGGTTGCCCTGGGTGCTCGCCATCGTTGGGGGCGTCTATGCCCTGGGGCGGTTCACTGCGGACGAGCCAGTGGGCTACGCCGACGCCGTGTCCCACTTCAAATATGGCTCCACCGGCGGGGAGCGGGAGTCCGGCTTCCCCTACTGGATCTGGCGCGCGCTGCCCCAGATCTGTCCCGAGCATCTGCCCGGCAAGGGCTACGCCTCCCTGGGCATGATCTATGAGGCGGGCAAGGATCTGCCGGTCGGGGTTTCGAAGCGGCGCAACCTGGGCCTCGACCGGGTATTCCTCAACTGCGCCGTTTGCCACACCAGCACCATCCGCACGGGGCCCAACGAGCCCGCGCAGCTGGTCCTCGGCATGCCGGCCCATCGCCTCGACATCAAGGCTTTCGAGACCTTTTTCTTCAACTGCGCGGCGGGGCCCAAGTTTTCGGCCGAGTTCATCGTGCCGGAGATCGAGCGGCTGGCTGGGCGGCTGAGCCCGCTGGACCGCTACCTGGTGTATCCGGTGGCGATCGGCTTGATGCGGGACCGGCTCCTGATGTTGCGGGACCGCTTCAGCTTCGCCTTCAAACAGCCGGACTGGGGACCGGGCCGGGTCGACACCTTCAACTCCGCCAAGGTGCTGTTCAACTTCCCGATGCACGCGCTGCCGCAAAAGGAACTCCTCGGGGCGTCGGACTTTCCCTCCATCTGGAATCAGGCCAAGCGCATGAAGCGTGATGACGGGGCGCGCATGGAGTTACATTGGGATGGCAACAACACCCACACGGAGGAGCGCAACAAGAGCGCGGCCTTCGGGACTGGGACCACGCCCCCCACCATCGATCTGAAGGCCATCGGCAGGGTGGAGAACTGGCTGCTGACCGCCGAGCCGCCGCCCTATCCCCTGCCCATCGACCTCGAACGGGCCGGCCGCGGCAAGGCGCTGTACGGGGAATACTGCGCGGCCTGCCACGGGGCCAGTGGCAAGGATTTCAGCGGCGCCAAGGTGGGGCACGTGACGCCCTTGGCGGAGATCCGCACGGACCGGGCCCGCCTCGATTCCTATACCTACGATCTGGCGGTAAACCAGGGTACGCTTTACGCGGGCTATCCCCATCGCTTCCAGCATTTCCGCAAGACCTTCGGCTATGCCAACATGCCTCTGGACGGGATCTGGCTGCGCGCGCCCTATCTCCATAACGGGTCGGTGCCCACTTTGCGGGATCTGCTCGAGCCGGCGGCCAACCGGCCAGCCAGTTTCTACCGTGGCAATGAAGAGATCGATGGGCAGCGGGTGGGCTTTGTGTCCGCCGTTCCCGCCGCCCGGGGGCAGCAATTCTTCCACTTCAAGACCACTGACCCGGGAAATGGCAACGGCGGGCATGAGGGGCACGTCTTCGGCACGGATCTCCCGGCCGGCGACAAAGATGCCATCGTGGAATATCTGAAGACATTCTGAGGGGGCAACATGAGCCAATCGTCTATGTGCCGTTCCTGCTACCGCAGCGTCCTGACCATCCTGGGCATCTTCTTCATTCTGGCCGGCATCCTGGGGGTCTATGGCTGGTACAAGTTCTTCCGCGAGGAGGCACAGCCGGCCTGGATCACCCAGGATCCGGACATGCGCTTCAAATACGGCTCCATCGGCGCGGAGAACGACGCCGGCATTCCCTACTGGATCTTCTACGTGCTGCCCCGCATGTTCCCCGACAAGCTGCCGGGTCCTGGCGGGTACGCCTCCTTCGGTGTGGCCTGGGAGCCGGGCCAGGAGCTGCCCATCGGGTTCACCAAAAAGACCATCGGCTTTGCCCGCGTGGCCAACACCTGCTCCGTCTGCCACACCGCAAGCTATCGGGTGAGCGAGGATTCCAACCCGGTCTATGTGCTCACTGGGCCGAATCACACCCTGAACCTGGAGGCCTTCTTCCGCTTCCTCATCGACTGCGCCAAGGATCCGCGCTTCAACCCGGACAACCTGATGGCAGAGATTCGCCTCGTAACCGACTTGTCGTGGGTAGATCGGGTTATCTACCGCTTTCTCCTCATCCCGATCACCAAAAAGCGTCTGCTCGAGCGGGAGAGCCAATTTGCCTGGCTCTACCACCCTGCTTTCCCCGAGTGGGGCCGCGGTCGGGATGACGCCATGAACCTCACCAAGTACTTCATGATCCGTTGGCCCATGGACGACAGCTTCGGCCCCACCGACATGCCTTCGGTCTGGAACCTGGGCAAGTACAAGGCGGAGAAGGGGATGCGGATGAACTTTGCCGGCGACAGCCACGATGTGTATTCGGTGGTGATCGATTCCGCCCTGGGCCTCCTGGGCGCGCCGCCCAAGGACAACGAGGTTTTCCTGAAGAACATTCGCTGGATGGTGGACTACCTGGTGGCCGCCCGGGCGCCGGCCTATCCCTTCCCGTTGGATGCGGCCCAGGCCGAGAAGGGCAAGGCCGTCTTCGATGCCCAGTGCGCGGCCTGCCATGCGTCGCCCCGCACGGGGACGATCGTGCCGGTGGCGGAGGTGGGGACGGACCGCAATCGGATGGACACCTGGAACGAACGCGCTGCCCGGGAGGCGAACGCGGTGGTCCGCAAGATGGGCATCGAGCGCAAGGGTCTGGTGGAGGAGCCCCTCACCGGCTACGTGGCGGCATTCCTCGATGGGATCTGGCTGCGCGCACCCTACCTGCACAACGGCTCGGTGCCCACCTTGAAGGATCTCCTGGAGCCGGTGGCGAGCCGCCCCACCGTTTTCTGGCGGGGCTATAACGTCTATGACCCGGAGCGGGTGGGGTTCCGCCATGACACCGAGGAGGCCCGCCGGATTGGTACCCGCCATGACGTGGCGGCCAAAGGCGGTGGCAACCAGGGCCACGAATTCGGCACCCATCTCCCCGCAGCAGACAAGGCGGCGCTGCTGGAGTACCTGAAGACCCTCTGACGCGGCGCGGCGCGGGGCACGGGCAACCGTCCCCGCCCCCGCTTGGTTGCCTAGTCCTGGGTTTGTCGGAGCTTGCGGTAGAGCGTCGTGCGAGTGATGCCGAGCTCCCGGGCGGCAGCGGAGACGTTGCCACCATGGCGGGTGAGGCAATCGCGGATCAGGCGCAGTTCGGTCGAGCGAAGATCCCGGTGCGCCGGCGAGAGCGCCGCCGAGGTCTCGCTGCTGAGGTCTTCCAGCAACTCCTCCGGGAGATGCTCCTCGGTGAGGACGGACTCATTGTCCCCCAACAGTGCGATGGCGACCCGCAGCACGTTCTTCAGCTGACGGATGTTCCCGGGCCAGGCATGGCGGCGCAGGCGGTTCAGGGCGCTGTGGCCGATGCGTACCGGGGCGCCACAGGCTTCCTCGCTGATCACCGAACTGACGATGGTGTCAAAGTCGGTGCGTTCCCGCAGGGGTGGAAGGCTGACCATCAGGCCGTTCAGCCGGAACAGCAAGTCCGCGCGGAATTGCCCCTCCGCCACCATGCGATTGAGGGAGCGGTGACTCGCGCAGACCAGGGCAATATCGATGGGGATTTCCTCCACGCTCCCCAGCGGGGTCACGCAGCGGGTTTCCAGTACCCGTAGCAGGACGCTCTGCAGATTGAGGGGCATGTCGCCGATTTCATCCAGGAATAGGGTGCCGCCGTCGGCCTCAACGAGCTTGCCGCGGCCGCCCTTGGCCCGGGCGCCGGTATAGGCCCCAGGGGCGTAGCCAAAAAGTTCTGCCTCGATCAGGTTTGCCGGAATGGCGGCGCAATTCACGGCCACGAAAGGGCCTTGGCCCCGCGGACCATCGCGGTGAAAGGCTTGGGCGAACAGCTCCTTGCCGGTGCCGGTTTCCCCCTGGATGAGCAGCGGAATGTCGCGGCCAGCGATCCGCCGGGCCCGATGGATGGCCTCGTGCATGCGGGGGTCGCCATGGTCCAGGCGTGTGAAGGGCGGGGCGTCGTTCGCACTGGCCTTGGGGGAAATCAGAAAGCTGCGGCTTGCGCCCTCGCCCCGCAACTGAAACCGGGCGAGGAATTCCCGCTGGCGGGGCCCCCGGAGGCGGGCAGCCCCGGTCCGCCGGACCTCATTCATCAACTTCCCGAGACTGCGCCATTCCGCCCCGAAACATTCCTGGAAACTCGGCAGTCGTTCTTCGGCCTGGAACCCCAGGAGTGCCCGGGCGCGACGGTTGCAGGCCCGCATCCCGCCGCCGTCGTCGAACACCGCCAAGGCCTCGAGGGGGCCGCCGAGCAGTTCCGGATGGGTGCTGAAACGGACCAGGACGTGCCCGCCCTCCAGGGATTCCAGCAGGCGGTGCTCGATCATCTCCGCCGTGGTGGTGAGCAGGGCCTGGGCGTGGGGCAGGGTGACCCGCTGGTCGGTGGAAAGATCGAGGATCCCCAGCATGCCCCCGGTGGGGGCGAGAATCGGCGTGGCGATACAGGTTAGGAAACGGTTGCGTTCCAGAAAATGCTCGTCGCCACAGACTGCCACGATGCGGGTTTCGTGCAGGGCCGTGCCGACCGCGTTGGTGCCCATGTTTTCTTCGGACCAGGTGGCACCGGGCATAAGGGCGACCCGATTTGCACGATTGACGAAGCTTGGATCGCCCACCGCCCGCAGGATGAGCCCGTCGGAATCGGCGAGCAACACCATGGAGGAGGATTTCGCCAGCTGCTGGTACAGATGCTCCAGGATGGGCTGAGCGAAGGTGATCAGGCGCGCGTTGGCCTCCAGCTGCTGGCGCAGATGCTGGTGGGCCGCCAACTCCAGGAGCGGGGAATGAACCGGATCCATCCCGGAATTGGCGCAGCGCTTCCAGGACCGGGCGATGGCGGACTCGCGAGTATCGTCAGGGCGATGGGCATCCATACGAATTGGATAAGCAGGGATCGTGCCTTTTAGCTAGGCCACACACCCCCCGCAAATCAGCCCTGAAGGCGGGGTTTTTGCCGCCAAGCGAGCCTGCCGCGCCGGGGTGTGGCGTCACGGCGTGGAGCAGGTGTTCAGATTCAGTACAAGGGAGCAGGCCACTGACCGGCCCTCTCCGAGCACCGTGCATGGGATGGAAACCCAGTATCCATGCGCCTTGTGGGCTGGGTGGCGAGCTGGCACGGCGGGCCTGGCATGGCCGCTGCGTTTATTCCGTCATCAAATTCGTTGTTCCCCCGACTCAAACCTCAAACGGAGACTCCCATGCTTTACGCGCTACCTGGCACGGCTGGTGCCCCTTACAGCTTCAAGGATCGGTACGACAATTTCATCGGAGGCAAATGGGTGCCGCCGATGAAGGGGGAGTACTTTCCCAATATCAGCCCGGTGACCGGCAAGCGCCTGTGCGATGCGGCCCGCTCCACCGCCGAGGACATCGAGCTGGCCCTGGACGCCGCCCACGCCGCGTTCCCCAAGTGGGCCGCCACGCCCCCGGCCCAGCGCTCCGCGGTGCTCCTCAAGTGCGCCGATCTGCTCGAAGCCAATCTGGAAAAGATCGCCTACGTCGAGACGGTGGATAACGGCAAACCGATCCGCGAGACCCTGGCCGCCGACATTCCGCTGGCCATCGATCACTTCCGCTACTTCGCCGGCTGCCTGCGTGCCCAGGAAGGCACCCTTTCGGAAATCGACGAGAACACGATCGCGTACCACTTCCACGAGCCCATTGGT
>JAEUNY010000032.1 GCA_016791005.1 Zoogloeaceae bacterium
CGGAGGCGCTGGAATGGGCCGCGGCCGGGGCGGAGATCCTTCAGCTCGAAAAATTCGCCCCGGAGGCGGTGGCAGCGGTGAGGGAAGAACTCGTCCGACTCGGTCACCCCCGCTTGCCCCTGCTTGCCGTGGCCGGCGGGGTCCGGGCCGATAACGCTGGGCGGTACGCGGCGGCCGGCGCAGATGTCCTGGTGACTTCGGCACCTTTCTCCGCTCCCCCGGCGGACGTGCAGGTGGATTTCGCGGTCGGATCTGCTTGAGAGGCGTGCTTTCAGGGCTTCGGCCGCTCATTTCGACCCGGCGCTCTTTGCGCCGAAAACCTTAATTCGCAGGCGGCTGGGCCGTTATTCCGGGCCGGTGGGAGGGTTATTTCGCGCGCCCCGCGGGGGCCGACCTTGGACCCATGGGGCGTGAACTGCGCATGCCGAATTCACTGGACGCCATGTCTTCACCTGCCGGGCCAGTTCGGCCCTGGCTGGGGGCCTTGCTGATTGGGCTGGTCGGCCTCTTCACGGCCTGGGTCGGTGTTCGCCTCCAGGCCGACCGCAACGAACGGATCGTCGCCGACGCCGCGAATACCCGCATGGACGAAATAGTCCAGGCCATCCTGGCGCGGGTGGATATGTATCGGTACGGGCTCGTCGGCGCCCGCGGGATGGTGGTGTCCTCCGGGGGCACCGGCACGTCCGCTCACAATTTCCGCAACTACACGGCGAGTCGAGACATCGATGCCGAGTTTCCGGGGCTTCGGGGCGTCGGTTACATCCGGAGGGTTCCCCCGGACCAGGTGTCGGCCTTCCTGCGCAGCGCTCGGCAGGAGAATCGCCCGAATTTCGCCATTCGTGAGTTGCACCCCAATGCGGGGGAGCGCTTCGTCATCCAGTACATCGAGCCCGAGTCGCGCAACCAGCAGGCAGTGGGGCTGGACATTGCTTCGCAAGCCGCTCGCCGGGAGGCAGCCGAGCGGGCGGGCCAGACCAACGCGCCGACGCTCACCGCCCCCATCACCCTGGTCCAGGCCGAAGGAAAAAACCTGCGCTCCTTCCTGCTCCTGCTGCCGATCTATACGCCGGGGGTGCCTTTGGACACCCCGGAGGCGCGCTGGCAAGCAACGGCCGCCTGGGTTTACTCCCCGGTGTTGATGGACGAGGTCCTTGAGAATCTCCACTTCGATGACGGCAAGATCGACTTCGCCATGACCGATGCCGCAAGTGGAGAGCATCCCTTCTGGATGACCCGGAATTTCTTGGCGCCAACGCCAACCCTGTTTGCAAAGTCGGTCGATGTCGAGATTTTTGGCCGCACCTGGCGCGTGGATCTGCGTGCAACACCCGCCTTCGCCGCCCAATATCCCTTGCTGTCGCCTCGCGCCGTCGGGTTGTTGATCGCCGGGGGATTCGGGCTCCTGGCGGTGATCGCCTATTTTCAGATGGCTCACCGGGAGCGAATGGGGCGGGCCAGATTGAGTGAACGCCGGCTGGCGGCCATCGTTGAAAATTCCAGCGATGCCATTCTCAGCACCAACCTGAAGGGGGAGGTCGTCTCCTGGAATGCGGCGGCCGAGGAGATGTTTGCCATTCCGGCCCGGGCCGCCGTCGGGCGCACCGTGGCGGAGCTGATCGTCCCCGAGGAGCACCGGGCAGAAGATCAAGGCATCCTCGAACGCGGATTTGCCGGGGATACCGTGCCCCATTTCGTCACCCATCGGCGGACCGCCGACGGGAAATGCCTCGCGGTCTCGGTCACCGTGTCGCCCATCCGCGACGTCACCGGCCAAGTGGTGGGCATCTCAAAGGTGCTTCGCGACGTCACGGAGCAGGAAAGGGCCCAAGCCCTCTTTCGCCGCGCCGTGGAGGCGGCCCCCAATGCGATGGTGCTGGTTGACGGTGACGAGCGCATCCGTCTGGTCAATCGTCGTGCGGAGGAGATGTTTGGCTATGGTCCCGGCGAGCTGAACGGCCAGGCCATGGATAGCCTGGTTCCGTTACATTGCCGGCGGGTCCGCAGCGCGGGCGACGAACGGGGGAGCGGCGATGAACCAGCTGATCTGGCGCACCTAGCGCTCGCCAACTGTGCCCATCGCAAGGACGGCACCGAGATCCCCGTGGCGATCGGCCTGACCCTCATCGACGAGGAGGACGGCGCGGCGACGCTGGCCTCGATCGTGGACCTCTCCTCCCAAAAGGCCCTCGAGGCCGAGCTGGCGACCCTCATTCAACGGATGCAGATGGCCCTCTCAGCGGCTTCGATTGGGGTGTGGGTGGTGCGCCCGGAGCGCGGCGAACTCATTTGGGACGACATGATGTACGTCCTGTACGGCGAGGCGACGCCCAGAGCGGGGCCTCGTCATCTGGACTTCTGGCGCACCCGGGTGCACCCCGATGACCTTGCCGAATGGGATGCGCGTCTGGATGGTTTGCTGCGGGGCGTCTCCGAGTACGACTTCACCTTCCGCATCATTCACCCTGCCGGGGAGGTTCGTTACATCAAGGCCGCTGCCATCCTGGAAAAGGATCCCCAGGGCCGTCCCACCCAGATCGTTGGGACCAACCATGACGTGACGGCGGCGCGGCGGGCCCAGAAGAAGGCGGAGGAGGTCACCCGGGCGCTGGAGCGGCAGGTTGCGGAGCGGACCCAGGTGCTCAACGGCATGGTCGCCAGTCTGGATTCCACGGTGAGGGAGCGGACCCAGGAACTGGAGCGGGCCAAGCTCGAGGCCGAGGAGGCCAACCGGGCGAAATCGGAATTCCTGGCCAACATGAGCCACGAGATCCGCACCCCCATGAACGGGATCCTTGGGCTCGCCTATCTCCTGGAAAAGCAGGATCTGGGACCCACCGCGCTGGAGATGATTCGCAAGATCCGCAACTCCGGCCAGGCTCTCCTGGGCATCATCAACGACATCCTGGACCTCTCCAAGATCGAGGCCCACCGGATGCACATCGAGGTGGTGCCGTTCCGCCTCGCCGATGTCCTCGATCACGTGGCGGGGATCATGTCCTCCGCCGTCGGAGCAAAGAACATCGAGCTGGTGGTGGCCTCCCCGCCCTCCGGCGTCGATTGGGTAAAAGGAGACCCCCTGCGGCTGGGGCAGGTATTGATCAATCTGGCGACCAATGCGATCAAATTCACCCACGAGGGCGAGGTGGTGCTACGGGTCGATTATGTTGGGCGCAACCCCGACGGGACTCGTCGATTGCGCTTTGCGGTGCGTGATTCGGGCATCGGGATCGCCCCGGAAAAGCAGGCCCTGATCTTTCAGGCCTTCGCTCAGGCGGATACGTCCACCACCCGAAACTACGGTGGCACGGGCTTGGGCCTCACCATCAGCCGGATGTTGGTCGATTTGTTGGGGGGAACGCTCAATGTCTCCAGCACCCTTGGAGAAGGCAGCGAGTTTTCGTTCGAGATTGCCCTTGCGCCCGCGGAGCCGGCCCAGGGCAGGGCACCCTCATCAGTTCCGCTGCGGGTTCTGCTGGTGGAGGAGCATCCCACCCCGCGTCGCGTCGTGACCGAAGGCGGGCAGGCCCTGGGGTGGGAGGTGGTTGCCGCCGCGTCGGGCGAGGACGCCGAGCAGCGCCTTCGCGCTCCGGGTCCGCCCTTCGACGTGCTCCTCGTCGATGGCCGAATGGCCGGGCGGGATGGGCTCCAGATCCTAGAGCGTCTCGCGGGCGAGGGCGCGCCCGACGTCACAACGAGGATTCTCATGGCCGCTCCCGGTGACCGGGCGGCCATCGCCAGCGACCCTCGGCAGCGCCTGGCCGACGTGGTTCTGACCAAGCCGGTCACGGTCTCCATGGTGGCGCGGGCGGTTGCTGAAGTGGCGGCAAAACCGCTTGGGCGGGTTGATGTGCGGGTGAACGCCGATGAGGCGGTGACCGCTCCAGTTCGTCTGCAGGGCTGGCGGATCCTCGTGGTGGATGACAGCGAAATCAACCGGGAGGTCGCGCTGGAAATTCTGCAGGGGGAGGGGGCCCGGGTCGAAGTCGCGGCCAACGGCGCCGAGGCGCTTGGCCTACTCGAGGCACGACAGGGGGCCTTCGACGCGGTATTGATGGACGTGCAGATGCCCGTCATGGACGGCTACGAGGCCACTCGCCGCATCCGGGAGAATCCCTTGCTAGGCCGGCTCCCGGTCATTGCCCTGACCGCTGGGGCATTGCGAAGCCAGTACCGCACCGCCCTGGAGCGGGGGATGGACGGCTTCGTCCCCAAGCCCTTCGAGGTGGACGATCTGGTGAATGCCTTGCTGGCCTGCGGCGCAGCGGCGGCCCCTGCCGTGCCAGCCCAGGAATCGGACACCCCGCAGGCGGGCGAGGACGTGCTTACCGCAATCAATTCGGCGCCGGTGTTGGATCCGGTGGCGGTGGGGCGGCGCTGGCGCAAGCGAGAGTCCTATCGCCGTCATCTCGACACCTTCCTCCGGGACCATGGCAAGGATCCCGAGGGCCTGGCGGCTCTGTGCGAGCAGGCCGATTGGCCGGCCGCCCAAAAATTTGCCCACAAACTGCGCGGCGCAGCCGGAACGTTGGCCCTGCAGCGTGTGGCCGATCTCGCCGCCTGGCTGGAGGAGCGGCTTGCGGACAAGGAAGTGAAACCGGCCGACATCGCTCGGGCAGTGGCCGCCCTGGGACCGCTCCAGGAGAAAAGCGTGCGGGCGGCCGTCGCCTATTGCGACCGGCGCGTGCCGTCAGCCGACGCCAGTTCGCCCCCGGCTTCCGAGGCAGACTACTTGGCCTTGCTCCGTCGTCTGCGCGATGCCTGCGCCCGGGGTGATGGCGCAGCCCTGCGGGCCTTGCTCCCGGAGGCAACCGACTGTCTCGGATCACGACGGGCGGAGCAGCTTCAGGCCATGGTGGACGTGCAAGAATTCCAGGCCGCCAAGCGTCTGGTGGACGCCGCGTTGGCCGAGGCACCCCTTTCCGCCATCAACTAGCCTTTTTGCATCTCCGGACGCCATGGCGGCGACACGGCCGCCGCGAGTTCCGCCCCGGTGTTGAGGTTCAGAAAAGCGGCCGGGCAGTCATCGAAGGCGACGATGACGTGGCGTTGGGCCGATACCCAGCGCGCCACCCGCCGTTCCCCGTGGGCCAGGGTGGTGGCCAGCGTCGGGGCGGTGCGACGATGGGCGAGCAGGAACACTGGTTGGTTCTGGCCGTTGGCGCGGGCCATGGCGACCTCGGCCCCGGCGTCCTGGGCGGCGGCCAGGAGTCGGGCCACGAGGTCCAAAGGGAGAAACGGCGCGTCGCAGGGGCAGGTGGCGATCCAGGGGCTTTCAGGACGGGCGGCCGCGAAGGCCGCGTCCAGTCCCGCCAGGGGTCCCACAAAACCTGCCACGCGATCCTCCACCACCCGGACCTCCCCCAGGGCGGCATAGGCAGCCGGGTTTCGGTTCGCGCTGATCAATACCTCCGACACCTGGGGGGCCAGACGGGCCAGCACCCGCGCGGCGAGGGGCGCTCCATCCAGGCAGACGAGCCCCTTGTCCGCGCCATCCATGCGCTGACCCAGACCGCCGGCGAGGATCAGTCCGGTGATCGGTCCTTCGTTTGGGACGTATGCCGTCATTGAGGCGGCGGCAATGCCCGATCGATCTTGTCTTCCACTTCGCCCACGTAGGCGGACAGACTGCGGGTGGATTCGTCCATTCGCGCCAGGGTCGCTTGCTCCAGACGATCGAGCCGGGCGGCAAGATCCTGGGCCTGGGTCGTTTGGCGGGTTTCCGCCTTGTTCAACTCCGTCTCGATGTACGCCCGCAACTCGGTGAATCTGGAGGCCTCAGCCTTGTCGGCCAGTTCGCGGTGGGCCTTCAGTTCCTTGGCATAGCGACGGGCCTCCAGGATGACGCCCGCCTGCTGGAGGACGATGTACACCAGGAACAGGGCGCAGAGGGCGCCGGTGATGACCAGCATCACGAGCCCCAACGGGGCCTGGACTTCGGCAAAGCCGAGATAAAGCGTGGTGGGTGCGGTGAAGGCCGACCAGTTCAACAACGCGAATGCACCGACGAGCGTCAGGGCCAGGCCGATGAGCAGGGATTTGGCGGTCATGGTGCCTCCTGGGTGTGAGTGGCCGCATGGGGCAGGGGGGGGGTCGGCTCAGGCGGGGCTTGGGTGAGCAAGTTGAAATCCACCGGGCGAGCCAGGACCAGCGATGGAAGAATGGTGGACACGCCGGCATAGATCAAGAGCGCGCCGTACAGTGCGTCGGAAATCTGGAAGCGCTCCCGCAGGATCGTGGCAAGCACCAGGGTAAAGATGAGGGTCGGCGTGAGGGCGGTGGCGACCCGCAGGCTGCCCAGGGGGCTCTCGTTCTTGATGAATCGCCGTTGCAGCCAGATCGCGCCCATCCGCAGGGGGAGCGCGATGACGGTGAGCAGGCCCCCCAGGTACAAGGCCTCCCGGCTCAGCGCCCCCGTGGGGACGCTCATGCCCTTGTAGAAGAAATAGAAGGGGACGAAGAAGGAGGCGAACATGTGGATGGCGTGCAGATTCTCGTCCGAAGCCAGACGTGGCATGCGTTGCCGCAGGAGCCGGGCGGTAACGCCGGTGATGAAGGCGCCGACAAGGTAATACACCCCCAGTTTGTAGGTGAAATAGGCTGAGATGAGCCCCACCATGACCAGTAGCGAGAACTCCGAGCCCGGCGCATAGGGCGCGACGAAGCGGCCCAGGGCGATGAAGAGAACCGGGATACCGACGATCATCGCCGCCAACGCAAAGGTCGAGCCGGTGAGGTGGAGGAGTGACGAGGACTGGAGGACCACGAAGAGGACCACCAGGGCCAGCAACTCTCCGCCGATGGCCTTGAGTTTGACCCAATAGCGTTCCTCCTCGCTCAGGCCGAGGGCCGAGAGGGTGTCGAGGATGAAGCCC
>JAEUNY010000042.1 GCA_016791005.1 Zoogloeaceae bacterium
CGCGGTCAAGCGCCTGATCGGCCGCCGCTTTGAGGAAAAGGAAGTTCAGAAGGACATCGATCTGATGCCCTTTACCATCACCAAGGCCGACAACGGCGACGCGTGGGTGGAGGTGCGCGGCAAAAAGATCGCCCCGCCCCAAGTCTCCGCCGAAGTGTTGCGCAAGATGAAGAAGACCGCCGAAGACTACCTTGGCGAGGAAGTGACCGAAGCCGTCATCACCGTCCCGGCCTACTTCAACGACAGTCAGCGCCAGGCCACCAAGGACGCCGGTCGTATCGCTGGCCTGGAAGTGAAGCGCATCATCAACGAGCCCACCGCGGCGGCCCTGGCCTTCGGCCTGGACAAGAAGCCGGGCGACTCGAAGATCGCCGTGTATGACCTGGGCGGCGGCACCTTCGACATCTCCATCATCGAGATCGCCGACATCGACGGTGAGCACCAGTTCGAAGTGCTGGCCACCAACGGCGACACTTTTCTGGGCGGTGAGGATTTCGACCAGCGCATCATCGACTACATCGTCACCGAGTTCAAAAAGGAACAAGGCGTCGACCTCAAGAACGACGTGCTGGCCCTGCAGCGCCTCAAGGAAGCCGCCGAGAAGGCCAAGATCGAGCTGTCCTCCGGGAGCCAGACCGAGATCAACCTGCCCTACATCACCGCCGACGCCACCGGCCCGAAGCACCTGGCGCTGAAGATCACCCGCGCCAAGTTCGAATCCCTGGTGGAAGACCTCGTCGAGCGCACCATCGAGCCTTGCCGCATCGCCCTGAAGGACGCCGGCGTAAAGGTTTCCGACATCGATGACGTGATCCTGGTGGGTGGTCAGACCCGCATGCCCAAGGTCATCGACAAGGTGAAGGAGTTCTTCGGCAAGGACCCGCGGCGCGATGTGAACCCGGACGAAGCCGTGGCCGTCGGTGCCTCCATCCAGGGCGGCGTGCTGCAAGGTGAAGTGAAGGACGTGCTGCTGCTCGACGTCACACCCCTGTCCCTCGGGATCGAAACCCTGGGCGGCGTGATGACCAAGCTGATCCAGAAGAACACCACCATCCCGACCAAGGCGACGCAGGTGTTCTCCACCGCCGACGACAATCAGTCCGCTGTGACCATCCACGTGCTGCAGGGCGAGCGCGAGATGTCCGCCGGCAACAAGAGCCTCGGCCAGTTCAACCTGGAAGGCATTCCTCCCGCCCCGCGCGGCATGCCCCAGATCGAGGTGATCTTCGACATCGACGCCAATGGCATCCTGCATGTGTCCGCCAAGGACAAGGGCACGGGCAAGGAAAACAAAATCACCATCAAGGCCAACTCTGGCTTGTCGGAAGACGAGATCAACCGGATGGTGCAGGACGCCGCGGCCCACGCCGAGGAAGACAAGAAGGCCCACGAAGTGGTGGACGCCCGCAATCAGCTCGACGCCCTGGTGCATTCCACCAAGAAGGCTCTGACCGAATACGGCGACAAGCTCGGTGGGGAGGACAAGGCAAAGATCGAAGCGGCCCTCAAGGACGCCGAAGAAGCCATCAAGGGTTCCGACAAGGCCGCCATGGAAGCCAAGAGCGAAGCATTGGCCACCGCTGCGCAGAAGCTGGGCGAACAGATGTACGCCAAGGCTCAAGCTGAAGCAGCGGCAAGTGGCGCGGCGGGCGGCGGTAACGCGGGTGGCGGCAAGGCCGACGACGCCGACGTGGTGGATGCGGAATTCACCGAGGTGAAGGACAAGAAGTAATGCGACGCGGGGCGCCCTCCGGCGTCCCACGCCTCAACCCGGCCGGGCCCCACGGTAAAGATGCCGGCGGGCTCGGCCTTGCTCTATGAAAGCCTGATCCGATATGGCGAAAAGGGATTATTACGAAGTCCTGGGCGTCAACCGCGACGCCTCGGACGACGACATCAAAAAGGCCTACCGCAAGCTGGCCATGAAGTTCCATCCGGACCGCAACCCGGATAGCAAGGAAGCCGAGGAGAAGTTCAAGGAGGCCAAGGAGGCCTACGAGATCCTTTCCGACGCCCAGAAGAGAGGGGCTTACGATCAATACGGCCATGCCGGCGTGGACCCGTCTGCCGGCGGGGGCCGTGGCGGTCCCCAGGGCTTCGAGGGTTTCGCCGACGCCTTCGGCGACATTTTCGGCGACATCTTCGGGGGTGGTGGCGGCGGTCGCGGTCGTTCCAACGTCTATCGCGGCGCCGATCTGCGTTACAACCTGGAGGTCACCCTTGAAGAGGCTGCCCGGGGGGCCGAGAAGACGATCCGCATTCCGACCATGGAAGAATGCGAAACCTGCCATGGCTCCGGTGCCAAGCCCGGCACTCAGCCAAAGACCTGCCCAAGCTGCGGCGGAGCGGGCCAGGTGCGCATCCAGCAAGGCTTCTTCTCGATCCAGCAGACCTGCCCGAAGTGCCACGGATCAGGCCGCATCATCCCGGAGCCCTGCCACACCTGCGGCGGCATGGGCCGGGTCAAAAAGCAGAAGACCCTGGAGGTGAAGATTCCCGCCGGCATCGACGACGGCATGCGCCTGCGCCATTCCGGCCACGGCGAGCCCGGCGTCAATGGCGGCCCCCCCGGAGATCTCTACGTCGAGATCCACATCAAGGCCCACCCGGTCTTCCAGCGGGAGGGGGACGACCTCCACTGTGAAATGCCAGTGAGCTTCACCACGGCGGCGCTCGGCGGTGAGATCGAGATTCCCACCCTGGAAGGCATGGCGCGCATCAAGGTGCCTCAAGAAACCCAGTCGGGCCGAGTCTTCCGCCTGCGTGGCAAAGGCATACGCAATGTACGCAGCCACGCCCAGGGAGACCTGATGTGCCACGTCCTCGTGGAAACGCCGGTGAATCTCACCGACCGCCAGAAGGAGTTGCTGCGGGAGTTCGATGACATCAGTTGCTCGAATGCCCAGCGCCACAACCCCAAAGCTCAGTCCTGGCTCGACAAGGTGCGGGACTTCTTCGGCGGCTGACGCCCCCAACCCCGACATTGGTCATCGCGCCGCTGCCCTCGGGCAGCGGCTTTTTTTTTGCCCGTTTTCGGACCCTGGGCAAAACCGACCCTCAATCCCCCGGCTCCCGTTCCGTTAGTCTCCTCGTTACCGTTTCCGCCCTCCGCTCACCCTTTCTCGGGCCCCGCCGGCCTGAACGCGACCCGCAAGGAAGACAACGGCATGATCAAGCTTTCCCGCCTCGGCACCCTCGTCGGCCTCCTGGCCCTTCTCTCGACCGCGTGGCTTCCCGCTGCCCGCGCCGAAGACGGCGTCTCGGCCACCACCATCAAATTGGGCATGTCAGCGCCCTTTACCGGGCCCACCGGCGCCTATGGCCTCGCGATGCGGGAAGGCGTCCAGGCCGGCCTGGCCGAGGTTAATGCGGCGGCGGGTGTGCTCGGCCGCAAACTTGAGCTGGCCAGCCTTGACGACGGCTACGAAACCGAAAAAACCGTTGCCAACACCAAGGCTCTCATCGAGAACGAAAAGGTGTTTGCCCTGCTGGCCTTCTACGGCTCGTCCCCCACGACCGAGGCGATGAAAGTATTTTCTGCCGCCAAGGTCCCCCTGGTGGGCACCATCAGCGGCGCCGCCAGCCTTCGTGATCCGGTCAATCGCTTCATGTTCAACCTGCGCGCGAGCTATGCCGACGAAACCGAGGCGATCGTCAATCACCTGGTTGGCATGGGAATCAGCAAGATCGCGGTGTTCTACCAGAATGACGGCTTCGGCAAATCGGGCCTCGACGGCGTGACCGCTGCCCTCAAGCAACACAAGCTGAGCCCCAGCGCCACCGCAGCGATTGAGCGGAACGCCGTGGATGTCGGGAGCGCGGTCCAGACCATCGCCAAGGGCGACCCCCAAGCTGTCATCATGGTGACGCTTTACAAGCCCACCTCCGCCTTTGTGAATGGCATGAAGGCCGCTGGCCAGACCCCGGCATTTGTGACGCTGTCACCCGTGGGCGCCGACCTGCTTGTAAAGGAAATGGGCGCCGAGGGCGCTCATGGAATCAGCATCTCCCAGGTCATGCCCTACCCCTGGAATGACTCCGTCGCCATCGTGAAGGATTATCAAAAGGCGATCACCAAATACGCCCAGGGAAAGGAGCCTTCCTATTACGGGCTCGAAGGCTATCTGAACGCCCGCCTCGTGGTGGACGCCCTGAAGCGCGCCGGCAAGGACCTCACCCGGGAAAAATTTGAGGCCGCATTAGAGGGGCCGGGCTTCGACCTCGGGGGGTTCAAGGTGAGCTACAGCCCGACCAACCACAACGGCTCGCGCTTTGTGGACCTGACGATCATCGGCCGCAACGGCCGCGTCCTGCGCTGATCCGGCCGCGGCGTGCGGGCCTCAGGCCCGGCGCCACTCGGTTACGCCGCCGGGCTTGTCCTCCAGGACGATGCCTGCCGCCAGCAGTTCGGCGCGGATGCGGTCGGCCTCGGCGAAGTTCTTGGCTTTCTTCGCGGCCGCGCGAGCGGCGATCGCGGCATCCACATCCTGGGCAACCGTCGGCGGTGCCACGACACCAACCCCCGCAAACGACCCCGAATAGCGAATAGCCATGCTTCCGCGGACCGCCCCACTTCCACCCTGAAGCCACGACGCTGGATCCGTTTCGAGCAATCCCAGAACATTTCCCAGGCTCTGCAGTTGTGTCGCCGCTTCAGGTGAGTGGTTCCGATTGACCTCGTTGGCCAAGTCAAACAGCACCGCCATCGCCTCGGCGGTGTTGAAATCGTCGTCCATCGCTGCCTTGAAGCGCATAGCGTGGGCGTCGTCCCAGTTGACCTTGGCATCCGCAGCCGGGGAGACATTCCGCAGGGCGGTGTAGAGGCGGGTCAACGCCGCCTTGGCGTCCTCCAGGTGGGCGTCGGAGTAATTCAACGGGCTGCGGTAGTGGGCGCGGAGGATGAAAAAGCGCACCACCTCCGGGTCGTATTTTTGCAGGACGTCGCGGATGGTGAAAAAATTGCCCAGGGATTTGGACATCTTTTCGTCATCGACGCGGACGAATCCATTGTGCATCCAGTAATTGACGAAGGTGCACTGGTGGGCGCCCTCGCTCTGGGCAATCTCGTTTTCGTGGTGGGGAAACTGCAGGTCCTGGCCGCCACCATGGATGTCGAAGTGTGACCCCAAGAGCTTGGAGGCCATGGCCGAGCACTCGATGTGCCAGCCGGGCCGGCCCTCGCCCCAGGGCGAGCCCCACTTCACCTCCCCCGGCTCTTCCGCCTTGGCGTGCTTCCAGAGCACGAAATCGAGGGGATCGCCCTTGCCACTGTCGGCCTGGACTTCGACCCGCTCCCCAGCCCGCAGGTCGTCCAGGCTCTTGCCGGAGAGCTTGCCGTAGCCAGGAAACTTCCGCACGGCATAGCACACGTCCCGATTGGCGGCCACGTAGGCCAGGCCGTGTACCTCGAGGCGACGAATGAGATCCAGCATCTCCGCCACGTACTCCGTCGCCCGCGGCTCGGCGTCCGGCCGCAGCACGCCAAGGGCATCCGCATCTTCATGCATCGCACCGATGAATCGATCCGTCAGCGCCCGAATCGACTCCCCGTTCTCGCCCGCCCGGCGGATGATCTTGTCATCGATGTCGGTGATATTGCGGACATAGGTAACCTGGTAACCAGCGGCGCGGAGCCAGCGGGCCACCATGTCGAACACCACCATTACGCGGGCGTGGCCAAGGTGGCAGAAATCGTAGACCGTCATGCCGCAGACATACATGCGGACCTTGCCCGGCTCCAGGGGAACGAAGGCTTCTTTTTTGCGGGTCAGGGAATTGTAGAGGCTCAGCATGGGGGGACTTTCAGCGCGGCGTCCGCTGCGGCGGAAGGCACGCAAGGGATGGGGACAATCCGCTGGAGATAGGGTCAGCCGCGGCCGATTGCT
Organism: Zoogloeaceae bacterium; assembly: GCA_016791005.1. GTDB lineage: Bacteria > Pseudomonadota > Gammaproteobacteria > Burkholderiales > Rhodocyclaceae > JAEUNX01. Next base: position 5,886 of record JAEUNY010000042.1, read on the forward strand.
AGAATGAGGCTCCTTCTCCAGCAACCGACCAACGGGTCGGCGGAGTATAGCATGGTGAAAATCAACCCTTTTCTCCTCGCCTGCTGGCTGGCTCTGGCGTTGCTGACGCCGGCCGGGGCCGCCCCGGGGGATCCCCTCGCCACCGCCCAACAGCTCTTTGACCAGCGGCATTTTTCTGACGCCTTGAAGGCCATCGATTCGACGCCGGCCGCCCAGGCTCTCGCCCCCCGCAGGTTATTTCTGCGGGGCCTGATCCTCACCGAGTTGGGACGGCGGGAGGAGGCCATGGCCACCTTCAAGAAGCTCACCATCGACTACCCGGAACTGCCGGAGCCCTACAACAACCTCGCCGTGCTTCAGGCCCAGGCGGGCCAGTTCGACCAGGCCCGAGTCTCCCTGGAACTCGCCGTCCGGCTCCAGCCGAGCAACCCGATGGCCCTGGAGAACCTCGGCGACCTCTACCTGCGCCTGGCCATGCAAGCCTACGACCACGCAAGGCAGCTCAACCCCAAGGCCGTCGGGGCGCAACGCAAGCGCGAGGCGCTTCGCGCCCTGGCCCCCGCATCGGACAGCGCACGCTGATGGCTGGGCATTGGCCGCCGACCCCGGTATCATCGGCGGCCATTTCCCCCGCAATTCCGGCGAATCCCGCCCCTACCTTCATGCGCCCACTCCTTGCTGCTCTGGCAATTGCTCTGACCACCACCCTGGCCCACGCCGCCAATCCGATGGTGGAATTGAAGACCTCCGCCGGGACCATCGTCCTTGAGCTCAATGCCGAAAAGGCGCCGAAAACCGTCGAAAACTTTACCGAGTATGTGCGGAGCGGCTTCTACGATGGCACGGTCTTCCACCGCGTCATCGACGGCTTCATGATCCAGGGGGGCGGCATGACCGCCGATCTGAAGGAAAAACCGACCCGCGCGCCCATTACCAACGAAGCGAAGAACGGTCTCAAGAATGCGGTGGGCACCATCGCCATGGCCCGGACCCAGGAGCCCCACTCGGCCACGGCCCAGTTCTTCATCAACCTGGTGAACAACGCCCCCCTCGACTATCCCTCCGGGGATGGCTGGGGATATGCCGTGTTCGGCCGCGTCACCCAGGGAATGGAAGTCGTGAACAAGATCGCCCAGACCCCGACCACCATGGTCGCGCCGTACCGGGATGTCCCAGTCACCCCCATCGTCATCCAATCCGCCCGCCTGCTGCCGGAAGCCCCCGCAGTCAAGGCGAAGTAACCCCCCAGCGGGAACCAACAGGAGCACACCCATGGCCGTCAAACTCACCACCAACCACGGTGCCATCACCCTTGAACTCGACGCCGAAAAGGCGCCGGAAACCGTCAAGAACTTCCTCGCCTACGTCGAGGCTGGCCACTATGACAACACGATCTTCCATCGAGTCATCAAGGGCTTCATGATCCAGGGCGGCGGCTTCGAACCCGGGATGAAGCAGAAGGAAACCCAGGCGCCCATCCAGAATGAGGCCAAGAACGGGCTCAAGAACACCGCCGGCACCATCGCCATGGCGCGGACCCAGGCGCCCCACTCGGCGACGGCCCAGTTCTTCATCAACGTCTCCGACAATGACTTTCTCGATTACCCCGGCCAGGACGGCTGGGGCTACTGCGTCTTCGGCAAGGTGACGGAGGGCATGGATGTGGTCAATGCCATCAAAGGTGTGCGTACCGGCTCCAAGGGCTTCCACCAGGATGTCCCAGTCGAAGACGTGGTGATCCAGAAGGCGGAAGCCGTCTGACCCCACCCACCGGGCCCGTCGTCTTGGAAACCCTCTTCATTTCCGACCTCCATCTTTCGGAAGAACGGCCGGATCTGCTCGCCCAGTTCCTGGCCTTTGTCGAGGGCCCGGCCCGAGACGCTGCCGCCCTGTACATTCTGGGCGACCTGTTCGAGTACTGGGCGGGGGACGATGACGGCGACGCCCCTCTACCGCGCCAGGTCGCCCAGGCCCTGGCGGCGGCCCAGGGACGTGGCCTGGCCATTCATTTCATGGCCGGCAATCGGGACTTCCTGATCGGCCCGGACTACGCCCGGCAAGCCGGGATGACCCTGCTGCCCGACCCCAGCGTCGTGGAACTGGACGGCCAGCGCCTCCTCCTCCTGCACGGCGACAGCCTGTGCACCGACGACGTGGCCTATCAGACCTACCGCACCCAGGTGCGCAATCCCGCCTACCAGGCCCAATTCCTCGCCCAGCCCCTGGCCGCGCGACGGGCCTTCATCGAGCAAATCCGCCAGAAAAGTGAAGCCGCCAAGCGGGACAAGGCGGAAGAGATCATGGACGTCAATGCGGGCGCGGTGGCCGACGTGCTACGCCAGCACGACTTCCCCATCCTCATCCACGGCCACACCCACCGCCCCGCCCACCATCGGCTGGATGTCGATGGCCGGACTTGCGAGCGCTGGGTGCTTTCGGATTGGCGGGATTCCGCGCCCTATCTAGCCTGGACCGGAACTGGCCTAGAGTATCGGGAACTGCGCTAGACCTACGAGGACACCGCGAGGCGTTTGCTCAGTCAAGCACCCGCCGCATCGCCTGGAAGCGTCGCCGGTATTGTGCTGGGGTTAGTTGTACCGCCCGTCGGAACAGCCGCCCGAAAAACGCCGCGTCCTCATAGCCGACTTCCTGGGCAATGGCTTCCACGGGAGCGTCGCCCGCTTCCAGCATCTGCTTCGCTTCCTCGATGCGGAGGGTGTGCACATAATCCAGCGGTGTCATGCCCGTGGCCTGCTGGAAGCGCCGTTTGAACGTGCGCTCCGCCAAGCCGGACAGCTTCACCATGGCCGCAACCGGGGCCGATTCCATGTAATGGTCGGCGATCCAGGTCTGGCAGCGAGCGATCACCCCGTCGTCCACCTGCCGCGTCCGTGCCAGCCGCGCGTAGGGTTGCTGGCCTGCGCTGTGCCAGTCGATGAGGTTGAGCCGCGCGACCTGCATTGCGGCATCCACCCCCGTAAGCCGCGCAATGAGGTAGAGCGCAAGGTCTAGCCAAGTGCTGCCGCCGCCCGCCATGACCAGCCGCCCGCCCTCGCCGGTCACGACCAGCGTACGTTGGCCGTGCACTTCCACCCCGGGATAATCCCGCGCCAGAACATCGCACCAAGCCCAATGCGTGGTGGCCTCGCAGCCGGACAACAACCCCGCCTCAGCGAGCAGCATCGCACCCGAACACGCAGTGGCCAAGGTGGCCCCCGCGGCGTAACGCCCTTGCAACCAGGCAATCTCCGGGGCAAAGCGTTCGGCGAGCGGCGCGCCAGGTGGCAGGTTGATCTCCGGCACGCAGATCACCTCGACCGCCGGACAGTCGGCCAGTGCGGTCCCGGCGATGATCGGCACATCGTTGCAGACCACCACCGCCCCCGCCTCACGCGCCACCAGCAGCGGCTTAATCAATTGCGGACCCGGCGCCCCCTCGACAATCACGCCCCAGTCGCGCCCACTACTCGCCAACAAATCCGCCATGCCATACACGACGGACGCGGTGGTTTCGGGAAAGACCAGGCATGCAACGGAATGAGTCATGGCCGATTCGTCAGTTTCCTTGCCGGAATGGCTGCGGGGGCTATCGGTGCGCCGGTCCATTATTGCGTCATCAGGAATCGGGGAAAAGCCCCGTCCGCAACCGGGAGACTGTCATGAAACTGAACAACCGCACATTGCCGCAACTGGCCGGCCGCCCCTTCCTTGCCGACAGCGGGCTGGAGACCACCCTCATCTTCCACGACGGCCTCGACCTGCCCTACTTCGCGTCCTTCGTGCTGCTGGATTCCGAGGCCGGTCGCGCCCGGCTGGCACGCTACTTCGCCGAACACATCCAGCTTGCCTTGGATGCGAGTACCGGCATCGTGCTGGAGACCCCCACCTGGCGCGCCAGCCTGGACTGGGGCACCAAGCTCGGCTACGACGCCGCGCAGCTCGCCGCGCTCAACCGCGCCGCCGTGGCACAGCTCGTCGAATTACGGAACGCGATGCAAACACCGCAAAGTCCCGTCGTGATCTCCGGCAATCTTGGCCCGCGCGGCGATGGCTACCGCGCTGATGCGCGCATGACCGCCGATGAGGCGCGCGCTTACCATGCGCCGCAGATCGACACCTTTGCTGGAACGGACGCCGACATGGTTTCGGTGTTCACCATGAACTACGTCGAGGAAGCCATCGGCGTCGTGCACGGCGCAAGGGCGGCGAACTTGCCCGTCGTCGTCTCCTTCACCGTTGAGACGGACGGGCGCCTGCCGTCCGGGATGAACCTCGCCGATGCCGTCCGCGCAACCGACGAAGCAACGGATGGCCACCCCAGTTACTACATGCTCAATTGCGCACACCCCAGCCATTTTTCGCATCTCTTTGACGGTGGCCCCTGGCAGTCCCGACTGCGGGGCGTGCGCGCTAACGCTTCCAAGCGCAGCCACGCCGAACTCGACGAGGCCACGGAAATTGACATTGGAGACATCGCGGAACTTGCCCAGGGCTATCGCGAACTGGCGACCCACCTGCCTCGGCTCGCCGTCGTTGGCGGTTGCTGCGGCACCGACTGCCGCCACGTCGCAGCGATCCGCGACACCTTGCTGACGCAGCACACGTAGGTGCTCGCGACCGTCATTGCCAGGAGCACAATGATGACCATTCAAGAGATCAGACCCGCCGGACAAACCGATTTGGACGCGAGCGTCGCCATGATCACGCGCGCTTTCGCCCAGTGACCCCGGTGTGCGCTGGATGTACCCCGACTGAGAGCAGTATTGGGAATACTTCCCGCTCTTCGTTCAAGCATTCGGGGGGCGGTCCTTCGCGCATGGGACGGCGGATTGCTTCGGTGCCTAGGCCGCTATCGCGCTCTGGCTTGCGCCCGGCATGCAATCGGACGAGGCGGCACTCGTCGCCTTGATCGAAACGTCGGTGCCCGAGTGCGGTCGCACGGCGGGCGTTCATCGAGCAAATCCGCCAGAAAAGCGAAGCGGCTAAGCGCGAAAAGGCCGAGGAGATCATGGACGTCAATGCGGGCGCGGTGGCCGAGGTCCTGCGCCAGCACGATTTCCCCATCCTCATCCACGGCCACACCCACCGCCCCGCCCACCACCGGCTGGACGTCGATGGCCGCCCCTGCGAGCGCTGGGTGCTTTCAGACTGGCGGGATTCCGCGCCCTATCTAGCTTGGACTGGCACCGAACTGAAAGCTCGGGAGTTGCGCTAAGCCCGTATGACGTATGGACATACTAACCAGTCCAAATTGAATAAATTACTAGATCGCGCCGGTTAGACTCCGCCGTTTGCGCGCTATCGAAAGCAAAACCACTCCGCCTGCAATCAAGAGCACTGTGTTCGGCTCCGGCACCGTTTCGAATGCGTGGACCTGCCCACGAACATAGTCGGCATATAGAAAACCTTGGGCTGAACCTAAGGACGTCATTCCACTACACGCACCTCCAGTTCCGTACCCGTATGACGCAGCGAATTGGTTGCTGCCCGCAGCGCGATCCAAGGAAAGGCAAATTTCGTCCAGGCCTTGCGGAATACTCACGAGATCCGCATCAATCGTCGTAATAGCGTCGCTCACAAAATCTTGGACGAGGTACCGAATATACCAACCAGCGGAATTGGTCGCATTCCCTGTCCACCATTGAACATTCAGTTCAAGAAACTCCTGAGCACTGCCTGAACCCGACCCGGGTGGTGCATCAATGAAACGTATTCCATAGCCCTCATTGAGTGGCCCTGAAAGCACCGGAAGGGTAAATACGCCCGACATGGCTATGGCGCCGCCGGTGGCGAGTAGTTGTGATTTTGTCCCGGATACTTGGACAGACTCGTTTATTCGGGCCCCACCATTAGCAGTCGTACCAGAAATTCCATTTGATGAGTCGAGTACAAGAAAACCGCCGGTCTCAGTCGGTAGCGGATTTGTACTAGTCACACCGTAAAAAGTCGGCTGGGTTGCGCATCCGGCTGGTCCGCAAGGCGGTGGAGTTCCATCGCTAAACGTATCGGTAAAACTGAACGTGCCGGTCGAATTGGTGCCTGACACTGAGAATGAATCAATACTTACCTGCACAGCACTGCTGCTGGACGACCATAGCGTCGCTGCCAAGCAGACGATTGAAGCAATTCTGTTGTACGTATTCATCGCTATAACTCCCTAGGTAGGAACACAGACAAGCTCTCTCTAGCCTATTCTCGCCAAGTCCATATACATAAGACCTAGTTGAGCAGCGCAAGCAAGATGCAGGCCACATACCTAGAACCACGCAATACTGTCATTTACATGATGATTACGTACGCAAATTGCCTTATATGTAAGAATAATCGGCAAATAAATTGGCCAAATGAAATATTCTGGACGGGAAACAAACAGCGCCTTCCGAGGCATGAAAACTAACCTCACGCCCTGCTGCGGATAATGCCGCGTTACGGCTCATCCGCCCTACTTGGCGCTGCATTCGCGGCCAGAGGCCGCTCCCACAGCGAACAGAGAATCCTTACCCGGCCAGACCCCGGGCGAGATCGGCCTGAATGTCTTCCACCGCTTCCAGCCCCACTGCCACCCGTAGCAGCCCCTCCCGGATGCCCGCTGCTTCCCGGGCCTCGGCTGCGATGCGGCCGTGGGTGGTGGAGGCGGGGTGGGTGATGGTGGTTTTGGTGTCCCCCAGGTTGGCAGTGATGGAGACCATGCGGGTGGCGTCCACCACCTTCCAGGCCGCCTCCCGGCCCCCGGCCACTTCAAAGCTGACGATGGCGCCGCCACTCTTTTGCTGGCGCTGGGCCAGGTCGAACTGGGGGTGGGAGGGCAAGCCGGGGTAGTACACCCGCTGGATGCCGGGCTGGGCTTCCAGCCAGCGGGCCAGGGCCAAGGCCGAGGCGGACTGGGCCTCCATGCGGATGCGCAGGGTTTCCAGGCCTTTGAGGATGATCCAGGCGTTGAAGGGGGAGATGCAGGGGCCGGCGGTGCGCAGGAATTTCACCACCTCCTCCACCAGGGCCTTGGGGCCGCACACCGCGCCCCCCAGCACCCGCCCCTGGCCGTCCAGGTATTTGGTGGCGGAGTGGATCACCAGATCCGCCCCCTGGGTGAGGGGCTTTTGCAGGGCGGGGGTGCAGAAGCAGTTATCCACGGCCAGCCAGGCCCCCGCCTCGTGGGCGATGGCGGCCACGGCCTCCACGTCCACCAGTTCGGTGAGGGGGTTGGAAGGCGTCTCGATGAAGAACAGCCGCGTCTTCGGCGTCACCGCCGCCCGGTAGGCCGCCAAGTCGGTGGCGGGCACGAAGGTGGATTCGATGCCGAACTTGGAGAGGATGCCCAGGAACAACTGCTGTGTCGCCCCAAACACCCCCCGGGAGACCACCACGTGATCACCCCCCTGAAGCAGCGCCATGACGGTAGAGAGGATTGCCGCCATGCCCGACGACGTGGCCACGCAGGCCTCGGCCCCTTCCAGCGCGGCCAGCCGGGTCTGCATGGCCGTGACGGTAGGGTTGGTGAAGCGGGCGTAGACGTTGCCCTCCTCCTCCCCGGAAAAGCGCGCTGCCGCCTGGGCGGCATTGTCGAAGACGAAGCTGGAGGTGAGGTACAGCGCCTCACTGTGCTCATTGAACTGGCTGCGGGCGATGCCTGCCCGCACCGCCAGGGTATCGAAATCCAAACTTTCCACGCCGATTCCTATGACTCGCAGGGGCCTTGCGCCCCGGCTTTACCCCGAGAAATTCAGGGCTCTTGTTGGGTCACCAGATTGAGGTCGAGCTGCCCGCCGGCCAGATCATCCGGCCCGCCGCCCGCCGACGGTTTCATCTCGCTTCGCTGGTTCTCGACCCCCGACAGATACTCTGCGGTGATGTCCCCGGTAATGTAGCAACCATCGAAGCAGGACGTCTCGAACACGGTAATCGCCGGATTGATGGCCGTGACCGCCGCGCTGAGGTCGGAAAGGTCCTGATAGATCAGCGCATCGGCGCCAATCTCGCGCTGGATCTGCTCCTCATCCCGCCCCGCGGCAATCAGTTCGCCCCGGGTTGGCATGTCGATGCCGTAGACGTTGGCGTGGCGGACCGGTGGCGCCGCCGAGGCCATATAGACTTTCGCGGCCCCCGCCTCCCGGGCCATCGTCACGATCTCGCGGCTCGTGGTGCCCCGGACGATGGAATCGTCCACCAGAAGCACCCGCTTGCCCTGGAACTCCTGATGGATGGTGTTGAGCTTCTGACGAACCGATTTCTTCCGAACGGCCTGGCCCGGCATGATGAAGGTACGCCCGATGTAGCGATTCTTGACGAAGCCCTCCCGGTAGGGCACTCCCAGCCGATGGGCCAACTCCATGGCGGCCGGCCGGCTGGAGTCCGGAATCGGAATCACCGCGTCGATTTCCAGATGGGGTTGTACCCGCCGGAGCTTCTGGGCCAGGAACTCCCCCATCATGAGGCGGGACTCGTAGACCGAGATGCCGTCGATGATGGAATCGGGCCGAGCCAGGTAGACGAACTCGAACATGCACGGAGCTTGAGCCGTGCGCTCGGCGCACTGGCAACTCTGGAAATGGCCGTCGGTATCGATCAATACCGCCTCACCGGGGGCCACATCCCGGAGGAGGCGGAATCCCAGCACGTCGAGGGCCACGGACTCGGATGCCACCAGCCACTCCGGCCCGCCCGGCGTGTCATGCCGCCCGATCACCAAGGGCCGGATTCCGTAGGGATCGCGAAAAGCGAGCAAGCCAAAACCCGCAATCATCACCACCGCCGCGTAGGCGCCCCGACAGCGCCGATGCACCGCCGCCACAGCCTGGAAAACCGCCGCCGCATCGAGTTTGCAGCCCTTGGAGGCGGCCTGCAGCTCGTGGGCCAGGACGTTCAGCAGCACCTCCGAATCGGAGTTGGTATTGATGTGCCGCAGGTCCGCGAGGAACATCTCCCGCTTTAGTTCGGCGGAATTGGTGAGGTTGCCGTTGTGGGCCAGCATCAGGCCGAACGGGGAATTCACGTAGAACGGCTGGGCCTCGGCGGCATCATGGGCCGAGCCCGCGGTGGGATAGCGCACATGGGCGATGCCCCAATTGCCCTGCAAGTCCCGCATGTTGCGCGTGCGAAACACGTCGCGCACCAAACCGGGCCCCTTGTGCATGCAAAAACGCCCCGCATCCGCGGTGGCGATTCCCGCGGCGTCTTGGCCGCGGTGCTGGAGCACCTGGAGGCCATCGTAGAGCAACTGGTTCACGGGGGATCTGGCGACCACCCCAAGAATTCCGCACATGAGACAAACCCTATCTAAAACGAATTCTTTTCGCGATGGCGTCCGGCAACCACGGCCTGGAAGCCAGCACTGCCGTCTCCAGGGGTGGCGAGAAATACGCCCCTTGCCACCACGGAGCCCGGGCAAACCCGATCATACCCCCGGCCGTGACCAACACCATGGCAATCAGGAGCCCCTTCACCAGGCCAAAGCAGCCCCCGAGGAAGCGATCCGACAACCCCAGGCCCGCGACCTTGAGGAGTTCCCGAAGCAGAAAGCGCACCACCGCGATCAAGAGAAGGACGGCGATCACAATCAGCACGAACCCCGCGACCTGCCGACCCACCGGGTCCACCATCCATCCCGCCAGCCACTGACCCACGTCCTGGGCGAAGGTCCTGGCCAGGAAAATGGCCAAAACCCACGCCACCAGGGCAAGCACCTCGCTGACCAGTCCCCGCCACAAGCCCAGGACGGTCATGATCGCCAAAAGGCCGAGGAAGGCATAGTCAAAAATGGTCATGCCCATTCTTCCGGACACCCTGCGATCCTGGGGCGGCGCAAGCGGCCCGCATGCCAATGGGTCATGGAAACGAATGCGCGCCGCCCCCAAGCCATGGGACAAATGTCGGAGCGGCCCGATCAGCGGGCCGTCACCACTCCGTTGAGGCCCATGGTGCGCAGGCGATTTGCCGCTTTTTCGGCCGCCTCCCGGGTGGGATAGGGCCCCACTCGCACCCGCGTTTTGTCGGCAATGACCTCGGTGTAGATGGGAAAGCCTTCACCGTTCAAGCGCTTACGCAAGGAGGCGACATTGGCACTGTCCTTGTAAGCCCCAAGCTGGACCACATAGCCCCCCTTCACCTGGCCGCCGAGGATCGCTTCGGCTCGATCACCATCGTCCTTCGGTGCTGGAGTCTTGGGCGGCTCCGACTTGGCGGGCTCCAACTTGGCGGGCTCCGACTTGGCGGGCTCTGCCTTGGGCGGCGCTTTGGCAGGCTCGGCTTTCGGCGCGGCCGATCGGGCGGCCGGTGCCTGGCCCGACGAGGAAGCTTCTGACGTCGCGCTTTCTGGCTCGGCCGGGGTGTCCGGATTGGACTGAACGGGAGGGACAGATTCCGTCCGGTTGTCGATCGGCTTGGCGGTGAAGTTATCCCCCTCCTGACGAGGGATCTGGATCTGGACGTCCTGATTGAGCGGGCGCGGCTCCTGGTCCATGACCATCGGAAGCACGATGACAGCTAGCAGGGCCAGGGCCGCCGCGCCGACCAGGCGCCGGCGCGCGCGTTTCTTCAGTTCAAGATTGTCGTCGTCAGCCACAGCAGCTTTCAGTGACGCTCGGCTCGTACCACTTCAAGCACGTCCGCCACGGTCAGGAACGATCCGAAAACGATAATTCTATCATCCGGTGCGGCTTCCTTCCGCACTGCACGATAGGCCTCCGCCGGCGTGGCGAATTCCCGTCCGTCCCCACTCAGCCCCGCCGCCCGGGCCTCGGTGGCGAGTTCCTCCGCGCTCAGGCCCCGTGGCCCGGGCAATCCGGCAAACCGCCAGTGATCCACCCGTCCCGCCACCAAGGCCAGCGCCCCCTGAACATCCTTGTCCCGAAGCATGCCCACCACCGCCCAGGTTTCTGGGAAATACCCCATGCTCCCCAGGTTTTCTGCGAGAACGCCGACTGCCTGAGGATTATGGGCAACATCGAGGACCACCGCCGGGCGCCCAGGCAAAACCTGGAAACGCCCCGGTAAATCGACCAACATGAGCCCCTGCCGCACGGCTTGCATCGGGATCGGCAGGCGATC
>JAEUNY010000054.1 GCA_016791005.1 Zoogloeaceae bacterium
ACCCTGGTCGCCCAGTCCCACAGCGATCCCATGGCCTTTCTCGACCACCTGTGCCAGACCCTTTTCGTGCGCACCGACCGCCAAATCCGCTTTGAGGGGGATGCCCAGACCCCCGCCCACACCCTGGCGAGCGCCCGCGGGGCGTGCCGCGACCTGACCGTCCTCTTCCTCGCCGCGTGCCGCGGGCAGGGGATGGCGGGGCGCTTTGTGAGCGGTTATCAAGCCGAGGCCGACACGCCGGACGGCCAGCGCCATCTCCATGCCTGGCCGGAGATCTTCCTGCCCGGCTATGGCTGGGCCGCCTGGGACCCGACCCACGGCATCCCGGTGGGGGAAGGCCATGTGCCGCTCTACGCCGCCGCTACCCAGGCCGAGACCATGCCCGTAGAAGGGGGCTTCTACGCCAACGGCGTCACCGCCACCTTGGATTACTCGGTGCGTATCGCCACATCCTGACCCCGCAGGGGGATCTCGCCGAGGCGCTCCACCAAGGCGGCGGCGAAGCGCTGGGGGGCGCCGGGCGCGGCACCGAGGAAGAGTTCCGGCTCGATCAGTTCCAGTTCCATGATCACCGGCCGCCCCTCGTGGATGACACAATCGACCCGGGCATAGGTACACGGCGCCGGCGTGACGGCGAGGGCCGCGACGGCCAGATCCTGCAGGGCCGGCCCTGGCTCGCAATGCGCCACCGTCCCGCCGTAGAGGTCCTGGACGCGGAAATCCCCGGGGCGGGGCCGCTTGCGAAGGGCGTGGGAATAACGCCCGCCGAAGAACACCAGGGAGACCTCCCCCTCCTCGGCGATGCTCGGCAGATAGGGCTGGACGAGCACATCGCCGTTGCGGACGAGATCGTCGGCATGGCGCTGGCAGGCCGGGGCGGCGGAAGACGCGCACAGGGCCCCAATGCTCCCGATGGAAATGGCGGGCTTGACCACCACTCGCTCCCAGCCACAGGCCGCCACCCTTTCCGCCGCGTCGGCGCAACCCTGGTCGAGCCAAAGGGTGGGGACGGTGGGGATGCCCACCCGCTCCAGCCCTGCGAGGTAACCCTTGTGGCTATTCCATTCGAGCACCTCGACGGGGTTCTCGAAGCGGGTGAGGCCGGCGACCCGCTGCGCCCAGGCCAGAAACTCGTCGCGGCGGCGAAAGTAGTCCCAGGGCGTGCGCACCACCACGAGGGGAAAGCAGCCCCAATCCACCGCCGCTGGCCAGGGCAGCACCTCGGGCGCAATCCCGAGATCGTGCAGGGCAGCCACCAGATAATGGGTTTCGGGATCCGGCTTGGCCATTTCCGCCCCGGTAACCAGGGCGATGGATTGGGAGCTCATGACAACATCCAGGGCAGCATTGAAGAACGAGAGACCCCTATTGTCCCCGGGCCGGACGGCGGGCGCCAAGGGGTGACACGCCACCAGGCATTGGCCCCCAAACCCGACAAAATTACTCGGCAATTTTGCCAAGAGCATCTAGACTGGCGGTAAACCCCCGCATCGGCTTGGGAAGGGGCAACTCGGAGCGCGTCCATGACTGATTCCGGCGGACTGTTGTTCTCCCCCATCCGTATCGGGCGGCTCACCCTGCCCGGTCGCCTGTTCAAGACCGCAACGGCGGAAACCCGCGCCTCGCACGATGGATTCGTCACCGACGAGTTGGTGGAGTTCTACCGCCTCCTCGCCCTGGGCCGGACGCCCCTCATCATCACCGGCAACATCTACGTCAGCCGTCAGGGCAAATCGGCCCCCCGCCAGACCGGCGCCGACCACGACGACAAGATTCCCGGCCTGATTCGCATCACCGACGCAGTGCATGGCGCGGGTGGGCGGATCTTCGCCCAGCTCAACCATTGCGGCCGCCAGGTGGTGCCGGACTTCGTCGGCGCAAAGGACGTGGTCTCGGCCTCCGCGGTGAAGGACCTTCTCACCGGCACCCGGCCCCGGGCCCTCAGCCCGGCGGAGATCGCCGAGGTGGTGGAGGCCTATGGCGAAGCCGCCCGCCGCTGCCAGGCGGCGGGATTCGACGGGGTTCAGATGCACTCGGCCAACGGCTACCTCCTGAGCCAGTTCCTCACCCCCTACACCAATCGGCGCACCGATGACTACGGCGGGGACCTGGAGCGCCGCACGCGCTTCGCGCGGGAGGTTCTGGCCGCCATCCGGGCCCGGGTCGGCGCGGATTTCCCGGTGATCATCAAGATGAACGGCTCCGACGCCCTGCCCCTACGGGACGGCCTCGACACCACCGAACTCGCCCGAGCGGCAAAGATCATGGAGGCTGCTGGCGTCGACGCCGTGGAGATCTCGGTGGGCCACTACGAATCGGGCTTTCCGATGGTGTGCGGCACCTTCGGCCGCTGCCTGCGGGCCATGCTTCAGGGCAGCATGGCGCATTTACCAGCCTGGCGGCGCATCCTTCTCACCCTCTTTCGCCCCCTCGTCACCCTCGCCTGCAACCTGCTCTGGCCCGGCCGTGAGGGTTTCAACCTGGATCACACCCCAGCCTTCAAGGCCGCCCTGTCGATCCCGGTGATCAGCGTGGGGGGCTTTCGCACCCGCGCAGCGATGGAAAACGCCCTCGCCCGGGGGCTGTGCGACGCCGTATCCGCCGGCCGGCCCTTCCTGGCGGACCCTTTTTTCTTCCGCCACATCCGGGACAACATTCCCGGCCCGCATTGCGTGGACTGCAATGCCTGTGTAGGCCACCTGGGGGCCCAGCCGGCCGATTGCTACCACCCGAAGGTGCGGGCCGAGAAGGACGCGATGCTCGCCGCCCTTCGCCAGCCCTGAGCCCCTTCCCTACCAGCGTCGCGTGTCGTCGTCGTGCTTTTCGGCCCGCACGCGCCGCTCCAGGTGATCGAGGGCCGCGTGCATCCGCGCCCGCTCGTCCCGAGACAAGCGGCCGTCCATGCGCATCTGATCCTCCCGCCGGCGAATATTCACCAGTTCGCGCTGGAGATCCCGGGCTTCGTGGCGGGTCAGGGCGCCGCTCTGGATGCCCCGGTCGATACGCCGCTCGATGGACTCGATGCGCCCGGGGATCGACTCCCTCCGGTCGTCGTCATAACCCCCTCCCGGCCCCCAGCCCCCGCCAGGGCCGTGGTGACGCATGTCATCGTCGTGCTTTTCGACCCGGATGCGTTGGCTCAGCCGATCGAGATCGTTGTGGAGGCGCTCCCGCTCGTGGCGGTCGATCCGCCCGTCGTTACCGTGCATCATCGCCGCGCGTCGTTTGATCATTTCCAGCTCGCTCTGGAGTTGGCGCGCTTCGCGGCCGGTCAGGGCCCCTGAGCGGATGCCCTGGTCGATGCGGCGCTCCATCTGATTGACGCGGGTGGGAATGTTGTCGTCGCGATCGGCCAATGCAGGCGCGGCGAAACTGATCAGAAGGGCGCTGGTCAGCGCCGCGAGGGAGCGTTTCATGGTCGATGCCTCCGGGCGGCGCGATGCCGCTGTTGTAGAGATTTCATTCTAGCGGCGGCGCCGCGGCGCCCCAGCGGGAAATGCATCAAACCATGACCGCAGTTCCGGCCCCGGCGGCGCAGGACGACACCGGAACCGGCGCCTTTGCCTTGCCGGCGCTGGGCGTCGGGACAGGCTGTGCTTACCCGGGCCAACACCGCCCACGACCTTCCGAAACACTCGCCTGCGCGATCTTTACATTCGCCGGCGTGAATCGCGCTCACAAGTAACGGGCGGCCGCCTCGAGCGGGTCCTCCCGCGGAGGAATGTCCACTCGGGCGCAGCGCACCACCGCGAGGCCGCGGGGTTCGTTTCCCGCAAGGTGAATCTCGGTCAGCACAAACTCATTCACCGCCCCACCGCCTTCATCCCCCATCGCCTTGACCCCCAGCCGGTCAAGCCGCAGGGGGGTGTGGGTGAAGCGAATATACTGCTCCGGGTGATCCAGCACCTCGATGACCTGGGCGAGAAAATCATCCACCGTGGCCAGACTCGCCCGCGCCACCCCCAGCCCGGACTCGGTTTCCCGCAATTCGGCCTCCAGGGCCTGGAGTTCCTCCGCGTGGGCCCCCGGAGGATCCACGAGGGCCTCCAGGCCTCTCGCCCGGGCCGCCAGGCGCCGCCGGCGGGTGGCAAGGAAAGCCTTGCGATCGGCCAGCCGCAGGCCGCGCTTGTGGATGCCTTCGATCCGCTCCAGGGCGACGTTGATCAGACGCTGCAGAACCCGCGCGCCCACCGCGAGACGCAGCCCCGCATGATTCGCGGCAGGTAGGATGAGTTGGTGATCGGTGAAGCTCACCTGGGTTTGGGCCACATCCTGACGCAGGAGGCCGCCTTCGAGGGCCATCCCGAGGACCGTGCGCTCGACACGCCGGAAGACCAGGATCCCCCAGGCCTCCTCCACCGCGCCCTGGGCCGGGTCATCAAAGAACTCCCGCAAGGCCTCGCTCCGCCCCAGCACCGTGGTCACATCGTCCCGCCGGGCGAAGAAGGCGTTGATCGCCGGATCGGTATTCCAGGCCTGGGGCGCCAGACGACGGGGCGCGGGCAATTCCAGCGTCAGCGCCCGCAGGAAGATGAGGGACCGCCGCACCGCCGGCTCCAGCACATGGGGATACCCGGCGGCCAAGCGCACCCGGGGGTCCAGGCTGTCGGCCACCAGGGCCATGGCTTCCGGCAGCAGGGCGGCCAGTTGGGGCGGGAAGGGCTCCGTGGCTGCAGGCTCGGATGCCCCGAAAAAACGGCTCAGAAAATCGAAGAACACCAGGGCGCCTCTGCGCTGACCAAGCCGTGATTGTAGTTGCTGCGCTGCCGCACCGGGGGATCCAAGCGGCCCGGGCGCCTCAGGCCTTGAGGCGGTAACCGGTTTTGAAGATCCAGGCGACGGTGGCCATGCAGACTGCCAGGAACAGCGCGGTCATCGCCAGGCTAAGCCCCACTGGCACGTCGGCCAGGCCATAGAAACTCCAGCGGAACCCGCTGATGAGATAGACCACCGGATTGAACAGGCTCACGGTCTGCCAGATCGGCGGCAACATGTCGATGGTATAAAAGCTGCCGCCCAAGAAGGTGAGGGGGGTGACGATGAGGAGCGGCACCAGTTGGAGCTTTTCGAAATTGTCCGCCCAGATGCCGATGATGAACCCCAGCAGGCTGAAGGTGATGGCGGTGAGAACCAGGAACAGCACCATCCACACCGGATGCTCAATACGCATGGGCACAAAGAGCGACGCAGTGATCAGGATGATCGCGCCCAGGATGAGGGATTTGGTCGCCGCTGCCCCGACGTAGCTGATCACGATCTCGACGTAGGACACCGGCGCCGAAAGCAGCTCGTAAATCGTGCCGGTGAAACGCGGGAAGTAGATGCCAAAGGAGGCGTTGGACAGGCTCTGGGTCAGGAGCGAGAGCATGACCAGCCCCGGGACGATGAAGCTGCCATAGCCGACCCCTTCGATGTGGGGAATCCGCGAGCCGATGGCGGCGCCGAAGACGACGAAATACAGTGACGTGGAGATCACCGGCGAGACGATGCTTTGCACCAGGGTCCGCCGCGTGCGGGCCATTTCAAAGCGATAGATGGCGCGGATGGCGTAGAGATTCATCGGCCGCCCTTCAAGAGACCCACGAAGATGTCCTCCAGTGAACTTTGCGTGGTGTGGAGATCCTTGAAGGCCACCCCGGCCGCGTCCAGGTCTTCCAGCAGGGTCACGATTCCGGCGTGCTCGCCCTCCGCCGCGCTGGCGTCATAGGTATAGATGATCTCCTCCCCACTCTTGGCGAGTTCCACCCCATGGCGCATCAAAGCCGGGGGCAACTCCGCGAGGGGCGCCTGCAGCTGAAGGGTCAGTTGCTTCTTGCCAAGCTTGCGCATCAGGGCCGCCTTGTCCTCGACGAGCACGATCTCGCCCTTGTTGATCACCCCGACCCGGTCCGCCATCTCCTCGGCTTCTTCGATGTAGTGGGTGGTGAGAATGATGGTGACGCCGTCAGCCTGCAGGCGCCGCACCAAAGCCCACATATCCCGACGCAAAGCCACGTCCACGCCGGCGGTGGGCTCGTCGAGAAACAGCACGCGGGGTTCATGGGAAAGGGCTTTGGCGATGAGGAGACGCCGCTTCATCCCCCCCGACAAGGTCATGATCTTGCTGTGCCGCTTCTCCCAAAGGGAAAGCTGGCGCAGGACCTCCTCCAGGTGGGCGGGATTGGGCGGCTTGCCGAAGAGGCCCCGACTGAAGCACACCGTGGCCCAGACGCTCTCGAAGGCATCGGTGGTGAGTTCCTGGGGCACCAGGCCGATCAGGGCCCGGGCGGCACGGTAGTCCCGCAGGATGTCGTGCCCGCCCACCCGCACCGTCCCCGCCGTCGGCCGCACGATCCCGCACAGGATGCTGATCAGCGTGGTCTTTCCCGCCCCGTTAGGCCCCAGCAACGCAAAGATCTCGCCTTTGCGGATCTGCAGGTCCACACCCGTCAAGGCCTGATACCCGGTGGCGTAGGTCTTGGAGAGGCCGGAAATGTCGATGATGGGGGGCATGGAAGTGGGGGCCACGGGGGCGACGCGGCTCAGCGAATCCGATCCAGGGCGTCTTCCAGGGTGTTCACGGTCCGGGAGATGTTCTGGAGCTTGTCGAGGCCGAAGAGCCCGATGCGGAAGCTGCGGAAATCCGCTGGCTCGTCACACTGGAGGGGCACCCCCGCGGCGGTCTGGATGCCCTGGGCCAGCCACTTTTTGCCCGTCTGGATCTCCGGGTCGTCGGTATAGCTCACGATCACCCCGGGGGCTTCGAAGCGCGCCGCTGCGACGCTCTTGAAGCCCCGCCGGGCCAGAAGTCCACGTACCTCGCGCCCCAGCTCAAGCTGCTCGGCCCGGGCCCGCTCGAAGCCAAAACGCTCGGTTTCCAGCATGACGTCCCGCAACTTCGCCAACGCATCGGTCGGCATGGTGGCGTGGTAGGCATGCCCACCCTGCTCGAAGGTTTCCATGATCTGCAACCATTTGCGCAGATCGCAGGCAAAGCTGGTGCTGGTAGTGGCGTCAATGCGCGCCCGCGCGGCATCGCCCAGGGTCACCAGCCCGCAGCAAGGCGACCCGCTCCACACCTTCTGGGGCGCGCTCACCAGGATGTCGACGCCCACCGCGGCCATGTCGACCCAGAGCGTGCCGGAGGCCACGCAATCGAGCACGAAGAGGCCGCCGACCTCATGCACGGCGTCGGCCACCGCCCGCAGGTAATCCTCCGGCAACAGCATGCCGGAAGCCGTCTCCACGTGGGGAGCAAACACCAGGTCGGGCTTGAAACTGCGGATCGACTCCACCACTTCGTTGATGGGAGCTGGAGCGAAGGGCATCTGATGACCCGGCTCAAGCTGACGGGCCTTGAGCACCCGGGTCTCGCTGGGAATCTGCCCCATGTCGAAGATTTGACTCCAGCGATAGCTGAACCACCCATTGCGGATCACCAGGCACCGCTTGCCGGTGGCAAACTGGCGGGCGACCGCCTCCATGGCGAAGGTCCCGCTCCCGGGCACCACCACCGCGGAGCGGGCGCCATAGACCTGCTTCAGGACCCGGGAAATATCGTTCATGACGCCCTGAAAGCGGCGGGACATGTGATTGAGGGCCCGATCGGTATAAACCACCGAATATTCGAGCAAACCTTCGGGGTCCACCTCCGGCAACAAACCTGGCATGACTGTCTCCCACACGTCTAATTGATTGAGTGGCCGGCAGCATAACCCGCGGGCGACGAGAATTCATCGTCGAAAAATTCGCGCGCGGCGCCACCAAACCGACAACATCTCGCTGCGGAGCAACCCCAGGCAACGCAAGCCATGGCAAGATGGCAGCCTCATTTCACAATGCGCGCCATAGTGGAACTCGCCGACTACACCCTCGAAGCCCTGATCGAACTTCTCGCCCGGGTCCGCGCCGAGGTTCAGGCTCGCGAGGCCGAAGAAAGCGAAGCTGCGCCCGCCCCTGACGTGGTCGAGCCGGACGACGAGGCTGAGGAGGAAGCGGAGGCCCCCGCGGAAGCGTTCGACGAAATCGCTGAAGACGAGCCAGCGGCCAGCGACGAGGCGCCGGAACCCGAGCCGCCCCCCGAACCCCCACCGCCGCCGCCTCCGCCTCCGGTCAAGTACATGCATCCGTCGAATCGCCAGCTCACTTGGGATGGCAATGCCCCGCAACCCGCCTGGGTCGGCATCTGGCTGTACACCGGTGGCACCCTCTACGCCCTGGAGGTCGCCGCGGAAAAAATGCGGCCCCGGCCGCGCCCCCACTTCCCCGTCCTGCCCGACGCTCCGGCCAATCCTCCGCCCACGAACAAGCCGCGCCGTTTCCGGCGTGGGCGCACGCCGCGCTAAGCGCGTCGGCCCCTCTGTATCCCGCTTTTCCCCGGCCGGGAGGCAACCCGACCCAGGCGGATTCGGAGACACCTTTTCATATTGGCGGAAATATTCCCTCAAGCTATGTTAGGGTAATTTCGTCGCCCGTTTGAGGCTCCGCAACAGTGGCCCCGGGCAACGACCGCCAGCCCGGGAGGAGAAGACGTGGCCACGCCCATCGAAGATCTCATCCGCAAGTACGTGGGGGATGATCCGTCCGCTGCAGACCGCCCGCCCCTCACCCCCGGCAACCGGATCGAAGCCCTCATCAATGGCCCCGCGTATTTCGCGGCCATGCAGGATGAGATTGATGCGCTCATCAATTCCGACGCCCCCGACCGCTACTTCTACCTGTCCGCCTGGTGGCTCGGCCTGGCGGAATTCGACGGCAAGGTGACCTTCGGCCGGATTCCCCTGCGCTGGGAGGTGGACTGGTCCGGCAAATACGCCCTGGAACCTTTTGAAGTCGATGGCGAGGCCCTTCTGACCCGGCTGAAGGCCCTCGCCGGCATGGGGTGCGACGTGCGGGTGATGAGCTGGTGCATGCCCTACGCCACCACCCAGGAGGACCTGGCCGAGCGGGCAGGATTCCGGGATACCAATGGCCAGACCCTCCTCAGCACCCAGCGTTTGCGCGACAACCCGGCCTTGGCCCGCACTGCCATCCTCAACCTCCTGGCGCACCCCCTCGGCGGCGCCCACCTGAAGTGCTTTGTGTGCGGCGACGGTCAACGGATGCAGGCCTACCTCGGCGGGCTGGATCCGGTCGCCAACCGCCTTGAGCCGACTTGGCACGATGTCGGCGTGCGTGTCGAAGGCCCGTCGGCGGAATCCGCCTATCGCCATTTCCAGCAGCTCTGGAACGAGCAGGTGCAGCGCAAAGTCGAGACCTTTTACCTCGACGGCGAGGCCATTCCCTCCCACTTCCAGGAGACCCCTCGGATACCCGATCGGGTCGCACCATTGCTCATTCCTCCGGGGGACACCCACGTCCAGTCGCTGCGCACGGTTCCCCGCATGGTGTATGCACAGGACAGCGCGCGCCTGCCGGTCAGCCCCGGAGTGCGCCGGGTCCTCCAGAACCTCACCCAATTCGAGCGCCCACCGCTTTCCTTCGCGCCGAACGGACTGTTCGAATTCCGGGATGTTCTGCGTCGCGCTATCGCGGCCGCGCGCCGCTACGTCTTCATCGCCGACCAAAGCTTTTACAGCGCCGAGGTAATGGACTGGATCAACCTCCGGCTGCTGGAAGTCCCCACTCTCAAGGTCATTCTCCTCTACGGCATCGACCCCTTCGACGAACCGCAAGACAGCGTGTTGCGGGAAGCCCTGGATCGTCATCTGATCCGCGGCCTTCCCCGGGAGACCCTGGAAAACATCGCGTTCTATGCCTGGGAAGGCACCACCGTGCACGCCAAGGTCACCCTCATCGACGACGAATGGTGCGCCATCGGCTCCGCCAATTGCATGCGACGCAGCCTCTACACCGACCTCGAACTGTCGGTGGCGGTGGTGAGCGAGACCTTCGCCATGGATCTGCGCCATCGTCTCTGGGTGGACACCTACTGTGTCGATGGCCCGCGACCGCCGGCCCCCTTGCCCCTCGATTCTGCCCTCGCCCTTTGGCAGGGGTCGTGGGGGCGCCGTCCCGCTGGCCTCGCGCTACACCCCGAACTGCTTCGCAAGCCCATGCCTCAGTTGCCTCTGATGGTGCACATCCTCGGTCGCGCACCACAGGATGATTCGCCCGACCTGTTCCTCGAGCGCGATCTGGCCAGCCGGCAGAACTTGCGAAGTCTCCTCGACGGCTATGCCGATCGCGCCCCCGGCACCGAGAGCCTCATCACCACAGCGCTCCTCGAACTGCTCGGCGAGGACGAGGGCGACGGACCCATGCGCCTCACCGCGCAGTTCGAGGTCGAAGTCAAACAGCGCGGCGCCGTCTGGCTGCTCCTGGAAGGTCATCCGGGCTGGTTCCAGCGCACCCGACGCCAGCGCATGTACGCCATCGTGATCCGTCGCGACGTCGAATTCCAGATCTACAGCTTTTTCAGCGAGGAGTACTACGAACTCCTCGACCCCGACTCCCGCAACGCCTACTGATCGCCGCCAGGAGGTCGAGCCGATGGACATCGCCCAACTCCGTGACCGCCTCAACGCGAGCCACGACGGGTCCCACTTCCTCCTGGACGCCGCCCTGCTGGCCGACGCCGGTTGGACGGAGCTGGTCGCCACCGCCCTCGACGCCACCGAGCTCCAATTCGCCGGGGCCACCCTCGCGGAAGAAGGGGATGCTTTCCTGCTGCAGGGCGCGGGCCCCATCCTGGGCTTGGCGGCCACCCCGCTCACCGCCCGGATCTGGGTCGACCAGGGCGAGCCCCACCTGCTGCTCACAGCCCACCCCGCGCCGGGCTGGCACTTTCGGGACAGCTTTCCCGACCTGCCGGGCAGCCCCGACGCCCCCCTGACCCTGGGCGCACCGCCAGCCTCCCCCCTGGACGCCCTCGCCTTCTCCGACGCCACGCTGGTGCTCGCCTCCCACCCGGGAGATAACCTCCCTCGGGGCCTCAGCTTCGAGGGGACCCTGGATCTCCTCGACCCGACCCTCGCCCCCCTGGGCGCACTCACCGGGGCACTTCCGACGATGCGCATCTCCGGGTCGATCCATGACCTTTCGCCCACCCCGGTGGTGCGCCTGGCCGCGCCGATTCCCCTGACGCTGCAAATCGGTGCCGTTGCGGTGGAAGCCGGCGCGTTGAAACTCACCAGCCATCTTTCCCGCTGGACCCCGTCACCGGTCGCGACCATCGAGGTGGCGGGCCAGATTCGCCTGGGCGCTGCGCTCACCCTGGCCCTCACCGCCGAGCTTCCCCTGGGCGGAGACCGCAGCGCGCTGGTCCTGCAGGGGCGCTTCACCCCGCCGGCGGATTTGACCCTGACCGATCTCGCCGAGGCCCTGGGACTGGACTCGCTGACCGACGCCCTGCCCCCTGCCCTACGCCAGGCCGGACAGGTCCGGTTCGCCAGTCTCGGGGCAGCCCTGAGCCTGAACCCGGTGGGGGTTCATTGGCTGGCCCTGAGTCTGGACTTCCCGACGACCTGGACCCTGATCGACGGTCAGGCGGATCTGCAGGATCTGCGGCTTGCCGGCTTCTTGCTGCAGCCCGGCAAGCCAGGCCAGACCTTCCAGGCCACCCTGGACGCCGACCTGCGCCTCGGCGGCATTGCCTTTTCGGTGAGTGCTGCCGTGCCTGGCCTCGCCCTCCACGGCGAACTGGCTCCCGAGGCCGGCGACCTCAAGCTCGGCGCCCTGCTCGAGCGCTGGTTGCCCAGCGTGGAAAATCTGCCAGACCTGGCCCTCGGGGATCTGCTCCTCGACCTCGACCCTGGGGAGGCGCGCTTTTCCCTGGAGGGCGTCTGCACCGGCACCTGGCCCCTTCCCACCGCCGGTGCCACCCTGGCGATGGAGGACCTACGCTTCAGGCTGGCCCACTCCGCCACTGGCCCGTCCCGGGCGGCGGTTTCCGGCCTCTGCAGGATTGGGGAGCGGATCGCCCGGGTGAACGCCGCGATCGAAGGACGGCCAAGCTTCGCCCTCCACGCCGATCGGCTGAGTCTCGCGGATCTGGCAACGGCCCTGATCGGCGCCGGTGCGGCGTCCCTGCCGGCACTGGTGTTCTCCGATATCGCGGTCGAATTGACCTCCGCGGGGGACTTCACCCTCACGGCGGGCGTCACCGCGGATCTCGCGGGTCTGGCGGCGGAGCTCAACATCCCCCTGCCGGCGGGGATTGCCGATATCCACCTCTCCACGGCCCGCCTCACCTTCGAGCGGAAGAGCGGCGCCTGGGAGCTCACCCTGGCGACCGACGCGAGCTTTGCCTTCCCCGCCGGGGCCCATCCGGACCTGCAGATCAACCAGCCAAAGCTGCGCCTGCGCAGCGGGTCGCCCACCGAGGTGGAATGCGATTTCATTCTCGACGGGCGGGTCGAACTGGCGGATGGGGTCTCCCTGGCCTGCCATCGCCTGGCGGCCGGATTTGCCGTGGGCACCGCCTGGCGACTCGATGGCGAGGTGACCCTTACCCTTCTGGATCAAACGTTTTCCCTGGAAGCCGCCATCGATCGCCTGGGCGACGGTCATGGCCTATTCCTACGCCACCGCCACGCCGTCGCCCTCCCCATTCCCGGTGCAACCCAGCTTCAGTTGGGGCCCCTCGCCCTCAGCGTCGGTCAGGCTGACGGCGATGCGCGAGGCTACCGCTGGGGGATCGGCGGCGAAGCGGCGCTCACCGTGCCCGGCGTGTTCGCCGCACGGGGGAGTCTGGCGCTGGAACCCAGTCAGGGCGGCCCGCAACTCGCCCTGAGCTTCGCCGCACCAGAAATCCCGGAGATTCCGCTGCTCCCCGACATCCCCGCCGCGCCCCGCCTCCGGCTGACCCTGGGGGAGCTGGCGTTTCGCTTCGCCTCCCGCCCGGGGCGAGGCCAGGACCCGTGGTCCATCGAGGCCGCCGCGACCCTCGCCATCATCGCCCTGCCCGAGTTGCTGACGGCCTACCTCCCCGACTCCCTCACCGGGGCTTTTCGCCTCGCGCGGTCCGGGGCGGAACTCGCCTTCGACGTACCGCCCGAGTGGCAGCCGACCTTCCCCGAACTGGCCTTTGATTTCGGTGCCGCGGGGCGCTGGTCCCTGGGGCGTCCGACCCTGACCCTCACCCGCATCGCCCTGGAGGTGGGGCAATACCCTGAACTGGCGGCGGATCTCCACGTCGGTCTGCCCTACGCCCTGAACACCGTCTTCGGCAAGCGGCCCGACGGGCGCGCCAACGTCGAATTCCTCAATGACGCCTTCGACCTGCGCCTGGTGCTGGGCCGACAATTGCTGCTGCGCCTGCGCCCGCCAAGCTCCCCCTTCAAGGCCCTCCGCTTGCGGGTCCGGGAAGACGGCACCGCCTGGTCGGACTGGGATCTGGGGGACTACGGCCGCTTTGCCTTCCAGGTACCGGAATTCGCCTTTGCCGCGGGGCGCTGGCGGGCTGCGGGCGGGGTCGAGATCCAGCGCGATCCGCGCCTGCCCCTGCGGCCCCTCAAATGGGTCCTCGCGCGGGCCGGGGTGCCTGCCGCCGCCCTCGATCTGGTGCCCGATTCCCTGCCACTGCGCGGTGTGGACCTGACGAGCCCGAACCTCCACCAACAGGTTCGGCAGCTCCTCGGCCCCGAGGTCCTCGGCCGCCTCAGCCCCACCCTCAGCGAGATGCTGGAGAAGGTGTTGGGCGCCCTCCTCGCCGCCATGGATCGTCTCCCCACGCGGATGCGGGACTACCTCAACCTCACGCCTCCCCGCTTCCTCCAGTTCGAGATCGAGGTGGATGGCACCGGGGGCGGCACCCGTTTTGCCCTGCGCACGGACAGCGAAGAAGCCCTGCGGCTCATCGTGCCCAGCATGGCCCCGCTCCCCGAACTGGTGGGGATCTCGCTGCGCAAGCTGGCCATTGGCCAGAAGCTGGGGGGCGGGCTCTTCCTGGCCGAGGTGGATGGTCACATCGACCGCTTCGACCTCATCAGCCTCACCGCGGTGCTGGCGGGGGTGCCCGGCCGGGACCTCTCGAACCGGTTCTTCCTGGAGGACACCCACCTCGTCATCCCCGCCGCGACACCGCTGCCCGTTCCGCTCTTTTACCGCCACCTGGGCTGGGAATACCGCGACCTGCTGGGCCTGCGCCTTGATGCCCACTGGCATTTCCCCTACCCGGACCCCGGGCCGGCGGCCTATCTGGCCCTGCTGGGGGATCTGATGGCGTTCTTTTCGGAGCCCGACTATCTCCTCCACACCCACCCCCAGCCAGCGGGATTGCCCCTGGATCTGACGATTGGCCGCAACACCCTGTCCCTCCCGGCCTTCCTGGGGGGAGCAACGTTGGGGCTGCAGGATCCGCTGCCGGAATTCGATGTCTATGGGAGCCTCGCCCGGGTCCTCGATGCCTTCAAGACGGGCAACGCAGGCTATGTCATCGAGGCCGTCCCCCTCAAGGTGGGCCCTCCTCAGCACCCGACCTGGATCCGCGTGAACGAGGTGGCCGCGCACTTCGGCCCGATGAAACTCAGCGCCGCCTGGTGCATCACCACCGAGCCGGAGTTCACCGGCACCTTGCTCCCCGATCCGGCCTGCCGGCAGCGGCTCGCCAGACTGGATGCCCAGGATGTCCTGGATGCCCTGCCCAGCGCCGCCCAGGCGCCCGCCTACCGCAAAGGCTTCGTCGTGCTCCTGGGCGGCGGGTGGGAGATCGCCGGGCTCACGGTACTCCAGGCCCGCTTTGGCCTGGCGCTGACCCGCTCCGGGGGTTTCCAGACCGGCTTTCGCCTCACTGGCGCCATTCCTTCGGTGCTGGAACTGAAGCTGGGCGGCGACCTCACCCTCAACCCTGCCGAAATTTTTTACCGCATTCGCGGCCATCAATCCCTGGCCCTCTTCGGCGCCCGAATTCTCGACCTCGAAGCCGAGCTTCTCGTCACCAACGAGAAACTCCAGGTCAGCTTCGACCTCGGTTTGGGCGGAGGATCTGCCCTCGCGGCCCTGCTGATCGTCGGACGGCTCCCCAGTGGCCGGACGGGCTTGGCCATTGACCTCGCCTGGTTCGACGGCGCCTCCCGGCAGAGCTTCGAACTGGGCTACCGGGGGCAGGCACTGGTCCTGGCCACCGCCATCCGGCTCATCGACATCCCGCGGATAATCACCCTCGCCGGGGAGGCGACGCTCCAGCTTTCGGCCCGCGATCTGCCCGCCTTCTCCATTGCCGGCGAGGCACGCCTGGGGAACGGTTTTCTCACGGGCCGCGCCGAGATGAGTTTCAGCGCCGGCACCTTCGCCCTCCGCATCGGCGGCGCAGCCCAGGGAGCCGGTTGTGTGCTTACCGCCCGGGGGCAGATCGCCGAGTTCTACCGCGCCCGATTTTCGGTGGGCATCGAATTCGATGCGGCCTTCCTCAAGCTCGTACTCCAGCCTTTGAACAATCTGGTCGGCGACGGCCCTGGATGCCGCCCGCTCGGCCCTTGACGACGCCCGGCGTGACCTGACAGAGAGCCTCCGCGCCCTCAATGGGGCGGTCCTCAGTTGGGACGATTTCAAGACCGGCTTCCTGCGCGGTTGCAACATGGCCCTGAGCGTCATGGCTCAAGTCTTTAACAGCCGCAGCTGGGTTGAACGCCGGATCGCCCAGAGCCTGTACAACTCGGCGCGCCAGGCGATCATCAATCTCCGCGACGGCCTTGCCGCCCAGTGGAATCGCATGAACTGGGACAACCTCAAGAAACTTCTGGAGGTCGCCCTGACGGCAACGCAGATTCGCTTCAACGTGCCCAACCCGAGCTTCTGGAATCCACTTCGCACCCGAACCGTGACCCTCGACCTCCTGGGCGCCCAGCGCCAGACGCTGGTCGCAGCCCGGACGAGGATCGCCGACCTCCACGGCAAGATCCAGTTCCGCGTCAAAGCCAACACGGCGGCGGACAAGGCGGTCGGGGTGGCCGAAGGCGTTCTTCGGCAGGTCGAGCAGATTGGCATCCTCCAGATCGAGCGGCTCGCCCTCAATTCCGCCGTGGACAGCCTTTCCGGCGGCGGCCTCACGCTGAACGCGACGGTACGCGCCTACAACCGCTCCCAGTCGATCCAGCTTGCCTTCAATCCCGACCCCGCGGCCCTGGCCAAGGGCCTCTACGGCCTCATCAAACCCTGACCCCCGCAGGCCAGCGCCATGCGATGATTGGCGAATATTTTCGTCCGTCGGCTGCCATCATGACTCCCCTGCCGGGCCGCCCCGCCCTCGATCTTCCCCGCACCACCCTCGCCGTACTCTTCATCCTGGGCATCATCGGCGCCGCGGGCTGGATTCTCCGTCCCTTTCTGCCGGCCCTGATCTGGGCCACCATGGTCGTGGTCGCCACCTGGCCGATGATGCTGCGCGTTCAGGCCCGGGCGTGGAACCGGCGCTGGATTGGGGTGACGGTGATGACGGTCCTGCTATTGCTGGTCTTCCTCGTCCCCCTCGGCTTCGCCATCGACGCCCTGGTTTCCAATGCCAACGAAATGGCCGGCTGGGCGCAGGGGTTGGCAATCATCGAATTGCCCCACCCGCCGGACTGGCTGGCCCAGATCCCGGTGGTGGGCGAACGGGCCGCGGCGATGTGGCAGGACATTGCCGATTCGGGGCCAAAGGAGCTCGCCCGGCGGATCGCCCCCTACGCCAAGGACGTGGCCCATTGGGTGGCCATCGAGGCCGGGGGCATTGGCCTGATGGCGGCCCAGTTTCTCCTCACCGTGGTCATTTCGGCCCTGCTTTACGCCCAGGGTGAGGCGGCGGCGGAAACCCTGTTGTGTTTTGCCAGGCGGTTGGCAGGAAATCATGGCGAAGAAGCCGTGGAGCTCGCCGGACAAGCCATCCGCGGCGTTGCCCTCGGCGTTGTGGTCACCGCCCTGATCCAGAGCCTCATTGCCGGGGTGGGGCTGGGCGTGGCAGGTATTCCGTTGGCGGTGGTGCTCACCGCGATCATGTTCATTCTGGCCGTCGCACAGATCGGCGCGGCCCCGGTATTGTTTCTCGCCGCGGGCTGGCTGTACTGGCGCGGCGATACTGGCTGGGCCATCGCCATGGTGATCTGGGCCCTGGTAGTGGGCAGCCTGGACAACTTTCTCCGCCCCTTCCTCATCCGCATGGGCGCAGATCTTCCACTGCCGCTGATCTTCGCAGGGGTGATCGGTGGCCTGCTCGGCTTTGGCCTGGTGGGCATTTTTGTCGGCCCCATCGTCCTTGCCGTCACCTACACCCTGGCCGAGGCGTGGATGCATGCCCCCGACCGGGAAGCCTGCAGACCGCTCCGCGATCCATCCGCCGCAGAGCCAGCCGCCAACTCTGAACCGGCATCCCCGGCCCCCACGGGACGGACGGACGTCGCGGGCGAATAGTTTCTTGCAAATTTTTTCTCAAGCCTAAGCCAGACAGACCGTTAGCATCTCACCGCCCGATCACAGGGCGGGGGTTTCCCTGGATGGGTATCCAAGGAAATCCCGGGCAAACCCGGTGAAAGCCGGGGACGCAAAGCCATGGGCCTAACCCGATTCGGTACGGTCGCCAGGTTGTCTTGCGCGTTCCCATCCCTTTTCCGAGTAGCTCGTTGACGGGCGAGGTGCATCCCCCTCGCAGAATTGATTCGGCAACGCGGAGGCAGGCAAATGGGAATTGGGAATTTCGGCAAGGGCGCTCAGGGCAAGGGATCCCGCCAAGGGGTCAATAGCGCACGACATCAGGTAACCCTGAGCGCGATGGCGGCAGTGCTCCTCGCCACATTTGGATCTCAGGCGCTGGCCGCCGACCCCGCCCGCACCCCGCAGCGGACCCTGCGCGCCTTCCCAGACGTCAGTCTCGAACACGCCGCTCAGGGCGAGGGCGCCATCCAGGCCCTGGGCAGCCGACTCTCCGCCGTCGCCCAATGGTATGGGAAGTCCGCCGCCGAATTGAGCCGGGAACTGCGCCAGGATCAGCGCGCGCGAATCGACCGGAAGGGTCGCCTGTTCTACGTCGATGAGAACCCGGAGATTGAAGACGGCACCACCGCTGGAGGCAGCGCCACAGTCAGCGCAGAAGCCCTCGTTCCCGTCGATCAGACCTTTTTCCTGCACAGCCGACCCGGCGCCAAGCGCGTGATCTACCTGGATTTCCGTGGTGCAGTGATCAGCGGGACGGCCTGGAACGCCTCCTACGGCCTATCCACCATCAACGCCCAGCCCTTTGATGTCGATGGAGTCACCGGCCTCAGCACGGCGGAACTGGAACGCATCCAGTATATTTGGCAGCGGGTATCCGAGGACTACGCGCCCTTCGACGTGGACGTAACGACCGAGGAGCCCTCAGCCGACGCACTGACCCGCAGCACCAGCAGCGACGATACGTTTGGCACCCGGGTCATCGTCACTCGGGACTGGACGGCCGCCACGGGTTCCTCGTGCGGCTGTGGCGGGTTCGCCTATGTGGGAATCTTCGACGACGTCGGGACCTATTACAAACCCGCCTGGGTTTTCTTCGACAGTCTAGGCGGCGGCAACGAAAAATACGTTGCGGAGGCCATCTCTCACGAAGCCGGCCACAACCTCGGGCTCAGCCACGACGGCTATAACAACGGCACGACTAACGTGGGCTACTACACGGGCCATGGCAGCGGCGAGACCGGCTGGGCGCCCATCATGGGGGTGGGCTACTACCAAAACCTGGTGCAATGGAGCAAGGGCGAATACGCCTACGCCACCCAGACCCAAGACGACTTCCAGGTCATCCAGACCACCGGTGCCCCTTTGCGGGCTGACGATCATGGCGACACTCTCAGCAACGCTACGCCCCTTACCACGAGTACGGCCGATGGCGTGATGAGCCTCGACGGTTCTGGGGTGATTGGCACCCGAACCGACGTGGATGCGTTCTCCTTCGACGCCGGCGCCGGCCCCCTTACGCTGACCGTCACGCCGGCCGCCCGAGGCCCCAACCTCGACGTCAGTGCCAAGCTCTACAACGCCACTGGCGGACTCGTGGCGAGCGCCAATCCCACTGATGCCCTGGCGGCGACGATTACCGCGACCTTGGCCGAAGCCGGGACCTACTATGTCCTGGTGGACGGCATTGGCAAAGGGACCGTGTCGACCGGCTATTCCGATTACGGAAGCCTCGGGGCCTACACACTCTCCGGCAGTGCAATCGAAAGTGGCGCGGGGCAAGCGCCCATCGCGGCCGCCGCGGGTTCACCGACCTCCGGCACAGTCGGGCTCATCGTGCAATTTTCCAGCGCGGGCTCCTCCGATCCAGACGGCGGCAGCCTCACCTACGACTGGGATTTCGGCGACGGGTCCGCCCATGCCAGCACTCCAAATCCCGCCCATGGATACAACTCGGCGGGGAATTTCACCGCAATCCTGCGCGTCACGGACCCAAGCGGACGAAGCGCCACCGCCCAGGTGCCAGTGACCGTGACGGCCCCCGTCGTGACCGCCCATGTTGCCAATATCGGGATGAGCCTCGTCGCCAAGAGTCGGTCGTACCAGGCGAAGGCCATCGTCACTGTAGTCGACGTCAACGGCGTAGCCGTGAGCGGCGCCGCGGTCACCGGACAGTGGAGTGGGCTCGTCGCGGGTAATGCCTCGGGGACCACCAGTTCCACCGGTCAGGCGACCTTCCTGTCCTCCTCCACGAGCAAGCGCGGCACCTACACCTTTACCGTTACCGGCATCAGCAAATCCGGTTACTCGTACGACAGCGCTGCCAACACTGAAACGTCGGATTCGATTTCCCGCTAAGCGCTCCCTGCACCCCCGGCACGATCCGTGTCGGGGGCATTTTTTTGCAGCGCTCGTCCGCGCTGAAAACCCGCGAGACCGGCCGCCACTCGGCGCGATGCAGCAAGTCGAGCCGCCCTCACGCTCGCCCCCCGACAGTCAAGCTGCACTTTTTCCAGGTGCGGTCGATATAATGTCCACTTTCCGAGGAGCGCTGCGAGGCAATCGGCCCCAGGCTCGGAAGCCGCCCCCGGGCGGAGTACCAACTGCGCTCACCTGACCAACCCCGCCGGGTTTGGGAATCTGGGTGAGCGCCTCTCCTGCCCCTTCCCCCCGGCTCTTGTTCAAGGAGCCTTCATGAACACCGTGGCTGATCAATTCGCCGACTTCGTCGTGGCGGACCTCAAGCTGGCCGCCTGGGGCCGCAAGGAAATCACCATCGCTGAAACCGAAATGCCGGGCCTGATGGCCATTCGCGAGGAATTCGCGAAAACCCAGCCTTTGCGCGGCGCCCGCATCACCGGTTCGCTGCACATGACCATCCAGACCGCCGTGCTGATCGAGACGCTGACCGCCCTCGGCGCCGAAGTCCGCTGGGCCTCGTGCAACATCTTCTCGACTCAGGACCACGCCGCTGCCGCCATCGCCGCCGCCGGCATCCCGGTCTTCGCCGTCAAGGGCGAATCGCTGCCGGAATACTGGGACTACACCCACCGCATCTTCGAATGGACCGACGGTGGCTATTCGAACATGATCCTCGACGACGGCGGCGACGCCACACTGCTGCTGCATCTGGGCGCCCGCGCCGAGAAGGATCTGTCGGTGCTCGACAAGCCGGACAGCGAAGAAGCCACTGTGCTTTTCGCCAGCATCCGCGCCAAGCTAAAGATTGACCCGACCTGGTACTCCACCCGTCTCGACAAGATCCAGGGCGTCACCGAGGAAACCACCACCGGCGTACATCGCCTGTACCAGATGCACGAGCGCGGCGAACTCAAGTTCCCGGCGATCAACGTCAACGATTCGGTCACCAAGTCCAAATTCGACAACCTGTACGGCTGCCGCGAATCCCTGGTCGACGGCATCAAGCGCGCCACCGACGTGATGGTCGCCGGCAAAATCGCCGTGGTGTGCGGCTATGGCGACGTCGGCAAGGGGTCCGCCCAGGCCCTGCGCGCCCTGTCGGCCCAGGTGTGGATCACCGAAATCGACCCGATCTGCGCCCTGCAGGCGGCGATGGAAGGCTACCGCGTGGTGACCATGGACGAGGCCTGCGACAAGGCGGACATCTTCGTCACGGCGACCGGTAACTTCCACGTCATCGACCATCACCACCTGGTCAAGATGAAGCACAACGCCATCGTCTGCAACATCGGCCACTTCGACTCGGAGATCAACGTCGCCTCCATCGAGGGCTATCCGTGGGAAGAGATCAAGCCGCAGGTCGACCACATCACCCTGCCCTCGGGCAACCGCATCATCCTGCTGGCCAAGGGCCGCCTGGTGAATCTCGGTTGCGCCACCGGCCATCCAAGCTACGTGATGTCGTCCTCGTTCGCCAACCAGACCATCGCCCAGGTCGAGTTGTTTACCCGCACTGCGGACTACCCGGTTGGCGTCTACACCCTGCCAAAACATCTGGACGAGAAAGTGGCGCGGCTGCAACTTCGGAAGCTGAACGTGATGCTCACAGAACTTTCTGACGCCCAGGCCGCCTACATAGGAGTACCCAAAGAGGGGCCCTACAAGCCGGAGCATTATCGTTACTGACCCGGAGTGGCCTGCCCAGCCGGCGGAATTCGGTACGCATCCGGATGCCGCCGGTCTCCACCCCATCGGAGGGACCATGCCAAACACTCGCGTGCGTCATACCCGGCCGGAGGACATTCCCGCGCTCATCAAGCTCCAGGCTCGCGTCTATCCCGCCATTCCGCCCTGGGGCCGGCGCAAGCTGGCTGAACAGCTCGACGTCTTCCCGCAGGGGCAGCTCGTGGCTGAAAATGAAGACGGCCTGATCGGCTGCGCCAGTTCGCTGATCGTGCTGTGGGACGACTGGGCGGATTCCCACACCTGGAAGGAAATCACCGGTGCCGGCACCTTCGAGAACCACACCCCGACCGGCAGGACGCTCTATGGCGCGGAAGTGTTCGTGGCGCCGGAGGCGCGCGGAACGGGGGCCGGCCACCTGCTGTACGAAGGCCGCCGCACACTTTGCCGGGCAATGAACCTGAAGCGGATCATTGCCTGCGGGCGCCTGCCCGGCTATCACGTCCATGCCGCGACCTTGACGCCCCAGTCCTACGCCCAGAAGGTGGTGTGGGGCGATCTGAAGGATTCGGTGCTGAATTTCCAGCTGCACGAAGGCTTCGACTTCTGCGGCGTACTGGAGGACTACCTGCCCGAGGACAAGGAATCCTGCGGGCACGCGTCGATCATCGTCTGGCTCAACCCGGATTACGACCCCGATCAACCCACCATCATCCCGAAGGAGATCCCGTTATGATTGTGCGCATCGCTGCGGTTCAATACCTGTTACGCCAGATTCACGACTGGTCCGGCTTCGAGAATCAGGTCCGGTTCATCATGAAGGCCGCGGGGGACTACAGGCCGCAGTTCGTGCTGCTGCCTGAGATCTTCACCAGCCAACTGCTCTCCTTCATGGACACCACCGACGTGCGCGAGGCGGTGCGGAACATGAACGACTACACGCGGCGCTACAAGGACCTGATGCGGGAACTCGCTGCCCAGTGGAACGTGCACCTCATCGGCGGTAGCCATCCGACCCTGCGCGACGACGGACGCCTGCTCAACACCGCCTACTACTTCACGCCCGGCGGCGAGATTTTCGAGCAGGACAAAATCCACCGCACCCGCTGGGAGCGCGAGAAATGGAACACCGACGCCGGCGATCAACTGCGCCTCTTCGACACGCCCTTTGGCAAAATCGCCATCCTCATTTGCTACGACATTGAATTCCCCGAGCTCGCCCGCATGGTGTGCGAGGCCGGGGCCGACATTCTCTTCGTGCCCTCCTGCACCGACGATCGGCAGGGTTTTTTGCGCGTCCGCTACTGCTGCCATGCCCGGGCCATTGAAAACCAGGTGTTCGTGGTGATGACCAGCACCGTCGGCAACTTGCCGGTGGAAGGGCTCGGCCTCCACTACGGCCAGGCCAGCATCATCACCCCCTCGGACTTTGCCTTTGCCCGCGACGGTATTGCCGCGGAAGGCACGCCCAACGTCGAGCAGATTGTCGTCGCCGAGGTCGACCTGGCCGATCTCGAACATGGCCGCATTAACGGCACGACCATCCCGCTATACGACAAGCGCAAAGACGTCTATGCGCACCCTGTCGAAGTAATTAAAGCCAACTAATCCCGGCGCTCCCACCTCCCCGCACCACATTAGCGCACCGGTACCCTCAGCTCCACGACACCCATGACAAAGAACACGCCTATTTCCATTGAGTTTTTTCCTCCCCAGACGAATGAAGGCGCGGAAAAACTGCGTAGTGCCCGAGCCAAGCTGGCCGAGTTACAACCGGAATTCTTTTCCGTCACCTTCGGCGCAGGGGGCTCGACCCAGGACCGCACCTTCGAGACCGTTTTCGAGATCCAACAGGAAGGTCACGAAGCCGCCCCGCACCTGTCTTGCATCGGCTCGACCCGTAGCAATATCCGCCTGATTCTTGAGCGCTACCGGAAGGCGGGCATTCACCGCATCGTCGCCCTGCGGGGCGATCTCCCTTCAGGGGTCGTCGATCCGGGCGAACTGCGCTATGCGAATGAACTCGTTGCCTTCATCCGCGAGGAGACCGGCGATCAGTTTCATATTGAAGTTGCCGCCTACCCGGAATACCACCCCCAAGCCCGCAGTCCGGAGGCCGATCTCCTCGCCTTCCAGCGCAAGGTCGAAGCCGGCGCCAACTCGGCCATTACCCAATACTTTTACAACCTCGACGCCTATCTTCATTTTCGGGACGCCTGCGCGGCCCTTGGGGTCCATGTGCCCATCGTGCCGGGGATCATGCCCATCGTCTCCTTCTCCAAACTCGCCCGCTTCTCCGACGCCTGTGGCGCTGAGATCCCGCGCTGGATGCGCCGCAAGCTGGAAAGCTTTGGCGACGACACCGACTCCATCCGCGCTTTCGGGCTTGAGGTGGTCACCCGCCTGTGTGAGCAGCTCATCGCCGCCGGCGCACCCGGCCTGCATTTTTATTCGATGAACCAGGCCGGCCCCACCACGGAAATCGTGCGGCGTCTCGGCCTCGGCTGAACATGCCGCGCGTGCCCCGCCACGGGGCGCGCGCCGGTCGCCACCTGCGGCTGGCGGCCGCACCGCATTTTTTGTTGCATTGCAGCAGCCCTGGGCTATAGTCATATTAAGGGGGGGATTGAATTTTCCTGCCCGGACCAAGAATTCCCACTATCAACCCGTAAGTCGGCCCCATGGCCACCCAAAGGCGCGACAGTCGCCTGATAGGGAGCGGAGGCGTTATCCATTTTGGGAGAACCCCATGGAACCCTCGCTCGTAGCGTTTTTGCTCGACATGGCCGTGAAGCTTTCCGGCCTACCCGCCATCCCCGTCGCGGCACTGCCGCCAATCGAACCCGTCAGCCGGGCCACCATGCAGCAGTTGGTCTGTCCCGAGGCCAGCCCAGGGTGCGGTGCGATCGTTGCTCTGTTTGACACCGACGGCCAGCGTATCCTTTATCTCGATAGCCTGGATCTCGAAAACTCGTCCGACAACTCGTTTCTGGTGCACGAGATCGTTCACGTCCTGCAGTACCGCCAGCGCGGCGATACCATGTACGCGGATTGCGCGGCCCTGCTGAGAACGGAGGGGGAAGCCTATCGCGTCCAGAATGCCTACCTCCGCCGCGAGGGCCAGTTCCTGCGGGTGGGAGACGTTTTGAGATTCACCACTTGCGGCATGGACAAGAGCGTCGCCGCCCGGGCCCCTGCCGGATCGGACCTGTCGTCCCGGTCCAGCCCCTCAGCGGTCATGGCCCCCCACGCCATTGCGCCCGACCTCTGAGGAAGGTGGGACAATGGCGCCATGCCCTCGCTGCCCCGATCTTGCCGGCCCCTTCCGGAGCCGGTCCTCCACGCACTCGACCTGTTTTCGGGCCTGCCTGGGCTGCGGGCTCGGCCGATGTTCGGCGGCTGGGGCTTCTACTCCGACGATCTATTCTTTGCCCTGATCGCCCAGAACACGCTCTACCTCAAGGTGGACAACGACGAGCAGGCCTGCTTTCAGGCCGAGGGCTGCCAACCCTTCCGTTACACCTATCCGGATGGCCGTTGCATCCAGATGGGCTACTGGACGGCGCCGGAAACGGCCCTGGAATCCCCATTGGCCATGGCGCCCTGGGCGCGGCGCGCCCTCCACTGTGCCCTGCGCCAAAGCACCCGCAAACAAAAACGCGGGGCAATCAAGCCAGCCGACCGCAAGGGCCCGGCACCGAAAAAAACCTGACGTTCATTCCCCAAGGCCATACCGCTGCATCCAGGCCCTGAAATCGGCCTGCCGGCCGCAGGCTCGCAGCCGTGCCACATTGAGGAGCATGTTCTCCACCATGGTGTGGGCCGCGATCGCCGCCATCACCTCCAGGCGCTCCGCCGCCTCCAGACCCTGGGCGCTCAGTTGCTCGTCGAGTTCGCAAAAGTGGGTGGCCATCAGGCGTCGCGCGTCCTCCTCGCCAATGGACAGATCCGCAAAATCCAGCGGCGCCGTTGATTCGATGTCGGCCATCAGGGTTTCAACAGACTTGGGGCTCATGAGGGCTCCGCAGCAAGGATGACATCTGTTTGAGGACCCGATGTCGCGGAAAAGTTCCCCGCCCCCGCCCTAGCGCCGCGCCATGACCAGGACCCCGCCGATGACCAGGGTGGCACCGAGAATCTGTGAGCCTCCGATCGCCTCGCCCAGCAGCAGCCACCCCAACAGCATGGTTCCCACCGGGCCGAGATTGCTGGTGAGGGCGACCGGGCCTGCGCCGATGCGGCGGATCGCCTCGGCCAGGAGCCACACCGGCAGCACCGTGGCGAATACCGCCATGGCCAGCGCCAGCCCGTGGACTGCGGGAGGCTGGCTCACCAGCCAATGCGCGGGACGCAGAACGAGGAATTGACCGATGGACAACAGGCAGGCAAAGCTGCTCGCCACCGCCGTGACCCGAGCCGCGCCCAAACGCACCACCACTTCGCCATTCCCCATCAGGTACAGCGCATAGGAAACGGCGCTGCCAAACACCAGGAGGCACCCCAAGGCCACCACCGACCGGTCGCCCGCCACTTGAAGGTCGTGGGTCACCGCCAGACCGATACCGGCGTAGCACAAGGCCAGGGCGATCCCGATGCGCCGGGTAACAGGCTTGCGGAGAAACACCGCGGACAAAACGATCACCAAGGTCGGGTAGAGGAACAGAATCAGCCGCTCCAGAGCCGCCGTGATGTAACGCAACCCCAGAAAATCCAGGTAGCTCGCAAGGTAATAGCCGAGCAATCCGAGACCAAACAGAGCCGCCCAATCCCGGCCGGCCAGGGGTGACTCGACATTGCGCGCTCGCCAGCCCATCACGAGGAAAAAGGGCAGGCTGAAGCTCATCCGCAGCGCGAGCAGAGTCTCTGCGTCCACCCCATGCCGGTAGGCCAATTTCACGAGAATGGCCTTGAATGAAAAGCCGATCGCTGAGAAAACCGCGAATATCCACCCCAGCTGCCCCATCCCGACCCCGCAACCTTGGTAACCCTGGCCGACGATTAAGCCATGGCTGCCATGCCCGGACAATCGTGGGAATCCCTCCCCCCAACATGCCGCCACCGATAACCATGGCGACAAAATTTACTGGTGATCGCCCATCACGGTGATGACGAGGGATCGGAGGTGGCCCGTCCGTCGATGCTCCCAAAGATAGAGACCCTGCCAGGTGCCCAGGAGCATCTGCCCCTCCGAAAAGGGAATCGAAAAGCTCGAGTGGGTGATCACACTGCGAGCATGGGCCGCCATGTCATCCGGCCCTTCGAGGTCATGCCGGTAGCGGGGATCCCCGTCGGGAGCCCAATCGGCAGCAAGCGTCTCGAGGTCGTGGCGGACATCCGGATCCGCGTTTTCGGTGATGATCAGGCTGCAACTGGTGTGCTGCACAAACAGATGCACCACACCTCGCACCAAACCCGATTTCGCTAACACGCCCCGCACGGCGAGGTCGATCGAATAGGTGCCTCTCCCGGCGGTCCGGATCTGAACGGTGGCCTGGTGGATCATCGGAGACAAGGCCCACCGCACGGCCCAACCCGATAGGGCTTACAGGATGACAGTGATCTCCTCCCGACGGACCAGATCTTCCTCGAGTTGCAGGGCATCGAGATCGAGGGCATCTCGGGCACACACCAAGCCCAGGGGACGGCCCTGATCATCCACCACGGGCACATGGCGGAACCCACCCTCGTACATGCGGTGCAGCGCGTGGCCGAAGGGCATGTCCGCTTTGATCACCACCGGGTTTTCGGTCATCACCGCCGCGACCTGGGTACTCTCAGGCGGCAAATCCTCGGCCAAAACCCGCACCGCCAAATCCCGCTCGGTGCAAATGCCCAGAAGATGGTGTTTTGCATCGATAACCAGCACGGCACTGGTGTGGCGGGATTTCATCAGGTGCGCCACCTGCCGGATGGTCGTAGACGGTGTAATCGCCACGAAGGACTTGCCTTCGATGACGGAACTGACGGGACGCTGAGGCATGGCAAGTCTCCTATGCGATAGGAATGAATTCCTTGAAACCTCAACTTAGATCCCGCAAAGCAACAATGCAAGGCGCTTCTTCAGTCCTTGACGTGGAGACCGCACTCCTTGCTGGCTGGGTCTTCCCACCACCAGCGGCCGGCACGAATGTCCTCGCCAACGGCGATCGCCCGGGTACAGGGCGCACAGCCGATGCTGGGGTAAAACTGATCATGGAGGGCGTTGTAGGGAACGTCGTTCAAACGAATATAGGCCCAGACCTCGGCTTCCGACCAGTCGGAAAGCGGATTCAATTTTTCGAGCCCGTTCCCTTCGTCCATCTCCCGCACGGGAAGACCGCTCCGGGTGACTGCCTGGGCGGCCCGCAAGCCGGTGATCCACGCCTTCTTGCCGGCCAGGGCACGCTTGAGGGGCTCGACCTTGCGAATCTGGCAGCAAGCCTTGCGCAGGTCCACCGAGCGGTAGAAGGCGTTCATGCCCTCCCCGCGCACATAGGCTTCCACCGCCCCGGCGTCCGGAAAATAGATCTTGAGGCGAGTCTCGTAGCGTTCTTCCACCTCGCCCATCAGGGCATACGTCTCCGAGGGCAAGCGGCCAGTATCCAGGGAGAAGATTTCGATGGGCAGACGATGGCGCAGGATCAGGTCCGCCAGCACCATGTCCTCGGCGCCAAAGCTGTTGGCGAAGGTGACTTCGCCCTGCCCGCCCAGTTCCTCGCCGATATCCCGCAGGAGTCGAAGGGCGGCGCCGGTTTTCGCTGCCACCGCCGTCTTGAGGGATTCGGTCAGTTCCGGGCGCGTGGCGGGATTGCCCGGCGCCCGGTGGAGGATCGACACCGCCCCGCTCATGCCGCCACTCCCCGCTGCAGCCGGCGCCACACCGGTGCCGGACGATCCACCGCCCCCTGATAAGGTTCAGAAAAGTCGGCAAGGCTGGCCAGGGCCGCCTCAAGCTGCGCGTCGGAATACTTTCCCTCGGCAGGCTGCAGGCAATCGAACCCACAGCGCTGGAGGAAAAAGAACTGATCCCGCTGAACATCGCCGATGGCGCGGAGTTCTCCCCGGAAGCCATAGCGGGTCCGCAGCAGGGTTGCAGTGGAATACCCGCGACCATCGGCAAATTTGGGGAAATTCACGGCGACCACGGGAAGCCGGTCGATCGCCTCCGCCAGCGCGCTTGCTGGCTCCTGACTATCCAGCCAGACGCCAAGCTCCGTACGCCCGGCCAGGTCGGCCTGCCGGGCCTGCCAGACCGCCAGGGGCACGAGAACCGGCCCCGGCGGAACGGCCACCGATTCGGGATTGTCGCCATCGGCCAGGCGCAGCACCTGCCAGCCGTCCGCTACAACCTGCCCACTCTTGATTACCTTAGCCATTTGCCACCTTCTTCCCACCGACCCGGCCGCCATACACACGAGTCTTGAAGGGCTCCACCCCCACCCGCCGGACCGTATCGACAAACAATTCATCCTCGAAACGCTGCGCAACATAGGTGTCGAGCAGGGCTTCGATCACTGCCGGCATCTCTGCCGCGGCAAAGGAGGGCCCGATGACCTTGCCGATGCTGGCGTCGTTCCCCTGGGCACCGCCGATCGTGACCTGATACCACTCCTCGCCGTTCTTATCCACGCCCAGGATGCCGATGTTCCCCACGTGATGGTGCCCACAGGCGTTCATGCAGCCGGAGATGTTGATCTCGATGTTGCCAACGTCGTAGAGGTAATCAAGATCATCGAAGCGGCTCTGGATGGCCTCGGCGATCGGGATCGATTTGGCATTGGCCAGGGCACAGAAATCACCGCCCGGACAGCAGATGATGTCGGTCAGGAGGCCGATATTGGGCGTCGCCAGCCCCGCATCCCGCAACTGTTGCCACAGGGCGAAGAGGTCCGTCTGCCGCACGTCCGCCAGGACCAGGTTCTGCTCGTGGGTCACCCGCAATTCGCCGAAGCTGTAGGCATCGGCCCAATCGGCGACCAGATCCATTTGCTCGGCGGTGATGTCGCCGGGAGGCACCCCGGTCTTTTTCAGCGATATCACCACGGACACATACCCCGCCCGCTTGTGGTGCCGCACGTTGCGCCGCGCCCAGGCGGCAAACGGCTTGTTGGCCTGCAGCAGTTGCAGATAATCCGGATCGCCGTCGCTCAGTGCCTCATAGGCTGGATCTTCGAATTGATCCGCCACCCGGTGCACCTCGTCCTCGGTCAGAGTGGAAGGACCATCCTTCAAATGCTGCCACTCGTCTTCCACCTGCCGCCGGAACTCGTCGATGCCCAGGGCCTGTACGAGGATCTTGATCCGCGCCTTGTAGAGGTTGTCGCGCCGGCCGTGGAGGTTATAGACCCGCAGGATCGCCTCACAATAGGTGAGGACATGCTGCCAGGGCACGAAGGCGGCGATCTCCTTGCCGATGATCGGCGTCCGGCCCAGCCCGCCTCCCACCAGCACGCGGAAGCCGGTCTCCCCGGCCGCGTTGCGATAGACCTCGAGCCCGATGTCGTGGACGCGAATGACCGCCCTATCCTCCGCCGCGCCATTCACCGCCATCTTGAACTTGCGGGGCAGGTAGGCGAACTCCGGGTGGAAGGTGCTCCACTGGCGCAGAATCTCGGCCCAGGGCCGGGGATCGATGCGCTCGTCGCCTGCGACGCCGGCAAAGGGATCGGAGGTGAAGTTGCGAATGCAGTTGCCTGAGGTCTGGATGGCATGCATCTCGACGCTCGCCAACAGCGCCAGAATCTCCGGGACCTTCGGCAGCTCCGGCCAATTGAACTGGATGTTCTGACGGGTGGTGAAATGTCCATAGCCACGGTCATATTCCCGGGCGATCCGGGCCAGCATGCGCAGCTGCACGGAACGCAGCGCACCATAGGGAACGGCGATCCGCAGCATGGGCGCATGGCGCTGGATGTAGAGCCCATTCTGCAGCCGCAGGGGCCGGAACTCATCTTCACTCAGCTCACCGGCCAAGTAGCGGCGCGTCTGATCCCGAAATTGGGCCACGCGCTCATCCACGATGCGCTGATCAATGACGTCGTAACGATACATAACTGCGATTCTCTCGGGGGAAACGTTCTCAGTGCGCGATCAGCTTGGCGCCGACCAACACCAGCATGGTGGCGAGGATCGGCCGCAGCACGCGGTCTGGCACTTTGGTAGAAATGTGGCTGCCCAGCCAGATACCGGGGAGCGAGCCGAGGATCAAACTGGCGAGGAGCGCCCAGTCTACGCTCCCCAGCATCCAGTGGCCAGCACCGGCCACCGCCGTGAGCGGCACCGCATGGGCGATATCACTGCCCACAATCCGCAGAGTTGGCAGCCCCGGATAGAGAAAGAACAGCGCCGTGACCCCCAGCGCGCCGGCGCCCACCGACGAAATCGAGACCAATACCCCGAGGACTGCGCCGGTCAAGACCGTCAAGATGGCCGTCCGCCGCGGGTTGGGAGGCCCGCCATGCCGTAGGGCGAATTCCTGGATCTTCTTACGGAAGATGATCGCCACCGCCGTAAGCAGCAGGGCGAAACCCAGGGCGACCTTGATCAACGAAGTCGCCCCCTCGATACCGCCGGGGGCCAAAGTCCCTACAAGCAGCAAAGTGAGCATCGAAGCCGGGATGCTGCCCAGCGCAAGACGCTTGGTGATCGTCCAGTCCACCGTACCCTTCAGGCCGTGGGCCAGGGTACCACCCGCTTTGGTGATCGCGGCATAGAGCAGATCGGTACCCACTGCAACGGAAGGATGAATCCCGAATAATAAAACCAGGAGGGGAGTCATCAAGGACCCGCCGCCCACGCCGGTCAGCCCAACAATGGCCCCCACGGAAAAGCCGGCAACGGTATACGCAATGTCCATCATCACTCCTAAAGATGCTGCGGTGCATTCTAGCGGGCAGCGTTAGAGCGACAATGCAAGAACGAGTTACACTTAAAGAACCAAAGGTTATTTAGACGAGCTCTCGATGAATCTCCAGCAAATCCGCTATATCGTCGAAGTCAGCCGGCACGGGCTGAACGTCTCGGAAGCCGCCGAAGCCCTGTTCACCTCACAGCCAGGGGTTTCAAAGCAGATTCGCCAGCTGGAGGAAGAACTCGGCGTGGACATCTTTCTTCGTCACGGGAAGCGCTTGGTCGGCCTGACGGATCCCGGAAAGCAGGTATTGGCGATCGCGGAACGCATGCTGCGGGACCAGGCCAACCTCCGGCTAGTTGGCGAAGAGTTCCGCCACGAAGACGAAGGCGTCCTCTCCATCGCCACCACCCACACCCAGGCCCGCTACGCCCTGCCGCCGGTCATTCAGCGATTCATGCGCGCCTACCCCCGGGTTCGCCTCAATCTTCACCAGGGCAGCCCCACGCAAGTTTGCGAATATGTATTGTCTGGCGAAGCGGACATCGCGATCGCCACCGAGGCCATTGCAGAAAATGAAAACCTCGTCATGCTTCCCTGCTACCAATGGAACCGCAGCGTGATCGCCCCCAAGGATCACCCGATACTCAAGGCCCAGCCCCTGACGCTGGAAGAAATCGCCCGCTGGCCGCTGATCACCTATGACTTCGCCTTTACGGGTCGCAACCAGATCAACAAGGCGTTCCTGGGGCGCGGCTTGAAGCCAAACGTCGTCCTGACCGCCATCGACTCAGACGTAATCAAGACCTACGTGGCCCTGGGATTGGGTGTCGGAATTCTTGCCAGCATGGCCTTCGACCCCGCTGCCGACAAGCAACTCGGCGCGCTCGACGCTGGCCACCTGTTCGAATCCTCAACCACACGCATCGGCATCCGCAGAAACGCCTTCTTGCGAGGATATGCTTACGCCTTTATCGAAGCATTTGCCCCAGCGTTAACACAGAAGGTCGTTGACGCTTCTCAAATCGGAGGAGGTACTGATGTCGGGCTCTGAATTCGCACTTTTCCGGTATGCGATAGCCTTTTAAAGGGGCCGTGATCTGCTGACAATGACAAACAAGATGAAGCGAACCCACGGCACAAACTTGCGCGATGCGGGCGAGGCTAGATAAGGCCTGGAATAAATCGATACTTCACCTTAGTGCAATAGGATGCATATTCTCCATCGACACTCTTTAGGTGGTCCTCTTCGGTCAAGGCCCTAAGCACGTAGATTCCTGTCCATGCCGCAGAAGAGCCAAAGACCAATAGCGCAGCTGCAAACGACTGCTCCCCCGCCGCGGAAAGCGCTGGAAGAGTGCCAACCCACCACGCCAAATTTTTCGCGGCATACGCCGGGTGACGAACGTATCGGTAGGGACCTTGCATGACAATGCCACGATGGGTGAGATTACTCCCCTTGAATCCAAGTCCGAGCGAGGCCGACGTGTAAATGGCCATCAAGGTGAGTACAAGAAAATTGAGAATGAGATGGACAGTCGGATTCGAGAATTGCGGGAACTCTGACACACTGCCACCGAGCACATAAGCCGTGATCGTGCTGATGGGCGGATAACACAGCATTGTGACGGACCAGCCCAGCCAAGTGGGATCAACCGATCTAATGACATTTTTCAACGATGGATGCTCCACAAGATAACCCACCGTGAAAACCAGGACATCTAGGGAAACGATAACGTCGAAGGAAAACCAGAATCCGTGAGAATTGAAGATATCAAGAAAGTTAGTTTCTAGGGCCGTCAGATTCGCCAACAAATAGCCGCCATTAACAATGACGCGATTGATCAGGCTGAA
The DNA here is from genome assembly GCA_016791005.1 of Zoogloeaceae bacterium. Taxonomy (GTDB): domain Bacteria; phylum Pseudomonadota; class Gammaproteobacteria; order Burkholderiales; family Rhodocyclaceae; genus JAEUNX01. Next base: position 33,110 of record JAEUNY010000054.1, read on the forward strand.
GAGTGAAAGCGCCATGAGGGGGGCGAAGAACACCTTCACGATCACAGTCAGGAGCCCAAGGCGCTCAGGGGGAGGCAATCCATCCTGGCGTACCTTCCTGGGCGCCACCAGTATCCGGAGCAATCCGCGCAGGGCCAGGAGCGCTTTAGCCTCTCCGGGCGATGCTTCGGAAAAGTAGTGTGCGACCAGAAGAATGGCATAGACCGAAGTAGCCAAGGCAAGGAACGTAATCCCCGTGCAGCCAAAAACTTCACTGCGCATTTTCCGCAAATCATCCACGTGGGGCACAGTCACGTAGATCAGGTAGGCACAGGCAACCACCAGGAGCGATGCGCTGGCATTGGCAAATCTTTGGGGGAGAGCCGAGCAAGTAGATAGTTTCAAGTTTGAAGGGGTAATCCCAAAAGATTTTCTGGTCGTGGGAATTCTGAACACGGCTTTGCCAAGACTAGCAGACAAAGAAAAGCCCCGGGCGTCACCGGGGCTTTGGTCAGACCCTCCACGGAGGGCATGGCTACGCCGTTACTCGGCGCGCTGACGCTTTTGACGTGCTTTAAACAGCCCGGCGAGGATGGCACCGCCAATGAGACTCAACGTCCCCGGTTCTGGTACGGGGCCACTGGTGATGATCCGGCTACTGCTGCTGCCATAGAATTCATAGGAACCACCACTCGTTTGGTACTTCCATCCCAGGGGATCAATCGTGACACTATTACCCCAGTTACCGCCACCGGCTTTCGTCAACAGCAAGGTGAAGGTATCTTCCCCCGCATTACTCCCGGTCCCGTCTCCATAAATACCCCCATTGCTACCGCCGGGACAATTATTGCCGCCGAAGGCACACACTTCAATCAAGGCCAGACTAGGAATGCTAGCCAAGGCCGCATCCACCAGACCACCATCAGCCGCATCCGTGAAGGTCACTGCACCGGTATCGGGATCAATCGCGAAACCAAAGGATGTCAGCCGCGCGTCCTTGCCAGTGGCGTCAGTCGTCACGGTGGAGTTCGTCAGAGTAATAACGAGACTCAGGGTATTCGTACCAAATCCGCTGGCGGTCATCGACCCCGACCCCGTCAAGAGAAACGCCCCCGGACTCGTATCGAATGACCAGGTAAATGCCTCAGTGTTGTTGTCAGCCGGAGTAACACCCGTACCCAAAACAAAAGCCTGAGCAGAAAAACATGTCGCCGCAAAGGCTGCGCCGACCAACAATCTTTTGACACCCATGATATGCCTCGCCGTAAGTTAGTGATGCTGGCAGGCAACAAAGCACAATTCGGGCCAAATTTTTATTGCTCTGTTTTTATTGCATTTTTGTTGCTTTATCGCGCCAGTTGAGGTCGGAGTGTAAAAAGGCACGACATGTCAGAGTGGCAGGGGGGATTGGCGGTCCCCAGAAGGAGCCCAAGCAAATTCGCGTCAACCGGGTTCATTCCTGCGTGCGGGCAAAGCGGAGCAAAATAGCCTGCGGCGGGGCATGCCCCGCCGCAGGCTATTTCAAGCCAATTTAGGAGCGACTCACTTGCTTACTTGAACGGTGGTCGAGCCGACGTTACCCGCTGCGTCGGAAACGTCCAACCGCACCGTGTGAGTACCAGAAGACGCCTTCCGGGAGTTCCAGTTGTACGACACGCTAGACCCAGAAGACGAGGCGACAAGCTTTCCATCGATGTACAACTTGGCATTCATGACAGCAATGTTGTCCGACCCTACGCCTTGAATACCAACGGTATTTTTTACAGTGCTGCCATTGCCAGGATTGGTAATAGTTGCCGTAGGCGCAATCGTATCCACGACATTGGAAACAGTCGCCGCGATACTGCTAGACGAGTAATTGCCTGCAGCATCGTAAGCGTAAGCGGTGATCGTCACAGGGCCATCGGCGATGGTGCTGGAATCCCAGCTGAACCCATGGGGCGCCATGTTGTCGCTCCCGACCGGCACCCCATTCACCATCAGGTCGACCCGGTCCACACCCACGTTGTCGCTCGCACTGACGGAAACGTTGACGATGCCTTTAACAATCCCCCCATCGCCGGGAGAAGTGATCGAGACCGTAGGTGGAGTCGTGTCGCTCGCGACGGCAACGACGGCAGCTTGGGCTGCCGCCGCAACGTTGACTCGTCCCCAGCCAAAAAACACGTCTTTACCCGCAGAACCAAGATCGGTAGCAGTTGAGAGCAAGACGTTTTCCACCTGGGTGTTGGGCAGAGCGGGATTAGAAGCCATGACTGTCGCGACCGCACCCGCTACGACAGGGCTCGAAAAAGAGGTGCCTTGCCATTGCCCGTATCCCCCGCCGCGATTGGTGGTCAGGATATACGTTCCTGGAGCGGCGATATCGACATAGCTACCATAGCTTGAAAAGCTAGCAAGATTGTCGGCGCTGTCGGTCGCCGAAACAGTCACCACGAGGTCAGTCGGCGAAATGCTTTGGCTAGTTCCGCTATTGCCTGCTGCAACGACGGTTAAGCCATCCTTGCCTTTCATGTACTTCGCCGCATTGAGGATCGTGGAACTTCCCGTCACGCCATCAAAGCTAATATTCGCGACCCGTGCTCCATTATTTGCCGCCCAAGTCAGGGCCGAGGCTATAGCGCTATCCGTCGCAAATCCAGTCGAATCCGCGACGCGAAGCGGCATGATTTTCGCGTTGTAAGCCACAGACGCGACACCAATTCCATTGTTCCCAGCCGCGGCGGCCGTTCCCGCAACGGCCGTTCCGTGACCATGTACATCAGAGTAGTCAGAGTTGTTATTGTAAAAATTCCAGCCCGCGACTATGTGCGGCTGCAGGTCAGGGTGGGAACCATCGACGCCGGTGTCGATGATCGCAATTGTGATGCCATTCCCGGTCGAAATATCCCATGCGGCCGGCGCACCAATTTTTGACAAATGCCATTGACCGCCGGCCGACGGGTCATTGACCGAGCCTGAGATCGGCCGGTACTTGTCGAGTTCAGCAAACTTCAAATGAGGATTTTTGCTCATCAACGCGGCAACGGATTTTTCGGAACCTTTGGTTGCCAGTTGGACAACAAAAACGTTCAGCCCGTCGATTTTGCCGATGGGTGTTGCGCCATGGGCTTTAAGAATCTTTTTGAACTCAGGATCGGGCAGGCCCGATTTAGCTTGCACCAGGAGGCGGCCAGGTACCCAATTTTCAGTCGTCGTGGATGCAGCAAACGCAGAGACGCCAGCAAACGCACCACTGATCAGGAGAGGAAGAAGGCGGACGGTGCGGCGGAAGGCGGTGGATTTTTTTTGGAGTGCGCTCATTTTCTCGATCCCTTTTAGCTCTGTCGGCCTAGGGGCCAGACAATGAGATCGAGCGCGCAGAAACAGGAAGTCCCTCAGGAAAGGACGCACCTATGCTGCCCTGGCGATCCCGCTGTCATGGGGTTTCCCCTTTAGACCGGTGATTTTGCGTCGCCGCCTTTCGGCGGTTTTGCCCTTGCAGGTCAGTCCAGCATGTGCTGGATGCACCCTCTACGGCGAAGCGTGTGAAATCTTTAACGATTTATTGTCGAAATAGAACCTCCCCTTACGTCCTGCTACAACTTTCGCCTAATTCGTAACAAAATTTCTCCTGAAAAACCAATCAATAACGGTGTTTTTGACTGGCAATCAAGCGACCAAACATGCGTCAGACATACAGCCAGAATTCGGCGTCGGATTCGGCTCCAAGCGCCGCCAGCAGGGCCACTCGAGCCTTTGCCGGCGGCAAGGCTGAAACGAGCGCGGGGAGAATTTCTTGCCCAGGTTTAGGCGGCAGGGTTTTGCCACTACGCGCGACAAGGACTGTCGTCACCCCTCCTCCGGCAGCCGCGATAACTGAATGGCGCCAGGCTTCCGGCATGCTGGCGTTGCCCGGGAGCGCAAGCACGACTCCCCGTGCGCCTTTCTCGCGGGCTGCCTCAAGCATATCCGGCGCGCTGCCCGCCCCAATAAGGAGGACATCCACCCGAGGTAAAGGCCCATCTGGAGCGACGGGCAGGGCCTTTTCACGAGGAACAACGGCCCTAAAGATCTGGATCGGTGAGGTCCTGCCCACGACCCCGCCCTCTCCGCTCGAAAATGCATCCAGCCGATCCGGCGAGGATTTCGTGACATCGCGGGCGGCGTGGATGCGCTGATGGAGAACGGCGAGGACCCCCAACCCTCGGGCCTTCGGACTCGCTGCAACCGTCACAGCATCCAGGAGATTCATTGGTCCATCCGGCGAGGGCGCGTTGGCCGGGCGCATGGCCCCGGTGAAGACCACCGGTTTAGGTGATTGCGTCACGAGATCAACGTAAAAAGCCGACTCTTCCAGAGTATCCGTCCCGTGGGTGACCACCACGCCATCCACGTCATCCCGCGCCAAAGCGGCGTGGACCGCCCTGGCCAGACCCCGCCAATGCTCCGGCGTCATGTCGCGACTATCCAGGTTGTAAAGCTGCTCAACGGTCAGGTCGGCGACAGCGAAGAGCCCCGGAACACTTGCGATGAGTTGCTCGGCGGTCAGCACCCCAGCTGCATAGTGCTGGGGGGCGTTCACATCGTCGGCGACTCCGGCGATGGTCCCGCCAGTCGCGATCAAATGGACGCTGGCGCGCTTCGCCATGGTCGGATCGAATGTCCTAGTGGTGAAGAATCTTGGCCAGGAACTGCTGGGCCCGCTCGGAGCGGGGATTTCCAAAGAAGGTGTCTTTGGCGTCGTCCTCCACGATGCGTCCGCCATCCATGAAAATCACCCGGTTCGCCACCTTGCGGGCAAATCCCATCTCATGGGTTACTACCATCATGGTCATGCCCTCGGCCGCCAGTTCCACCATCACATCGAGCACTTCATTGATCATTTCAGGATCGAGAGCCGAGGTCGGCTCGTCGAAGAGCATGCAGATGGGGTCCATCGACAACGCCCGGGCAATGGCCACGCGCTGCTGCTGCCCGCCGGACAATTGGCCGGGAAACTTTTCGGCCTGGGCGGAAAGGCCAACCCGGGCCAGGAGATTCAAGCCCTTCTCGCGGGCCAACTCGCGCGGGCGCCCCAAGACCTTGACCTGCCCGATGGTGAGGTTGTCGACGATGCTCATGTGGGGGAAGAGTTCAAAGTGCTGGAACACCATCCCAACCCGGGCCCGCAGCTTAGGCAGATTTGTGGCCGAGGCGCCCACCGACACGCCGTCCACCACAATTTCCCCCTGCTGGAACGGCTCGAGGGCATTCACACATTTGATGAGCGTAGACTTTCCGGACCCGGATGGCCCACACACCACCACCACCTCACCCTTTTCCACTTGGGTGGAGCAGTCGGCGAGGACCTGGAACTTGTCGTACCACTTGAAAACGTGGCGAATTTCGATCATGGCCATAGCGGGCTCAGCGGACGATGGCGATCTTTCGGTTCAGCCGGCGCACCAGGAGGGACAGGCTGAAACAAATCGCGAAATAGATGACGGCGACGAAGAGGTACATCTCCACCGGGCGGTTGTAGTTGCGGCCGGTGATTTCGGCCGCCTTGAGGAGATCCTTGGCCCCGATCGCATAGACGAGGGAGGTGTCCTGAAACAGCACGATAGTCTGGGTCAGCAGCACCGGCAGCATGTTGCGCACGGCCTGGGGCAACACGATATGCATCATGGTCTGGGCGTAGGTCATGCCCAGGGCGTAGCCAGCATTGACCTGACCGCGGGACACGCTCTGGATTCCAGCCCGCATGATCTCGCTGTAATACGCCGCCTCAAAGGCGGTGAAGGTGATCATCGCCGAACGCTCCGCCCCCATCGGCTTACCGGTGAGGAGCGGGATGATCAGGAAAAACCACAGAATCACCATGAGCAATGGAATCGAGCGCATGGTATTCACGTAAACCGCCGCCGCGCCGGCCAAAACTGGCCCGCCGGACAAACGGGCGAGCGCCAGCAACGTTCCGAAAATGACCCCGCCGGTCATCGCCACCACCGTCAGCTGCAGACTGTAGAGCAGGCCCTGGCCCAGGAAGGGCAGGCTTGCGGGGATTACGCTCCAGTCGAATCCGGCCAACATCGCTGGCTCCTACTTCCCCGCGGCGATGAAGCCCGGAACCCGGGTCCGCCGCTCGATGAAGGCCATGCCGCGATTGGCGAGGAAGGCGCAGAGAAAATACAGCACCGTCACCGCCAGGTAGGTTTCGATCCCCTGTTCGGAATCCTCCTGCATCTGCCGAGCCTGGAAGGTCAATTCCAGCACCCCGATGGCGAAGGCCACCGACGAGTTCTTGAAAATGTTCATGAACTCGGAAGTGAGGGGCGGGATGATGATGCGGAAGGCCATCGGCAGGATCACGTAGCGATAGGCCTGGGGCAGGGTAAAGCCCAGCGCCAGGGCCGCCATGCGCTGCCCCCGGGGCAGACTCTGGATCCCTGCCCGCACCTGCTCCGCGATGCGCGCCGAGGTGAAAAGGCCAAGGCAGATCGCCGCAGTCACGAACTCCTTGGCTGGCATATCCTGCTTCACCCACAGCGCAAGGTCCCTTGGCAACAGCTCGGGCACGACGAAAAACCACAAAAAGAGCTGTACCAGCAGCGGCACATTGCGAAACACCTCGACCCAGGCATTGCCAATCGCCAGCGGCGCACGGCCCGGCAGGGTCCTCAGGGTACCCATCACCGCCCCCATCGCCAGGGCGATCAACCAGGCCGTGAGGGCCACCGCCAGGGTCCAGCCGAGACCGGAAATCAGCCAGTCCAGGTAGGTCTCTTCCCCCGCCTGGACGGTCTGAAAGTAGATGCCCCAGTTCCAGTGGTAATTCACGCTGCACCCCTGCGCCGGCCGACGGCGGTGTTGCCCATGAGTCCCGCGGGTTACTTGGAGTTGTAGGCTTCCGCCGGCTGGTCGTTGGGGTTCTGCAAGGCCGCCTTGAGGGCGTCGCCCATCGGGAAGGCGAGATTCACCCCCTTGGGCGGGATGGGCGACATGAACCACTTGCTGTAGAGCTTTTCCAACTCGCCACTCTTGCCCATGCCGGCGACGGTGGCGTGCACCAAGCCTTTGAACTGCGGGTCGTCCTTGCGGAACATGATGGCGATGGGCTCCACCGATAGCGTCTCGCCGACGATCGCATAGTCGCCAGGAGCCTTGGAACTTGCGATCAGGCCGAGCAACAGGTTGTCGTCCATCACGAAGGCCACCGCCCGATCCGTCTCCAACATCAGGAAAGAGTCGGCGTGGTCCTTGCCGTAGACCTCCTTGAAATTGATGTTCTTGCCCTTTTCGTTTGCGCGCATGAGCTGCACGCTGGTCGTCCCAGTGGTGGTCGCCACCGGCTTGCCGTCCAGCTGGGTGAGGCTGGTGATGCCGGAAGCCTTCTTGACCGCCATGCGCACGGCCGTCACGTAGGTGGTGGGCGCGAAGGCCACCTGATTCTGGCGGGCGGTGTTGTTGGTGGTGGACCCGCATTCCAGATCGACGGTCCCGTTGGTCACCAGAGGAATCCGGTTCTGGGAGGTGACCGGCTGGGTCTCGACCTTGAGCGCTGGCAGCCCAAGCTTGCCTTTCACCGCATCGAGGATCTTCATGCAAATATCGATGTGGTAGCCCACCGGCTTCTGGTTCTGATCCAGATAGCTGAGCGGGAAAGATGATTCCCGGATCCCCATGACCAGGGTCCCCGAATCCTTGACCTTTTTGAGGGTGCCGGAAAGCTCCTCGGCCGCCGCTACTTGCGCCACCAACCAGCCCGCCAAGGCCACCCCAAGCATGGAAGACATCTTCATGGGAATCTCCTGAGATGTGCGCGGATCCCCGAAGACCCGCTTCTTTGGTGATTCTAGCCCCCATTTCGCGGCCCGACGATGCCCCCGGCCTGCCGGGAGCCCCATCCGGTGCAGCGCTTACATCTCCCGGTAGGCTGCGATGCGCCGATCGCGCTCGCTTTGCAGCAGCTCATGCACCGATTCCTCGGGCTCACCGAGGAGCTCCAGCGTCATGCCCGCCAACTGCAGCCCAACCTCCAGGGAATCCGGGATCACCCCCTGGACCCCGGCCCGTCGCAACTCGAGGGCGTGACGCTCGTCCTGGACCCGGGCCAGGATCGGCACCCGCGGCGCCAGCGCCCGCACGGCCGCGACGGCGTAGCGGGCCGGCTCGGGATCGTCCATGCTGAGAACCACCGCCGCCGCCCGCTCCAGGTGCAGGCGCCGCAACAACGCCGGTCGCGAGGCATCGCCAAAGATGATGGGCATCCCCTTTTTGCGCTGGCGGACCACCTGGCGGGCGTCCGGCTCCACCACCACCATGGGGATCCCACGACGGGCCAACACATTGCCCACCAGCCGGCCGACCCGTCCAAATCCGGCAATCACCACGTGCCCCGTCAGGTCCGCCGCCACGACCTCACCCCGCTCCCGCTCCCGGCGTCCGAGCCGGCGATCCAGCGCCTCCCCCAGACGCTGCCCTGCCTTGGCGGCGAGGGGAGTGGCCAGCATGGAAAAACCCACCACCAGCAACATGAACTGCCCCGTTTCCCGCGGCAGCAGACTGAGCTGGAGCGCCGTGCCCACGACGATGAAGGCGAACTCCCCGCCCTGGGAGAGCAGCACCGCCCCCTCTAGCGCTCGCCCCCAGGTCAGCCCGCTCACCCTCAACACCGCCAGCAGGATGACCCCCTTGATGAGCATCAGCCCGAGAACCGACAGGGGCAACCAAATCGGTTCGCGCAGCAGCTCGGCCACGTCAATGCCCATCCCCACCGACATGAAAAACAGGCCCATCAGAAGCCCTTTGAAGGGCTCGATGGTCACCTCCACCTCGTGGCGGAATTCGGTCTCGGCGATGATCAAGCCAGCCAGCAGGGCGCCCATCGCCATCGACAAGCCCGCTGCCCAGGTGAGGGCCGCAACCCCCAGGCTGGCCAGGAGGGTGAGGGCGGTGAAGGTGTCCGGCTCCCGCCGCCCGGCCAGATGGTGGAACAGGGGCCGCACGATGCGGGTCCCCACCAGGTAGATGAGCCCCACGGTGAGCAATGCCTTGACGGTGGCGAAGCCAAGTAGGGAGAAGAACCCCTGCCCCCCCGGCCCCTCCCCGAGGATGGCGATGAGCACCAGGAGCGGCACCACCGCAAGGTCCTGAAAGAGGAGGACGGCAAAGCTCATCCTGCCCATGGGCGTGGCAAGCTCCCGGCGCTGGGCCAGGAGTTGCATCACCACCGCCGTCGACGAGAGCGCCAGGACCAGGCCAAGGATCACCGCCGACTCCACAGTGTTGCCGAACGCCACCGCAATGGCGCCGATGACCAGCGCCGAGAGCGTGACCTGCCCGCCCCCGGCCCCGAACACCGCCGCGCGCATGGCCCACAGGCGCTCCACGGACATGTCCAGCCCGATGGTGAACATCAGGAACACCACCCCTAGCTCCGCGAAGGTTGCGACGTCCTCAGTGCGGCCAAAGGTGGTCCAGGCGAGCCAGGGGTAGGCTTCCACCATGCCCCCCAGCCCATAGGGGCCGAGAACGGTCCCCAGGGCGAGAAATCCGAGTACCGGATTGATGCGCAAGCGTTGCAGGAGGGGAATCAGGATCCCGGAGAGCCCCAAAAACAGAATGGTCTCCCGCAGGTAAGGCAAAGCGGTGTGTTCGGGCATGGCCATGGGCAGAAATATTTGGCCCCATTATCGGCCGCCCTTGCCCCGGGCGCAGCCCTCAAGGCGCTTGCGGGCCTTCAAATTCCCACCTTCAGCGCCGTTAATGAGTCTGCCTGCGAGGCCTACCCCCTTCCGAATAATCGTTTCCGACACCATGCCGGCCGCCCAACTCGCAACTCCAATTCACCAGGGATTCCACGCAGCGCGCCGTGGCGGGGTCGCCGTGTATGGCGTCATCGTGGCCATCGGCATCGCCCTGGCCGTCTTGGTCCACCTGCGCCTGGAACGGGACTTGGGCGGCGAGAAGGAGAACTTCCGGCAGGAAGCCCATGAACGCGCCCTCATCACCAAGGCAGGAATCGAATCCCGCATCGCCCTCGTTTACCAGGGCATCCGCACCATGGCGCGCCTGCCGGGCGTGCGGGGGATCGATCGCTACGCGCGGAATTTCGACACCAACGCCCGCGCCACCGTCCAGGAGCTCTACAACAATCTTGCCAGCGGCGTGGCGATGTCGGAGGTCTACATCGTTCCCGACGGCATGGACCCTGATCGCATCGACCCTGTCACCGGGGAGCCGGAGGCCCCCGTCGTCACCTTCGACGAATTGATCATCGGGCGCCACGCCGAGCCGGCGTCCCATGCGGCGGATGACAAGAACCAGCTCCCCGAGGAGGAAATCTACGAATACCGCCTGATGAAGCGCCAACTGGCCACCCTTGGGCAAAAGTATTCCACCGAAGATCGAATCTCGGGCCTGGCTTACCCCCTGATCACCGGGCCGGAAGTCATCACCTGCGACAACTCCCGCTATCGCCCGAGCCGCCCGGACGACAAGGATCGTTCCGGGTTGGTCCTTTCGGTGCCCTTCTTCGGACCCGACGGCCGCTTCCGTGGGCAAGTCTCGGCGGTTCTCCTCACACCGGTGCTGCAGGAGATGGTCGGCCATCCCGGCTATGCCCTCCACCATGCCGGCCATGCCTACCTGGCGTCCGGCTCCGCCACTGGCCCCGCGCCGGACCTCGACGAACACATCCGCGCAAACCGCCCCGACCCCTCGCGCATCTATTCGGAAGTCATCCGCCTCGACATTCAGGACATCGACGGGCCTTGGACTCTGTGGACCAGCGAAGCGGACTCCGCCTTTTTCGAGCGGCCCGGCGTAACCGGTGCCCGCACGGCCGCCGATCTGGGCTACGGATTGATTGCCGCCCTGACCGCCTTCGCCTGCATGGCCTACGCACACTTTGGCCGCCGCCGGCAAAGACTGGCAGCCCAGGCCCAGGACCTTGAGCGTCAGGTCGCCGAGCGCACCGCTGCGCTGGTGGAAAGCCGCGACGCCGCCGAAGCGGCGAACCGGGCCAAGTCCCAGTTTCTCGCCAACATGAGCCACGAGATCCGCACACCCATGAACGGCGTGCTCGGCATGCTGGATCTCCTGAGCGACACCGCCCTGGATGCAGAACAGAAGGAATACGCCCAGACGGCTTACGGCTCCGCCCAGGCGCTGCTGGGCATCCTCAACGACATCCTGGATTTTTCCAAGATCGAGGCCCATCGGCTCGAACTCGAATCCCTGCCCCTGGACATTCGCCATCTCACCGAGGACGTCTGCGCCCTGCTCGCCGAACAAGCCCACAGCAAGGATCTGGAGCTGATTTGCCACGTCGCCGACGAAGTCCCCGCGGAGATCTTTGGCGACCCGACCCGGCTGCGGCAGATCATCACCAATCTGGTGGGCAACGCGGTCAAGTTCACTGAGGCCGGCGAAGTGGAGGTCCGGGTCGGAGCCACCCCGGGGACAACTGGCGACCGCGCCCGCATCCGCGTCGCGATTCGGGATACCGGCATCGGCATCGCCCCGGAAGTCCAGGCGCGACTATTCAACGCCTTTCAGCAGGCCGACGGCTCCATCACCCGACGCTTTGGCGGAACCGGCCTCGGGCTGTGCATCAGCGAACGGCTCGTCACCCTCATGGGCGGCAAGATCGAGGTGGAGAGCCAACCCGGCAAAGGCAGCACCTTCTCATTCGAGATCCCCTTCGAAGTGCCCGCCGAGACCTTGGCGGATCGTCCGCGACCCTCCCTCGCGGGCGCGAAGGTGCTGGTGGTGGACGACAACACCACCAACCGGAAGGTCTTCAGCCACTATCTTGATCTCTGGGGCGCCCATCACGACGAAGCCGAAGACGGGCCCGCGGCGTTGGCCCTGCTGCGGGCCGCCGCGGCCGCCGGAGCGCCCTTCCAACTCGCGCTCCTCGATTTCAACATGCCGCAAATGGACGGGGTGAGCCTGTCGCGTGCCATGGAGGATGACCCGGCCCTGCGCGGCATCGTGCGCATTCTCCTGAGTTCTTCCGGGCGCCTGCCTGCCGCCGAAGTTACCGCGGCGGGGATCGCCCGCTGTCTGCTCAAACCCGCCCGTAAAGCCGATCTCCTGGAATCCATCGAGGACGCCCTGCGACGGAGTCGCGAGCGCCCGGCACCGCGCCCGGCCACTCCCCGGGGATCCGCCGCGGCCGATTTCGGTGGCGCCACGGTCCTGCTCGTGGAGGATCACCCGGTGAACCAGACCGTGGCCCTCGCCATGCTCGGGGCCGTAAACACCGAGGTCACCGTGGCGGCCAATGGCAAGGAAGCCCTCGACCGGCTGGAAGAGCAGCCCTTCGATCTGGTGCTGATGGACTGCCAGATGCCGGTGATGGACGGATTCGAAGCCACCCAGCGCCTGCGTGAGCGGGAACGGGCGGCCGGCCGGCCGCGCCAGGTCGTGGTGGCCCTGACCGCCAACTCCATGAAAGGCGACGAAGAGCGATGCCGTGCCGCCGGCATGGACGACTACCTCGCCAAGCCCCTGCAGCGGGACGCCCTCGCGGCGACCCTCGCCCGCTGGCTGCTCCATCGCACTTCCCACGCCTGACCCCGTTCTGCGGGGCCGGCGCATTCATCAGCCTCTGCTAAAATTCCCAGATGCGTCGGGAAAACCGTTCCTTCATCGCCGTGCTTCGCCTCGCCTGTCTGGCGATGCTGCTGAGCACCCTGGCGCCGGCGGTCTCGGGGTGGCTGGCGGCTGCCCAGGCCGGGCCAGGATGGGACGACGTCTGCATCAGCCCCGGCCCCAAGGGCGGCAGCCCGGACCGCCCCGGCGCCCCCGCCCACCTGACCCACTGCCCGTATTGCCTGCCCCACGGAGGCGCCTGGGCGCCTCCGCCCCCGGCGACCGCCCTTCTGACTCCGGGCACCATCGTCCGGGAAGTTCCCCCGCTATTCCTTCAGGGACCGCGTCCGCGCCTGGCGTGGATTGCCGCCCAGCCCCGAGCCCCGCCGCCGACTGGCGTTTCCGCCTGATCGACGCACCGACCCACACCCGCCGGTGATCCCGGGGCTTTTTTGCCCGGGATTCCGGTAGGTCGCGGTCGGTTCCCTGCTCGCCCGCGTGGGCCACCACGGCCGTGCCCGCTCGGCACCCTGAAGGAATCACCATGTCCTGTCGCTCGACCCTCCTCGCCACCGCCATGTCCACACTCCCCCTGGGCGCCTGGGCGGACGAGACCCCGACCCTTCCGCCCGTTTCCGTCACCGCACCGCTGCCCGTCGATGAGACGGCCATCCGCAAGCCCGCGAGCGGAGACGCCGCGCGGCTCCTAGAAACCGAACCCGCCGTGAGCCTGAACGGCGCCGGCGGCATCTCCAGCTTGCCCGCCCTGCGGGGGCTGGCCGACGACCGGGTGAAGATCCGCGTCGATGGCCTGGAACTCACCTCCGCCTGCGCCAACCACATGAACGCCCCCCTGTCCTACGTCGCGCCGCTGTCGGTCGCCCGCATCGACGTCCTGGCCGGCCTGGTGCCGGTGAGCGCCGGAGGCGACAGCATCGCCGGCACCCTGGAGGTCCAGTCCCGCGCCCCGATCTATGCCGCGCCCGGAGAGGGGCAGCGGCAGGAAGGCCAGCTCGATCTGGCCCTGCGTTCCAACGGGCGGGGATTCGGCGCGGGCGCGTCGGCCAGCGTGGCTAGCGAGAACTTCAGCCTCGGCCTCGAAGGCAGCATCGACCACGCCGAAAGCTACCGGGACGGCCACGGCGACACGGTGCTCGACACCCTCTACCGCACCACCCGCCAGGCGCTGACCGCCGCCGCCCGGGGGGATGGCCAGGAAGTCATCCTCCGCCTCACCCGCCAGACCGTGCCCTACCAGGGCTTCCCCAACCAGTACATGGACATGACCGGGAATGACGCCCTCGGCGCCAGTCTGGGCTACGCCGGCGCCTTCGCCTGGGGCCGCCTCGCCGCCCGCCTCTACTGGCAGCACACCGCCCACGAAATGGGGTTCTTCAGTGACGAGAAGACCGGGATGATGCCCATGCTCACCAGCGGGCGGGACGCCGGCTACACGCTCCAGGCGGAGCTGCCCGTGGCCCCAGGCCACACCCTGCGGGTGGGCCAGGAATTCCACCACACCGCCCTGGATGACCGCTGGCCGCCGGTGGCGGGCAGCATGATGATGGGGCCTGACACCTACATCAACGTGAATGACGGCCGCCGCTCCCGCCTCGCCCTCTACAGCGAGTGGGACGCCCAATGGGACGCCCGCTGGTCCACCCAGATCGGCCTGCGGGGCGAGAAGGTGCGCAGCGACACCAGCAATGTCCGGGCCTACAACCCCATGGGCGGGATGATGAACCCTGATGCCGCCGCCGCGACCGCCTTCAACACCCAGGACCACAGCCGCTCCGACGACAATCTGGACCTCACCGCCGTGGCTCGCTACGCCCCCACGAACGCTGCCCGCTACGAGTTCGGCTACGCCCGCCAGACCCGCTCCCCCAATCTCTACGAGCGCTATTCCTGGGGCCGGGGCACCATGGCGACGATGATGATCGGCTGGTACGGCGACGCCAACGGCTACGTGGGCAACCCAGACCTCAAGCCCGAGGTGGCCCACAAGCTCGCCGCCAGCGCCGCCTGGGGCCGACCCGAGAGTGGGGAATTCAAGCTCAGCCCCCACCTCACCTACGTCGAGCACTTCATCGACGCCGACGTGATCGGCAGCTTCCAGCCCTTCAACCGGCCCGGGGAAACCCGCGCCAAGCTCCAATTCGCCAACCACGACGCCCGACTCTACGGCGTGGAGGCCGAGTGGCGCCTGCCCGTGTGGCAGGGGGCTACGAGCGACACCACGTTCACCGGCAACCTTTCGTGGCTGCGGGGGCGACGCACCGACGGCGGCGACCTCTATCACATCATGCCGCCCCGGGCGCTGCTGGCCCTGGAGCACACCCAGGCGGCTTGGCGCCACCTGCTGGAATGGGAACTGGTGGCGGGCAAGCGCCGGGTGGATGAGCAGCGCCATGAACCCACGACAGGTGGCTACGGGCTGGTGCACTTCTCCAGCCAATACCACTGGTCCCCCAAGGTCCGCCTGACTCTGGCGGTGCGTAACCTCTTCGACAAGGACTACGACCTGCCCCTGGGGGGCGTGAACATCGCGGCCTACAAGTCCGGCGTCACCAGCGGGCTGGAATCCGTTGCGGGCTCCGGCCGGGCCGTGAGCGCGGGGATCACCCTCAAGTTCTGAGGCAGCCCCCGCCCGGCGTCCTCAGCGGCGGCGGCTGCCGCCGCCGAGGATGGACCCCAGCACCCCGCGCATGATCTCGCGGCCCACCGAGGAGGCCATGGTGCGCACAACAGTCTTGGCGGCGGTCTGCACCAAACCGTCGTGCTGGCCGCCCCGGGGGCCGGTACGGCCGAAGAGGATGGAGCCCAGCGCGCCATCGAGGAAGCCGCCGCCGGCGTCCCCCGCCGGCCCGGCGGGAGCTGGCGCGCCTCGGCCCGCCGGCGCGGCGTCCTGCGCCGTTTGGCCGCCGGGCACCGCCGCCTTGAGTTTTTCGTAGGCCGACTCCCGATCCAGCACTTGCTCGTAGTGGCCATAGATCACCGAGCCCTGGATCGCCGCGCTGCGCTCCTGGGGCGTGAGGGGCCCCAGCCGGGAGCCGGGCGCGACGATGAAGGCCCGCTCCACCACCCCCGGCCGCCCCTTCTCGTCGAGGAAGGACACCAGTGCCTCCCCCACCCCGAGTTCGAGGATCGCGGTGGCGGCGTCGAAGGCCGGGTTGGCCCGCATGGTCTCCGCCGCCGTCTTGACCGCCTTCTGGTCCCGGGGCGTGAAGGCCCGCAGGGCGTGCTGCACCCGGTTGCCAAGCTGGCCCAGCACCGTGTCCGGCACATCCAGCGGGTTCTGGGTGACGAAATACACCCCCACGGCCTTGGAGCGGATCAACCGCACCACCTGCTCGATCTTCTCCAGCAGGGCCTGGGGCGCATCGTTGAAGAGCAGGTGCGCCTCGTCGAAGAAGAACACCATTTTGGGCTTCTCGACATCCCCCACCTCGGGCAGCTGCTCGAAGAGCTCGGAGAGCAGCCAGAGGAGGAAAGTGGAGTAGAGCTTGGGCGAGTTGTAGAGCTTGTCGGCGGCGAGGATGTTGATGACCCCCCGCCCATCGCCGTCGGTCTGCATCAAGTCGGCGATGTCGAGCATGGGCTCGCCGAAAAATTTGTCGCCGCCCTGCTGCTCCAGGCCCAGCAGCCCACGCTGGATGGCGCCGATGGAGGCCGCCGAGATGTTGCCGTATTCGGTGGTAAAGGACTTGGCGTTGTCCCCCACGAACTGGATCATCGCCCGCAGGTCCTTGAGATCCAGCAGCAAGAGGCCGTTGTCGTCGGCGATCTTGAACACCAGGGTCAGCACCCCGGCCTGGGTATCGTTGAGATTCAGGAGCCGCGCCAGGAGCAGCGGCCCCATGTCGGAAACGGTGGCCCGCACCGGGTGCCCCGCCTCGCCGAAGACATCCCAGAACACCGCCGTGTTGGCCTGGGGAGTGAATTCGGTGATGCCGATGGCTTCCAGCCGCTTCATGAGCTTGTCCGAGGAGCCCCCGGCGGCGCCGATGCCGGAGAGATCCCCCTTCACGTCGGCCATGAACACCGGCACCCCGATGCTCGCGAAGGACTCGGCCATTCGCTGCAGGGTCACCGTCTTGCCGGTGCCCGTGGCGCCGGTGATGAGGCCGTGCCGGTTGGCGAGCGCAGGCAGCAGGAGGATGTCCAGGTCTTTGGTCTTGGCGATGAGGAGCGGTGCGGTCATGAGCGTCGTCTCGGGTCGGGCAAACAATGGCCGAAGGATACGCCACGGCGCAGCGGGATGGGACGCCCCCGAGGGGCCGAGCCCCTTGCGGGCCCGGCCTCCAGAGGTCAGGCAAACGCTTCCTCGGCGGCGACGGGGTCATCGCGCACGACGACCGTATCGGCCACCGGCGTGATCTCGTCCGCGCTCATGCACACCCGGCGGGCATGCTCGCGGATCGCGGCCTCGTCGGTGGCCTGGTAGATGCACACCGTGCCCAGACGCCCATCCGGCTCATTGACCACATAGCTGCGGATCCAGCGCACCTGATCGGGCATTTCTTCGTTCCCGACTCGGGCGGAAACACTCGCGGTCACGGACAGTTCGCTCGCGTCCCGCCAATTGCTCTTGCGACGAATGACAAAGGTTTTCATGATGGTTCTCCTGAAGTTGTGATGGGGGCCGCCGCTTGCCGCGCCGACCGTCCGTGACCAGTAAGGGTTGGGTCTTTGGACGCCTCCAGATTGCGCCCGGGGCCTCCGGGAGTCCTTTCCGCCGCCTGATCAAGTTCTTATCATTTCCACGTAAGCCTTTTGGCATTCCCACACCGGCCCCGACCATGACCTCGCACCTCCACCGCTTCGCGTCTTTTGAACTCGATCGCGATGGTCGCGCGCTGCGTCTCGACGGCCGGGAAATCCCCCTTCAGCCCCGGGTGTTCGACCTCCTGCTCTACCTCGTGGAACACCAGGATCGGGTGGTGAGCAAGGAGGAGTTACTCGACGCCCTGTGGCCCGGCGTGGTGGTAACGGAGAGTTCGCTGCAGCGGGCGGTGAGCCTTGCCCGCGCCGCCCTCCAGCAAGGCGGCCTCGGTGAGGCGCTGCGCAATTACGCGCGGCGGGGGTATCGGTTCGTCGCGGAGTCCGCCCCCCCGGCCTGCAGCGGCGAACCGTCGGCCTCTGCGCTCGCCCTTGCCGAACAGGTCTATGCGAACCAGCAATGGCAAGCGGCGGTCGAGGCCTTCGCTCGGGCGGACCGTGAAAGCCCCCTCTCCGCCGCCTGTCTGGAGCGCTGGGCCACCGCCGCCCAATGCGCGGGGGATCTCGCGGCGGCCACATCGCCGCTGGAGCGCGCGGCGGTGGCCTATTCCAGCCTGGGTGACCATCTCTCCGCCGCCCGGGTCACCATTGGCCTGGCCCGCCTGCAGATCGAGTCCCTCGATGCCGCCGTCGCCCAGGGCTGCCTGCGCCGGGCGGGGCGGTTGCTCGCCGGCGTGCCTCGCGGCGAACTGCATGGCTTCCTGGCCTGGATGAGTGCCCGCCTCCATCTCTACCAAGGGAATCTGGAAGAGGCCCGCCGCTGCGCGGAGGAAGCGCGGGCCATTGGCCACGAGCTGGGCAACGCCGATATCGAATCCATGGGGCTGGTGCTGACCGGCATCGCCCTGCAGGGTGGGGGGGATGCCCCCGCCGGCATCGCCCTGCAGGATGAAGCCGCCGCGGCGGTCCTCGCGGGAGATGTCTCGCCCCTGGTGGGAGGCATCGTGTACTGCGGGGTGATTTCCAGTTGCTGCAACGCCGAGGATTGGCAGCGGGCCGAGCAATGGACCGAGAGCTTCACCGGCTGGTGCGCGCGGACCCGCATCGATACCTTTGCCGGCGCCTGCCACATCCATCGGGCGGAGGTCTTCGCCATGGGCGGCAGGCTCGCCGAAGCCCAGGAGGCCATCACCCGCGCCGATCCCCTCATCCGGGTGGGCGCACCCTGGGCCCTGGGGGACGCCTATCGCCTGATGGGCGACGTCCACCTCGCCCGTGGCCAGGACGACGCGGCGGAACAGTGCTTTCTCCACGCCTACCAGCACGGCGGGGATCCCTACCCGGGCTACGCCCTCCTGCTCCACCAACGCGGGCGGGGCGACGAAGCGGTGCGGGGCCTCACCCGAGCCGCCAGCCTGACCCACTGGGTGGCCAGCGAACGGCGCAGCCGCTACCTCGCCCACGCCGCGCAGATCGCGAGCCTGAACCGGGATCTCGAGCAGGCCGAGGCCCTCCTCGCGGACCTGGACCGCAACACCAAGGCCTGGGAAGCGGGCGCCGTGGCCGGGCAGGTCGAGCGCGCCCGGGGGGAGTGGCGGTGGGCGCGGGGCGAGGCGGACACCGCCCTCGCCCACTTCATCCGCGCGGCGGACATCCTGCGCCAGCGGCGCGCCATCCTGGAGGCTGCCCAGGGCCGCCTGCGGCTCGCCGAAATCCTGAGCCTGCGGGGCGACCGGGCAGCGGCGGAGCTAGAACTTCGCGCCGCCGAAGCCGCCTTCGAGGCAGCGGGGGCCATGGGCTATCTGGCCCGGTGCCAGGCACTGCGCCTCGGGAGCCCCGGGAATACCTAAAGTCGATCCTGGGGAACTCCGGGGCCGGGTAAAAAACGCTTCGCGCGGCGGACACCCCGGCTATGATTGATGATTACCGGTACCATTCCGGGCCGACCTTTTTCAACCCGCCGGAGGACCCCACCATGCGCTCCGAACTTCGCTTGCCCGCCCTCGCCATGGGCTTTGCGGCCGCCACCCTGGCCGTCCAGCCCGCCTTCGCGGATTACCGCATCACCTGCGAAAGCAGCAACAGCCGCTACAAGAGTTGCCCGCTGTCCGAGCGAGGCCATGTCACCCTCGACCGCCAGCTTTCGTCGGTGCGCTGCACCAAGGGCAAGACCTGGGACTGGAACCGGCGCGAGGTGTGGGTGGACGATGGCTGCCGCGCGACCTTCAACGTCGCCACCGACCGTTACCGCGACTCCAATCGCAAGGACGATGACAGCAGCGGATCCGCCGCGGCCGTGGCGGCTGGTGTGCTGATCGGCGCGGCCATTCTCGGGGCGGTGGCCAGCAACAGCGACTCCGACCACGTCTCCGACGACCGCCATGCCGACCCCGCGTATCTCGGCGGTCGCCACAATTCCTACGTTCCGGAATGGATGGTGGGCGAGTTCTCCGGCTACAACGAGAAATACAACGCCGACGTGATGTTGCGAATCCGCGACGACGGCCAAGTCACGGCGACCGCCAATGGCCGCAGCGTTCACGGCTACATCAGCGAATCCCGCCTCTACGCGGGCAACCAAGCCTTCGACATCGACCGGACCCGGCGGGGCTTCGTGACCTCCCAGGTGGGCGACCGGAGCAACCAGGTTCGCTACAAGCGGGTCAACTGACCCCCCTCTGCCCGGGGGTCACCCCGGGCGGTTCGCCCCACAAAGGCGCGGCCATTCCTACCGTTTGCAGCGCCTTCCCTCATACTCATATCGAGCCAGCGCATAGTGCTTCCCGTTCCAGCGCAGGACCGGAAAGCAGAAGCCCGGACCGCCCACCTCGAGATCGGGCCAGCCCCCTACGCCCTGGGTCTTGAGGAAGGATGGAATTCCGGTTCCGCCGGAAAGAAGCTTCCAAGTGCCATTGGCCTGCTTGCTGACGAGGCTATACCCTGCGCCGGTCATGCCGTGGCACTCGGTGCCGCCTTCCGAAATCACGACATCTGGAAGCCCGTCGCCATTGATGTCCCTTACCTCACTGATCGTGCCTTCCGCGCAGGCGAACCATTTTTTGCCTTTGAGCTGGTAGCCACCCGCTTTGAAAGCTCCCGCGCGGTCGGCGGGCGATAGCTCGATCTCGGCGCGCACCGCGCTTTGGCTACCCAGCAACAGCGCTGTGATGAGGACGAACGGAACGGGTCGCATGGCAGCACCTCCCAGGAATCAGCACGAATCGGCACATTTCCTTTGTAGCATCCCTCAGGGCGAATGCCGCGCAGTCTCGAGAAGGCCGCGCCCTCACCCAACCGTGAATTCCTTCGCCCCAATATCACCTCCGTCGGATGCCACGCTTTTTTCAGGCCGCTACGATCGGGCATCGTGTTGCTCTATCGATTCAAATGGATTTCAAAATTGCAGTGCTTTTGTTTGGGATGGCCGCGTCCATCCCCTCCCATGCCGGCCTGTACAAGTGCTCCGGGGCCGGCGGGAAGGTCGTCTATCAAGATTCACCTTGCGCAGGCGGAACGGGCAAGCTGCTCGACATTCCCGAGCCCGCCCACAACCCTCGCTCCCAATATCAAGCGGAACTGGAGGCCCAGCGGGACATCGCGGCCGCCCGCCGCCTGGACCAGGAACGAGAATTGAGACGCGCCCAGGCAGACCTGGATCAACAGAGAAAAGACCGCGACCGCCGCTTGCAGGATCGCCATTGCGGCAACCTGGAAGAGCGGGCATCGCGGGCCGAAACTCTCGCCAACCGTACACCTTCGTCATACCCCTACCGGGAATATGAACGGGCCAATGCCCAAGCCCTTCGCGATCAGCATTGGTCCGAGTGCTACACGAAGCAGTGAGGGGCGGACGAGGGCCCCAGGGCCTCCTCGGCCGATTGCGGTTCGCTGCTACGAGCGCTTGAAGCGATCGTAAAAGCGCTTTGGCCGATCGTAGGCCACCCCCTCCAGGGGCGGCCAATGCACCAAATGGGCGTTGTCGAAATTCAGGGTGAAACCGTAGCGCGCGTCGTTCCGCCCCACCGTGGGGGCGTCGAAGATCTCGATCTTCTGGATGACGTCGTTTTCCAGGGCCACGCGAATGATGGCCGGCGCGATGCAACTCATCGCCACATTGGCCCGCCAGGCGGCGTCGTGGAAGAGACTCCTCGCCCGGTGCTCGACGCCATTTGAGCGGTTGAGCCGGGAGTCAATCCACGCAAGAAAGCGGACGCACCCACCGCCGTCCTCGTGTTCAAAGGTTTGAAAAGTCTGACGAAACGCCTGCAGCTGCCCCCTAATGACCGCCCCCTTCTCCGGATGCGCCCCGTTTGCCGGCAACAGGCGGCGCGATGGATCTCGATATCCCGTTAGACGTAGACGGGCCTGCCCTCAACCGCCCGATTGCCCCCGGGCCGTAGGCCATTCGGCGCACTGGCGCGGGGCCGTCACCTACGACGAAGATCGTAGTCCCCGCCATGGAGACGGACAAGGCGCGCCGGCCGGCGGGCAGGCATTTCGGCACGCTGCCCGCATCGATTCGCCGCCGCCGGACCGACCGATCAAGCCCGCCCGCCAGCGATCTGGGGTTAGACTGTAATAAGGCGCCTCAATCAGAAACGAGATTGATGCAGCCTGACGACTATAGGAGACCCCAACATGAAGAACCTGCTCATCGCGGTTGCCATGTCTGGCGCCCTGCTCTCAATGCCGCCCACGGCTGAGGCGGCCCAGCAGTTCGTGTCGATCGGCACCGGTAGCGTCACCGGCGTCTATTACCCCGCCGGCGGCGCCATCTGCCGCCTGGTGAACAAAGACCGCAAGACCCATGGCTACCGCTGCTCGGCGGAATCCACCGGCGGCTCGATCTACAACCTCAACGCCCTGCGTAGTGGCGAACTGGAGTTCGGCATCGCCCAATCCGACTGGCAATACCACGCCTACCACGGCACCGACCAGTTCGCCCAGCAAGGCAAATTCGAGGGGCTGCGCGCCGTCTTTTCCCTCCACCCCGAGCCTTTCACGCTGGCCGCCCGCAAGGCGAGTGCGATCAAAAGCTTCACCGACCTCAAGGGCAAGAAGGTGAATGTGGGTAATCCCGGCTCTGGTCAACGCGGCACCATGGAAGTGGTGATGAAGGCCTTCGGCATGCAGATGAGCGACTTTGCCCTGGCGGCGGAACTCAAGGGCTCGGAAATGGCCCAGGCGCTGTGCGACGGCAAGATCGACGCCATGGTCTACACCGTCGGCCATCCCTCCGCCGCCATCACCGAGATGACCACCACCTGCGGCGTAGACCTGGTGAACGTGTCCGGCCCCCCCATCGACAAGCTCGTGGCGGATAACGCCTTTTACCGCAAGGCGGTGATCCCGGGGGGCATGTACCCCGGCAATCCCCAGGACGTTCACACCTTCGGGGTGGGGGCGACCCTGGTCACCACGGCCGCCGTCCCCGACGAGGTCGTGTACGCCGTGGTCAAGGCAGTGTTCGACAACCTGGCGGACTTCCAGAAACTCCACCCGGCCTTTGCCCAGCTCAAGGCGAAGGAGATGATCTCCGACGGTCTGTCGGCACCTCTCCATCCTGGCGCGGTCAAGTACTACAAGGAACGCGGCTGGCTGAACTGACCGGCGCCCCGGAATTGTCTCAGGCGGAGGTGGCGCAGCGGGCGACTCGGTCGACCGCCCTCACCACCCCGCCGCCGTCCGCCTGAGTCAATCCCCTGGAGAACGCGCTGTGCGCGCCGACACCCTCGCTCCCACCGAGCAGGAAACCCCTGCCGAACACGCTGCCGAAATCGATTCCGGCGCCCGTCATCCAGCGGGGGCCGTGGGCGTGGCCCTGGCGCTCATCGCCTTCCTGTGGTCGGCGTTCCAGCTCTACATCGCCTCCGGCGTCCCCTTCTGGCTGTCGGAGCACCTTGGCCTCAACCTGGTCTTCAATAATCAGGACGCGCGCCAGATCCATCTGGCCTTTGCCCTGATCCTGGCCTGCGGCGCCTTTCCCCTGTTCAGGCGCGCGCCGCGGCATCGCATTCCCTGGTACGACTGGGTCCTGGCCCTCGTCGGGGCGACAAGCTGCGTGCACCTGTTCGTCTTCAAGGACGCCATCGCTGGGCGGGCCGGTCTGCCCACCGCCACCGACCTGACCCTGTCGGCCCTTGGCCTGATTTCCCTGGCCATCGCCGTCTATCGCGCCCTGGGGCTTCCCCTGCTCCTGGTTGCGTCGTCCTTCGTGGCTTACGTCTTCTTCGGCGACCAGCCCTGGCTGCCGGAGGTGATGCAATGGAAGGGGGCCTCCTTCAGCAAGGCCATGTGGCACTTCTGGATGCAGAGCGAAGGGGTGTTCGGCGTCGCGCTGGGGGTGTCGGCCTCCATGATCTTCCTCTTCGTGCTCTTCGGGGCGTTGCTGGAGCGTGCCGGCGCGGGCAACTACTTCATCCAGCTCGCCCTCTCCCTCCTGGGCCACCTGCGGGGCGGGCCGGCCAAGGCGGCGGTGGTGGCGTCCGGCCTCTCGGGGCTCTACTCCGGGTCGTCCATCGCCAACGTGGTGACCACCGGCACCTTCACTATCCCCCTCATGAAGAAAACCGGCTTCACTGCAGAGAAGGCCGGCGCGGTGGAGGTGGCCGCCTCCACCAACGGCCAGCTCACCCCGCCCGTGATGGGCGCGGCGGCCTTCCTGATCGCCGAATTCACCGGCATCCCCTACACCGAGGTGATCCGTCACGCCGTCGTCCCGGCCTTGGCCTCCTACATCGCACTGTTCTATATCGTGCACCTGGAAGCCATGAAGCTCGGCCTCAAGGGGATGCCGCGGGCGAGCCCCCGCTTCAGCGCGATGCAAAAACTCGCCGGTTTCCTCGCCGGCTTCGCCGCGATCGGCGTCCTTGGGGCCCTCGTGCATGGCCTTCTGGGCGCCATCGCCGGAGTCCTGTCCCCCCTGACCCCCTTCGCGGCGGCGGCGATTTTCCTGGCCCTCTACCTCGTGCTGGTCCGCATCGCCGCCCGGCTCCCTGACCTGCCCCACCAGGACCCGAAACGCCTGCGGATCCTGCCCCGCCTGAGCGACGTAGCGCCCACCGGGCTCTACTACCTCCTGCCCATCGTGGTGCTCCTGTGGTGCATCCTTCTGGAGCGCCTCTCCCCCGCCCTGTCCGCCTTCTGGGCCACCCTCGGCATGCTTTTCATTGTCGTCACCCAGGATGGGCTGAAGGCGTTGTTCCGGCACGGGAAAGCGGACCCCGGCCAGCTCCTGGACGGACTGCGGGCGGTCTTCGAGGGCATGGTCAGCGGCGCCCGCAACATGATTCCCATCGGCGTGGCCACCGCGGTGGCAGGCATCGTGATTGGCACCGTGTCGCTGACCGGCGCGCACCAGGTGGTAGGCGAACTGGTGGAATGGCTCTCCGGGGGCAACCTGATGCTCATGCTGCTCCTGGTGGCAGTAATGAGCCTGCTCCTGGGCATGGGGCTACCGACCACCGCCAACTACATCGTGGTGTCTTCCCTGATGGCCCCGGTGATCGTCTCGGTGGGGGCGCAAAGTGGGCTGGTGGTGCCCTTGGTGGCGGTGCACTTGTTCGTGTTCTACTTCGGCATCCTTGCCGACGACACGCCCCCGGTGGGAGTGGCGGCCTTCGCCGCGGCGGGGATCTCCGGCGGCGATCCGATCCGCACCGGCCTGCAGGGCTTCGGCTACGACATCCGCACCGCGCTCCTGCCCTTCCTCTTCATCTTCAACACCGAACTCCTGCTCATCGACGTCTCGCCGGCCCACTCGGTCATGGTGTTTGTCGTTGCCGTGGTGGCGATGATGCTCTTCGCGGCGGCCACCCAGGGTTACTTCCTGGTCCGTAGCCGGCGGTGGGAATCGGCCGCCCTGCTGCTGGTGTCCTTCACCCTGTTCCGTCCGGGGTTCTGGCTGGATCAGATCGAGCCACCCTTCGTCGCCCAACCCGGTAGCGAGATCCTCCGCTACGCCACTGAGACGCCGCCCAATGGCCTGCTGCGGGTCGTTGCCCGGGGCCCGGATTTCGATCGCCCGGCAGAAGACCTGGAGCTCACCCTGGTGGTCCCCCTGGCCAAGCCCGGAGACAGCCGCGAGCGCCTCGCGGGGGCGGGCATCCTCCTGGCCGACGCCCCCTCCCCCGGCGGGGCGCCCCCCCAGCTGGAGGAGCCGCTCCAGGGCACCCCCTATTTCACCCGACTCCAGGTCTTCGACTTCTACGCCGACCGACCCGTGATCATCGACCGGGTCGAGGTGGCCGCCGAGCGGCTCCCCAAGGAGCTCTTCTACCTCCCCGCCGCCGCCCTCCTGGCCCTGGTGATGGCGGCCCAGCGGCGGCGCAAACGCACCCCCCAATCCGACGGGGCGGGATAGCCTCCGGCGCCTCACTGGGGCGCAATCACCTGATCCGGCATCGCCGTGTCAATGGGGCGGCCGAAATCCACCGCCGCACGAAGCACCGGGGGCACACCCGCCATCGGCGCGTCGGGCAGCACCCCCAGGGCATCGAGCAGCTTGGTGAAGAAGGCCCGGCCGGCGGCGGTGGCGGCCACGTCGAAGATTTCGGCATCGGTGAGGCCGTGCGCCCGCAGGGCCTCGGCATCCGCCTCGGTGACCGCGCTGGCGTCCCGGGCCACTTTGCGGGAGAAGGCGATCATCGCCCCCTCGGCCGCCGTGAGCCCGGGCACTTCACCGCCTTTTGCCATCACGCCCACCTCCTCGGCACTGAAGAACGGGGTGAGCGCCTTGCCATGGGCGAGGGAGCAAGCGCTGTTGCGCAGCTCATGGGCGGCGGCGAAGGTAATCAGCTCGAAGCGCCGCGCGTCCATGGGGCGGCGGATCTCGGCGAGAAGATTACCCCAGCGCGCGAGCACCTCCGGACGCAGGCTGAACACCTTGGCGTAGTTGGGGACGAAACCCCAGGATGCCTGCTGGCGTTGGTACATCGCGAGCACATCTCCGCTCGCTTCGGCGGGGGCAATGGTGTCAATGAAAGCCATGACGGGTCTCCTCACAGGGCGTAGTGGGCAAGCTGGACTTCCTCGCCGAGGTCGGCGTAGTCGCCGGCGGCGCGGCGGGCGCGGAACTCCGCCCAGTTGATGGCGCGGTAGCGGGGCGGATGCGCGGCATCCACCGTGCTGGGCAGGGGCGCGTAGTCCGTGGAATAGGCGGGGTTGAAGAAGAATGGCGCGCTATACCGCGGATGCTGGTTGTTGGCGAGCACCCGATGCAGGGCTGCCTGGTAGCGGTCGTTGGACCATACCTGGACGATGTCGCCGATATTCACCACCAGGGCATCGGCGCGGGGCGTCACCAGGTGCCAGCCCCCATCATGGAAAACCTCCAGCCCCGGCTGGCGATCCTGCAGCAGCAGGGTCAGCGCCCCGGCATCCGTATGGTGGTTCACCCCCAGGTAGCCGTGGGCTGGGGTCTGGATCCCGGCCGGCATTTCCGGTGCGGGGCAAGGTGGGTAGTAATTGAGACGGACGAAGCTGCTCTGGGAGGAACCGAAGGCTCGGGGCAAAACGCCCCCCGTCATGCCGAGGTTGGTGCCGATGGCGTCGATGAGGCGCGTGGCGAGGCCCGCGCAGGCATCGTAGTAGGCTCGCAACGCGGCCTCGAAGCCGGCCACCGTCGCCGGCCACTGGGGCTGCTGGCGACCACCGTCGCCGGGACCGAAGTCGTAGATCTCCTTCCAGTCCCGGGTGTTCTTGGTGAGCTCCCGGTCGAAGAAGCCCCAGGGATTGTCGGCCGTCCGGGCAATGCGTCGCTTCGCCTCGGCGGTCAGGGCGAAGAGGCCCCGGGCGGCCGCCATCAGCCGGGCCAGAACCGGGGCATCGATGCCGTGGCCGGTGGCCTGGAAAAAGCCCCATTCGCGGCAGGCTGCATCCAGAGCCGCCAGGGTCGCGGGATCGTCGAGACGGCTGACGTCGATGACGGGAATCTGCAGGGCAGTCATGACCGTTCTCCTTCGGCTCAGGCGGTCTTGCGCGGCTGAAGCCACTTGGGAAACAGGGTGTAGGGGTCCAGATCGACGGCGGCGTCGAAGTCGATGCCCGCGGCGGCCAGGCGCCGCTGGAAATCCCCTGCCCGCACCGCGTCGAACACCTCGGTACAACCACCAATGTGCTCCCCGGCCACGAAGACCTGGGGAATGGTCGGGCTCCCGGTCTGGCGGGCTAGGACCGCGCGAATCTTCCCGCCCAGATCCCCGTCCTGATACGCCACCGAGTCCAGATCCACCGACCGATAGGCGACGCCCAGGCGCTGGAAGAGCTTGCGCACGGACCAGCAGAACTCGCACCACTCCAGGGCGAAGAGCACCACCGGCTCGTCCCGCACCAGAGCCATCACCTGGGCCAGGGCCGCCGGGTCCAGCGCGGCCTCGACATTCGCCGGCTTCGGCACCACAGGGCAGGCCGCCGGGCTGTCGAAGCGGTAGCCGGGCGTGGAGCGGGAGATTGCCAGTTCCGCCTCATCCATCTCCTCCCCAACCCCCTCAAAAAGCGGCGTGGAGAGATAGCGCTCGGCGGTGTCGGGGAGCATGCAGACGATATTGCTGCCGGCCGGGGCCTGGCGGGCCACGATCAGCGCGGCCGCCAGGGTCGCGCCGCCAGAGGTGCCGGCGAAGATGCCCTCCTGGCGGGCAAGCTCCCGCGACACCAGGATGGCTTCCGCGCCGGAAACCGGCACGATCTCGTCCACCAGCCCCTCGGTGACCGCCGCCTCGGTGAGGTGGGAGACGAAATCCGGGCTCCAGCCCTGCATCAAATGGGGCCGGAACTTGGGATGGCTGGCAGAGGGCTGGCCATCCGCCCCCCGGGGCTGGCGGATGCCGCTGGCGAGGACCGGCGCGTTGTCCGGCTCGGCGGCGACGATGCGGGTGCCCTTGCCCGCCGCCTTGAGCCCCCGCGCCACCCCCAGCAGGGTCCCGCCGGTGCCAAAGCCGGAGACGAAGTAATCCAGCGCCTCATCGGCGAAATCCGCCAGCAGCTCCTGGGCGGTGGTACGGGTATGCACCTCGGCGTTGGCTTCGTTCTCGAACTGGCGGCACAGATACCAGCCGTGGGCCTCGGCCAGCTCCCGGGCCTTGTTGAGCATGCCGGTCCCCTTTTCCGCCGCCGGCGTGAGGACCACCTGGGCGCCGAGGAAACGCAGCATTTTGCGCCGCTCGACGCTGAAGTTCTCCGCCATGACGATCACCAGGGGATAACCGCGCTGGGCGCAGACCATGGCGAGGCCGATGCCGGTATTGCCGCTGGTGGCCTCCACCACCGTCTGGCCCGGCTGCAGCTCGCCCCGCGCCTCGGCCCGCTCGATGACGGCGCGGGCCATGCGGTCCTTCACCGAGCCCATGGGGTTGAAGGACTCGACCTTGACGTAGAGATTCACCCCCTCGGGCACCAGCTTTTGCAGGCGGACCAGGGGCGTGCGTCCAATCGTTTCCAGGATGTTTTCGTATTTGGCCATGGCTGTCTCCTTTGGGTGGGGCCTGGATATGGCGCCATCCTCAGCCCCCAGCGATGAAGTCAGCGTGGGAGGAAACGTGGTTTTTCCGTCTCCGGGCCCAACCGGTCATGGAAAACCCGCACTTGCTCCGTGGAACTGCCCGCTCCTATAGTGGAAATATCCATCGCATTCCCCGTCTGCCCATGGCCACGCTGGAACTCAGATTCCTGGGGGAGTTCGGCGTACTGCGGGACGGCGAGGCCGTGCCGCTCCCGCCCTCCAAGAAAACGCGCGCGCTCCTCGCCTACCTGTGCATGCACCCGCGCCGCCTGCGCCGGGAGCATCTGTGCGAGTTGTTGTGGGAAATCCCCGACGATCCGAAGGGCTCCCTGCGCTGGAGCCTGTCCAAGCTGCGCCGCCTCATCGACGACGAGGGCCGTGAGCGTATCGTGGCCGACCGGGGACATGTGGAAGTCGACCTCGCCGACCTCGACGTCGATGCCCAGGCCCTGGTGACCCTGGCGGAAGGCGACCTCGCCAGCCAATCCACCGACACCCTGGAAGACGCGGTGGCACGCTACGCCGGCGCCTTCCTGGAAGGGCTGGAGTTTTCCGATTTTCATGACTTCCACGCCTGGTGCGTCGCCGAACGGGAGCGGGTCGTCCGCGCCCAGGCGCTGCTGCGGCGGGAACTGGTGAATCGCTGGGCCACCACCCCGGAGCGGGGCCTGCCCCATGCCCGGGCCCTGGTCAGCCTGCAACCCTACGACGAGGCAGCCCGGGCCAGTCTGATCCACCTGCTGGTGGCCGCCCATCAGGTGGAGGAAGCGGACCATCAGGTCCAGCTCGGCCTGCGCCTGCTGAAGGAAGCGGGCATCCCATCCACCGGATTGCTGCGGGCGGCCCGCCAGGCATCGCCGGACACCGAGAGCCCGGCGTCGCCGGCCGAGCCTCCGCCCCAGGGGCCCTCCAAGGTCAGCGCGTCGCCGCAAGGCGAGCGGGTCTCGCTGGGGCGCAGCGAAGAACGCCGCGCCCTGGCCGCGGCCTGGGCCGCCGCCCGGGGTGGCCAGGCCGGCGTGGTCCTGCTGCGGGGCGAACCGGGGCTGGGGAAATCCCACCTCCTGGGCGATCTCGCGGCCCGGGTACGGAGCGAGGGGGGCGCAGTCATCTCCGCCCGGACCTTGGAGACCGACGCCCTCCGCCCCTTTTCCCTGTGGCTCGACGCACTGCGGGCGACGGGCGACCCGGCCGGCGCCGCAATCTTCGGCGAAGCCGCGGCGGCGAGCCGGGAACAATTGTTTGCCCGCCTCGGCGCCTGGCTGGGCGGCCAATGCGCCCAAGGGGCGGTCGCCCTCCTCTTCGACGACGTCCATTGGTGCGACGAGTCCAGCTTCGCCGCCCTCCACGACACCCTGCGGGCCCACCGCAATCAGCCGGTGCTGGCTGTGCTGGCGGCGCGGGAATCCGAGATGCGGGACAACCCGGCGCTCCAGCAGGCCCTGCGGGGGCTGCGCCGCGACGGGCTACTCAGCGAAATCCGCCTCGGTCCCCTCGCCGAGGAGGCCTTGGCGGCGATCCTCGCCCAGCGCATGGCGGGCACCGATGCCGCCCGCCTCGCCCGCGAGTGCGGCGGCAACCCTCTCCTGGCCCTGGAGCTGGCGCGGGCCGAGCTGGCCGGCGGCGGGGAAAGCGGCGGCTCCCTGGACGAACTGGTGCGGGAACGGCTGGCCCGCTTCGATAGCGAGGGCGCCGAAGTTTTGCGTTGGGCGGCAGTGCTCGGCGGCGGCCTCAGCGTAGCCGCCCTGCAGGCCCTGGCCCGCCGTGATGCAGCCGCCATCGAGGGAGCCCTGGAAGAAGGCGAGCGCCAGGCGATCCTCGTCTCCAGCGAGCGCGGCTTGGGCTTTACCCACGACCTCATCGCCCGGGCGATCTACACCGACATTGCCCCGGTGCGGCGCCAGATCATGCACCGCAAGGTGGCCAACTGGCTGGAGCAGGACCCGGGCTACGAGCTGTCCCGGGCCGCCGCCCTGGCCCACCACGCCAGTCTGAGCGGCGACCCCGGCCTGGCCGCCCGCGCCATGGTGAGCGCCGGCCGCCTGTGCCTGCGTTTCTTCGCCAACGACGACGCCCAGGCCCTGGTGCGCCGGGGCCTGGAGTGGGCGGAGGCCTTGCCCGAGGCCGAGCAGGTCCGGGTGGTCATCGAACTCAACGACGTCCTCCTGGCTGCCGCGCCCCTGGAAAACTGGCGGGGCGCCGCCGACGCATTCACTCTGTTGGCCGAGCGGGCCCTGGACCACGGCGCCCCCGATCATGCCCGTCAGGCCTACCAGATGGCCGCCTACGTGCGCTGGCAGCACGGGCAGTGGGCGGGCGCCCGGGAGCAGGCCCTGCAGTCGGAGCGGGTCGCCCGCAGCGGCAGCGAAAAGGAACTGGTCGCCGGCCTGGCGGAAACCGCCAAGTGCCTAGTCATGCTGGAGCGGGACCTCAGCCAGGCCGATGCCATGGCCATGGAAGCTCAGGCCCTCGCCCAGCGGGGGGAATTCACCCACCGGGCAATTCCTGCGGCCCTGGGCATGCTGCGCTTTTACGAAAACCGGCTGGACGAGGCGGAGGATTTCCTCAAGCGGGCCCGCACCCTGTGTAAATGGGCCGGCGACCGCATCAATGAATATCAGGCCAACGAATACCTGGCGATGATCGACATCCAGTGCGGGCGCTACCCCGAGGCCCAGGCGCGCTGCCAGGAACTCATCGCCCTCGGCGCCAAGATCCGCGAAGGCAGCGAGGCGCCCTTCGCCCATGCCCTGATGGGCTTGTGCAATTTCGGTATGACCGACGACCCCGGCGCCCTGGACGCCGCCCTGGTCACCCTGCGGGAGGTGGATGCCAAGCACCGTCTGGCCTACGCCCAGACCCGGGCCGCGATGCTCGATTGCCGCCGGGGCCGTCACGATTCCGGTGCCGAGCGGGCGCGGGAAGCCCTGGCCTGCGCCGAGGTGTTGGAGCGCAACACCGAGATGCTGCTGGCCCACGCCGTCCTGGCCCAGTGCTGCCGGGCGGACGGGCATGATGCCGAGGCGGACCCCCATGTGGACGCGGTGGCCCGTCTCCACGCTGCTGGGGTTGCCGCCTGGGCCGATGACATTGCCCGCCACGTGGCGGGTCGGGAGGGGAGCCGTCATGGTTGAACTGTTTCTTGAACGGGACTTCGAGCCCGCCATCACCCCGGCGGACCTGGTAGCCGCCTGGATGGCCGGACGGGGCTGCGCCGAGATCCATCGCGTGGCCTGGCGAAGCAGCCTGCTGTCCCTGGACGGCCATAAGCTGCTGTGCCACTTCACCGCCCCGGACGCCGAATCCCTGCGCATCGCCTTGCGCAGTATCGACGCCGACAGCCGCCGGCTGTGGCGCGGCACCCTCCACGATGCGCCGGGCCAGGGACGCTTCACGGCCGACTCCGCCAACGTGGTGGTCCACCGCCGCTTCGACGAGCCGGTGGCCCTCGGCGACATCCAGGAGATGGAAGACGCCGGCATCGCCTGCCTGGACGTGCGTCAGGTGCAGTTCGTCCGGAC
>JAEUNY010000066.1 GCA_016791005.1 Zoogloeaceae bacterium
ACCGGGACGCCCAGCTCGAATACCACTTGCGGAGCCTTCCACTCGAGGGCCGCATACACGGAATTGGGACCGCCGGAAAGAATGACCCCCTGGGGTGCGAATTCGCGAATGAATGCTTCGCTGACGTCGTAGGGATGGAGCTCGCAATATACTTGCTGCTCGCGCACCCGACGGGCGATCAGCTGAGTGACCTGGGAGCCGAAATCGAGAATGAGGATCTTCTGGTTTGCCATGGTCGGAAAGAGATTCGGTTTCCTTGGCCGGCACTGGAATGGCCGACGCGTCGGGATGGTAGGGCGAGAGGGACGCCGATACGGCGATGGAAAAGACGGCTTTCCGGTTTGGGCCTGGCGCACCGGCCAAGCCCAAACCGGGGCCCATCAATCCACGTGGTAGTTGGGCGCTTCCTTGGTGATCTGGACGTCGTGAACGTGTGATTCGCGAACCCCGGCACTGGTAATTTCGACGAACTCCGCGCGGCTGCGCATCTGGTCGATGTCGCGGCAGCCGACGTAGCCCATGGACGCCCGCAGTCCACCCACCAACTGGTGGATCACCGCCGAGACGGGCCCTTTGTATGGCACCCGCCCTTCAATCCCTTCGGGTACGAGCTTGTCCACGTTGGCGGAGCTGTCCTGAAAATACCGATCCGCGGCGCCCTGCTGCATGGCCCCGAGGGACCCCATGCCGCGATAGGACTTGTAGGAGCGGCCCTGAAACAGCACGGTTTCCCCCGGCGCTTCCTCGGTGCCGGCAAACAAACCGCCGAGCATCAGGCAGTTCGCCCCGGCGGCGATCGCCTTGGCGATGTCGCCGGAGTAGCGGATGCCGCCGTCTGCGATCATCGGCACGCCGGATCCCGCCAACGCACTTGCGACGTTGTCGATGGCCGTGATCTGGGGTACGCCGACCCCCGCCACGATGCGGGTGGTGCAGATCGACCCAGGGCCGATCCCAACCTTGACTGCGTCGGCGCCTGCATCCACCAGCGCTCGAGCGGCGTCGGCGGTGGCGATGTTGCCGCCGATCACCTGGACATGAGGAAATTGCTTCTTGACCCACGCGACGCGATCGATGACGCCCTGGGCATGGCCGTGGGCGGTATCCACCACCACCACATCCGCGCCAGCCTCTGCCAGGGCCTCGGCACGCTCCTCGGTGCCCTGCCCAACCCCGATCGCCGCGCCGACCCGCAGGCGCCCGTGCTCATCCTTGGCGGCAAGGGGGTGCTCGGTGGACTTCATCATGTCCTTGACGGTGACGAGTCCCCGCAGTTCGCCTTCCTCGTTCAGGACCAGGACCCGCTCGAGGCGGTGCTTGTGCATGAGGCTGCGCGCTTCGTCGAGGCTGCTGCCTTCCCGGACCACCACCAGCCGTTCCCGGGGCGTCATGATGGCCGACACCGGCTGTTCCAGATTGGTCTCAAAGCGAAGATCCCGGTTGGTCACGATCCCCACCACCCGCCCGTTTTCCACCACGGGCAGGCCGGAGATACGGTGTTGGCGGGTGAGGGCCAGCACGTCGTGCACGCTCATCGTGGGCGGAATCGTGATCGGATCCTTGAGGACGCCGGACTCGAAGCGCTTGACCTTGGCGACTTCCGCCGCCTGCTGGCGAGGGCTGAAGTTCTTATGGACGATGCCGATACCCCCTTCCTGAGCCAACGCGATGGCCAGACGGGCTTCGGTGACCGTGTCCATCGCAGCGGACACCAGGGGGATGTTGAGGCGGATGTGGCGTGTCAGGGCGGTGGCCAGACTGACATCGCGAGGAAGAACCGTGGAATGGGCCGGAATGAGAAGAACGTCGTCGAAGGTCAACGCTCTCTGGGTCACGCGCATAGCTACTACCCTTGTTTCCAAATCCGTATTATACAGAGCGGTCTTGCCCCGCAAAAGCGCTCTGCCCTGGAGCCCGCCCATGCCCCCCATTGCACTGCCCTCGCTTCGTGTCGCTACCCTGACCGCCCTTTGCCTCCTCGCGGGTTTTGCCCGGGCAGGGGAAATCTATTCCTGGAAAGACGCCAATGGGCGCACCCATTATTCTGACGTGAAGCCCAACTCCGACACCGTCAAGGCCATCCAGACGCCACGGGCTGTGCCGGCCAAGAATACTTCGCCCGGCGCGCAGGGCGATGCCAAGGCGGCAGAGCCGGACGATCCCGAAACGGCTTTTCGCAAGCGTCGCACGGCGGCGATCGAGGCGGAAGCCAAGGCCGACAAGGAACGCCAGGAGGCGGCCTTGGCCAAGGAAAACTGCGACGCCATGAGCGCGCAGCTCACCGCGCTGAAAAGCGGAGAGCGAATGGCGCGCTACAACTCGGCGGGGGAAAAAGAAGTCATCGACGACAGTACCCGGGCATCGGAAATCGCCCGCCTGGAACGCAACGTCGCCGCCTCCTGCCAATAGGGGCGATCAATCGGCGTCGGCGGTCGCCTCCGCGCCCTCCGCGGGGCCACCCCCCTTCTTCATGACCTTGCCCTCCTCCGCGCGCTTGCGCCGAACGTCTTTCGGGTCGGCAATGAGTGGACGGTAAATCTCCACCCGGTCCCGGTCCCGCAGCACGGTGTCGAGCTTGACCAGCTTGGCAAAGACCCCAACCTTGTTGGCCTTCCCGAGGGCGATGTCGGGAAATTTCTGCAGGAGGCCCGAGGCATCGATGGCCCGCTGCACGGTGGCCCCGCTCGGCAGGGTCAGGGTGACGATCTCCGGCCGGTCCGGCAGGGCGTAGATCACTTCGACATGGATGGCGTCGCTCATCGCTTCTCAGGGCCGGCGATAGACCTGCTCGGCCCGCTTCACAAAGGAATCAACAAAGGTGTTGGCAATGTGGCTGAACACGGGCCCCACGGCCTTTTCTAGCAACTTGCTGGCAAATTCATAGTTCAACTGGAACTCGATCTTGCAGGCGGTCTCCCCCAGGGGCGTGAATTGCCACATGCCGTCGAGGTGGCGAAATGGGCCTTCAGTGAGGCGAATCGACATCCGGTTAGGGGGATGCTTGTCGTTTTCCGTCGCGAAATGCGCCTTGATGCCATGGTAGTTGATGTGGATGCGGGCCCCGGTCATGGACGCCGTACGGGCCAGGACCTCCGTTCCGCCACACCAGGGGAGGAACTCCGGGTAACGTTCCACCTGGTCCACCAATTCAAACATCTGGGCCGGCGTGAACTCGATGAGGACGATCTTCTTGACGGCCGCCATGCCGGGCTTTCGCCTCGCTGAACTGTTAGACTCGCGGATTCTAGCGCAAAGCGCCCTCCCCGCCGGACCATGAGCATCATCGACAACCGCAAAGCCCTCCACGACTACTTCATCGAGGACCGGTACGAGGCTGGGCTGGTCCTTGAAGGTTGGGAGGTCAAGGCCATTCGGGCGGGCCGCGCGAACATCAAGGAAGCCTACGTCGTCATCCGGGATGGGGAGATCTTCATCTTCGGCATGCACATCACGCCCCTGCCGGCGGCGTCCACCCACGTCACGCCGGATCCCACCCGGACCCGCAAGCTTCTGCTCCACGAGGCAGAGATTTCCCGCCTGATCGGCAAGGTCGAGCGTGCCGGCTATGCGCTTGTTCCTCTCGATCTGCATTACACCAAGGGGCGGGTCAAGGTGGCGGTGGGCCTGGCCAAGGGCAAGAAGCAGTTCGACAAGCGGGAAAGCGAAAAGGAACGGGACTGGGAGAGGGAAAAAGCCCGCTTGGTCCGCGCCAAGCGCTGAGCATTCCGCCCCTCTGCCCTGAACTGAGACCGGGGCGGTCGTCCTAGCCGCGGCGAGGGTCGAAGGCGTCGCGAACGGCGTCGGCAAACAGGTTGGCCGACAACACCAGCACGAACATGAACACAAAGGCTGCGGCCAGGGACCACCACACCATGGGCTCCCGGGCCAGCTCCATGCGCGCGGCGTTGATCATCGTTCCAAAGCTGATGGTGTTGGGATCCACCCCAATGCCAACGTAAGACAGCACTGCCTCCGCCAGGACCAGGCCGGAAAAATCCATTACCACCGCGATCAGGACGATGTGCATCACATTCGGCAGGATGTGGCGCAGCAGGATGCGCGGTGTGCTCACGCCGAAGGCCCGGGCGGCCTGCACGTATTCGAGCTCCCGCAACTTGAGGGCTTCGCCCCGTAGCAGGCGCGCCAGGCCCGTCCAACTGGTCAGGCCCAGGATGCAGCACAAGGCCAGCAGCCGGGCATCGGCACGTTCGGCCGCCGTCGAGAACCAATCCGGGTGGCGATCGATGAGGCCCTGCATCATCAGCACTGCTGCCGCGATCAGAAGTACGCCGGGAATCGAATTGAGGACCGTGTAGACATACTGGATGACGTCGTCGACCCAGCCACCGAGGTAACCTGCCAGCACGCCGAGGGCCAGGGCAACGGGCAGGAGTACCAGGGTGGTCAGCGTGCCGATGACCAGTGCGGTGCGCACGCTTTTTAGGGTGAGGTAGAGGACGTCCTGGCCGACTTTGTCGGTACCGAAAACGTGGTAGACCGGCGCCACCGCCACCAGGGCGCCCACCACGACGGAAAGGCCCACCCAGGTCACCATGGCGGCCCGCCAGCGCATGGCGGTCCGCCCCAGAAGGATCGCGCCCCAGCGGGGAAGCCAGCCCGGGTGCTCCTGGCGACCCACGATACTTCCCAGTACCAGGCAGGCAATCAGCCCGGCGCCGAGACCCAGCCCGGCCCCCGTGAGCAGACGTTCCCGGACATCCAGACCGCGATCTCGATCGGGATCCGCCAACTGGGCCCCGGCGAACTGAAGACGTGGGTATTCCCGCGCGATGCTCCCGGAATCGCCCTCCACCGTCTCCTTGGCATAGGAGCGGGTGGCCAGGGGGGCCGAGTAGGTGCGCTCCACCCTGGCGCGAAGGTTGGCCAGCGTGGCGTCGAGGGCGCTCAATACTTCCGCGGAATACACCGGCGCATCGCCGGCCTGGGTGGGCTTCAGGAGGGGGCGATAGTGCAGGCTGTCGAGGACTCCGATGGCCAGGAACGCAAGCAGCAGGGTGGCAGAGGCCATACCAGCGCGGCTGCGCCCGACCTCGCGCCAGGCTCGCCGCACCGGAAGACTCCCCCGTGCCCGCCAGATGGCACCGACGATCAGGCCAAGGAGGAGGAACAGCAGTCCATCGGTGGCCAAGACGACGGGTTGAAACGGCATGGCGGCTCAGCCCAGGCGAACCCGGGGATCGACCCAGGTGTAGGAAATGTCGGTGAGCAGCAGGCCCAGGATGTAGAGCACGGAGCCAATAAACACCATTGCGCGCACGATGGCGAAATCCTGGGCGTTGATGGCGTCGATGGTGTAGCTCCCCAGACCGGGGATGCCGAAAAAGGACTCGACCAGGAGGCTGCCCATGAAGAGCAGCGGAATCACCACCACCACGCCGGTGAGGATCGGAATCAGGGCATTGCGCAGGACATGACGGAACAGCACCGCGCTCTCCGAGAGACCCTTGGAGCGCGCCGTGCGCACGTAATCCTTGGAAATCTCTTCCAGAAACAGGGTCCGATACCACCGGGTATTGGCGCCAATGCTGGCCACCACGCTGATCACCACTGGCAGTATCAGGAAGCGCGTCCCTTCCAACCCGCTGGCATAACCCGAGATCGGCACCAGGTGCCAGACTTTGGAAACGAGCCACTGGCCGCCAATGATGTAGAAGAGGCCGGAGATCGACATCAGCATCACGCAGCTCACCACACCCCAGACATCGAGGGCGGTGGCGCG
>JAEUNY010000076.1 GCA_016791005.1 Zoogloeaceae bacterium
CCGCCGGCGAGGATGAACAGGAAGGAGGGGAGGAAGGTGAACCAGGTCACCAAGGCCGCCGCCACCGCCCCCGCGAGGAACGGGGCCTCCGCTCCGAACAGGGCCCTCAGTTCGGGGCTGAGGTAGCCCCCGACGAAGCCGACGAAGGCCACCACCATGATCAGCGGCCCCGGGGTCGTTTCCCCCAGGGCCAGGCCGTCGATCATCTGGGTCGGCGTCAGCCACCCGTAGTGCCCCACCGCTCCTTGATACACGTAGGGCAGCACCGCATAGGCGCCGCCGAAGGTCAGTAGCGCGGCCTTGGTGAAGAACCAGCCCATCTGGGTAAGGGGGCCTTGCCAGCCGTGGAAGGCGGTGAGCAGCCCCATGGGCAGCGCCCACAGCAGGGCTCCGGCCACCACTACCGTCGCCAACCGGCTCCAGCGGAAGCGGGCGTGATCCGGGGTCGGGGTGTCGTCGTCGATGAGGGCCGCGCCGTAATGTTTGCCTGACTTGCCGTGGCCGCCCCCGGCCCGGAACTTGTCCGGCGCGATGCGCCCCCCCAAATACCCCACCAGGGCGGCACTAGCGACGATGGCCGGGAAAGGCAGGTTGAGGGCGAAGATGGCCACGAAAGACGCGGCGGCGATGCCCCACAGCACCCCATTCTTGAGGGCCCGGCCACCGATGCGGTGGGCCGCCTGGACCACGATGGCCGTCACCGCCGGCTTGATGCCATAGAACAGCCCGGCCACCACGGGCACCTCGCCGAAGGCGATGTAGACCCAGGACAGCCCAATCAGGATGAACAGAGAGGGCAGCACAAACAGGGCCCCGGCGACGATGCCGCCCCAGGTGCGGTGCAGCAGCCAGCCGATGTAGGTGGCGAGCTGCTGGGCCTCCGGGCCGGGCAGCACCATGCAGTAGTTCAGGGCGTGGAGGAAGCGCTTCTCGCTGATCCAGCGGCGGCGCTCCACCAGCTCGGCGTGCATGATGGCGATCTGCCCGGCGGGCCCGCCGAAGCTGATGAAGCCCAGCTTGAGCCAGAAGAGAAAAGCCTCCCGGCGGGAAACGGGCTGGGGTGGAGCGGCATCGGGGAGGGACATGGGGCTGGAGCTCATCGGCAATACCCGGCGAAAACCAGGCCAGGAGCCAACTTAGCCGATTCCGCTATCCGCCACCATCCCGGCGGAGGGGCCGCTGCAAGGTAGAATGATCGCCATGGTCAGCTCTCCCTCTCATCCCCGCCATGTAGCTCTCGTCCCGGCCGCCGGCAGCGGCAGCCGCATGGGCTCCGGAACGCCCAAACAATATCTCCCTCTGCTCGGCGAGCCGCTTTTGCGCCACACCCTGAGAGCTCTTTGCGAGGCTCCCGCCATCGACCGGGTGTATGTGGTGCTCTCGGTGGGGGATCAGGAATGGGATCGCCACGACTGGTCCGGCCTGGGGCCCAAGTTGCGACCGCTGTTCAACGGGGGCGCAAGCCGGGCCGACAGCGTGTTGAACGGCCTGCGGGTCATCGCCGGCGAAGTGGCGGCGGACGACTGGGTGCTCGTCCATGACGCGGCCCGGCCCTGCCTCGCCCCCTGGCACATCGAAAAGCTGGTACG
>JAEUNY010000102.1 GCA_016791005.1 Zoogloeaceae bacterium
AATCGCCACCTGGAACGTCAATTCCCTCAAGGTCCGCCTGCCCCACGTGCTGGACTGGCTGGCCGCCGAGCAGCCCGACGCCCTGGGGCTTCAGGAACTCAAATGCGAGGACAAGGCCTTCCCGCTGGCGGAAATCGAGGCGGCCGGCTACCGCGCCGCCTTCAACGGCCAGAAGACCTACAACGGGGTGGCGATTCTCACGCGGGCCGAAGCCGGCGCCGTGACCCGGGACATCCCAGGCTTTGCCGACGAGCAGAAGCGGGTGATCGCTGCCACCGTGGGGGACGTGCGGCTGGTCTGCGGCTACTTTCCCAACGGCCAGGCGGTGGGCTCGGAAAAATTCGCCTACAAGCTCGACTGGCTGGCCGCCCTCACCACCTGGCTGCGGGACGAACTGGCGCAGCACCCGCGCCTGATCCTGGCCGGGGACTTCAATATCGCGCCGGAAGATCGGGATGCGCACCCGGACTGGAAGGAGACCATCCACGTCTCGCCCCCGGAACGGGAGGCCTTCCGCGCCCTCACCGCCCTGGGCCTGACGGACGCGTTTCGCCTCTTCGAGCAACCGGAGCAGGCCTACTCCTGGTGGGATTACCGCATGGGGGCATTCCGCCGCAATTTCGGCCTGCGCATCGACCACCTCTTGGTGTCGAGCGCTTTGGTGCCGGCGTGCCGCGCCTGTCGGGTGGACAAGTCGCCCCGCAAGCTCGAGCGCCCCTCGGACCACGCGCCGGTCGTCCTCGAACTGGACGCGTGAACCCGAGGCCTTTCGGCGTCGTCCTCCTGCACGGCAAGTGGGGCAAGCCGCCCTTCTCCCACGCCCCCCTGGGGGCCGCCCTCGCCCAGGCCGGACACCGAGTTGCCAGCCCGACCCTGCCCTGGGCCCTGGGGCGACTCTACGATGTGGATTTCGCCTCCGCCCTCGACGAGATCGGACGCGAGGTCGAGTGCCTGCGCCAGCAGGGCTACGAGCGGATCGTGCTGGCCGGCCACAGCCTCGGCGCCTGCGCCGCCCTCGCCTTCGCCGCACAACGAGGGACCCTCGACAGCCTCGCCCTCTTGGCGCCGGCCCACTTCCCGGCCCGCTTGGCAGCGGAGGGGATCACCTCAGACTCCCTGGCGACGGCCCGGGACGCGCTGCAAGGCGCGTCTCCCGAACGGCGGATTCCCGTGGTGGATGTCAATCAGGGCCAACGCCACCGGCTGCGGGTCGCGCCGGCCTGTTACCTCAGCTATTTCGATCCGGCCGGCCCGACGGACTGGGCCGCCAACGCCCGCGCCCTGCCCCCCAGCCTACCCGTGCACTGGGCCATCGGCCGCGACGATCCGGCCTTTGGGCGACAAATGGACTATGCTTTTCACCTTACCCCCGCCCACGGGCGGCGGGTCCATGTGGAGCTGGACGCCGACCACGGCGGCACGCCTGACGCCGCCGCCCCCGGGCTGATCCGCTGGCTCGCCGACCTGTAAGCGATGACGCCATGAACGACCCTGACCGCCTGGCCAACTGCTACCCGATGATCGCCGCCCTGCCGGATGCGGCCAGGGCCCGCCTGCTGGCCGCGGCCCGCTGGATCCGCGTGCCGGCCGGCACCCTGCTCTTCGATGACCACCAGGCCTGCGAAGGCTTCCCCTTTGTGGTGGAAGGCTCGGTGCGGGTCCTGAAATCGGCGCCCAACGGCCGCGAGCTGCCCCTCTACCGGGTGGCGCCGGGGGAAACCTGCGTCATCTCGTCGTCCTGCCTCCTCGGGCATGAGGATTACAACGCCCGGGGCGTCACCGAGGCCGACACCCTGCTGTTGATGCTGCCCAAGCCGGTATTCGACGAACTGCTCGCCGAGCCCGCCTTCCGGGGTTTCGTCTTCCACCTCTTCGCCGAGCGCATCGCCGATCTGATGCAGATCATCGAGGAAGTCGCCTTCCATAAGCTGGACCAGCGCCTGGCGACCGTGTTGCTGGGCAAGGGGCGGGTGCTCCACACCACCCATCAGCACTTGGCGGACGAGTTGGGTAGCGTGCGGGAAATCGTCAGCCGGCTCCTCAAGGGCTTCGCCGCCCAGGGCCTGGTGCGACTCTCGCGGGAGCAAATCGAAATTCTCGACCCCGCCGGCCTACGCCGGGTGGCGGGGGGTTAGCCCGGCATGCTCGGATTCCATCGAGCGGGCCTCAACATGCGAGACGACAAACTTTCGAGTCCTCGTGCCCCCGACCTTTGTGCGCCGGAGCACGACAGGAGGCTGCTCGCCTGATGGGACGCCAGGGGAGTTGGCTCGCCTCCCGCTCCGCCTTGCTCGGCGCATGCCTCCTCGCCGTCGGCCTCACTGCCTGTGGTAGCACTGGCACCGCCCCGCCCAAGGGCAGTGCCGATCGTACCGCCCCGGGGGAACTCCTCAAAAGCGACATCGACCGGGTGGTGGAAACCCACCAGCGGGCAATCTTCGCCAGCCTGCGCCGGCTGTCGGAAAAGCTCTACCGCCGCAATCCCCGGGAGCTACGCAAGGCACCGCAGCCGGAACTGGCCAAAGCCGTGGCACGCATCTACGAGAACCCCCACGCCTGGCGACTGGCGGAACTCGAAAACCGGCGAGACATCGACGCCCTGAAGCTGGCTTTTCGGCCCGAATTCGCAGGGGATCGGGTCGCCGCGTTTTCCGTGGGCATGGCGAGCATGGTCCAGACGGCCTTCGGTGACCGCACCGAGTTCTTCCTCCTGGACTCCCTCGAGGCCCAACCCCTCTACAACGCCGCCCGCAACGTGGAACTCGCCGCCTGGAAGCTCGCCAACAGCCGGGGCGCCGATGGCCAGCTCCTGCTCCTCTCGAACCAGATGGGGGAAGTGAATAACCTCAGTTTCGAGCGGGAGATGGGCCGCATTATTGGCCAC
This sequence comes from Zoogloeaceae bacterium, assembly GCA_016791005.1. Classification (GTDB taxonomy): domain Bacteria; phylum Pseudomonadota; class Gammaproteobacteria; order Burkholderiales; family Rhodocyclaceae; genus JAEUNX01. Next base: position 2,885 of record JAEUNY010000102.1, read on the forward strand.
CTGGACGTGCTGTCCGAGATCGCTTCGGAGAAGAATCCCCGCACCGTGGTGCGGGTCGTACAAACCGTCGCCTCAACCGTGTTTCTGCCGGTGCGCCCCAGCGGGCCGTGATCGGGTGTCGGAATTGTCCGGCCGGAAATCGTCACGGCCGCTTACAGCCCGTCCTGCAAGACTGGGTTAAGTTTCAACTATCGGATCCGTTGCCCCTGGGCCACCCACCGCGACGGGATACCGGATCCTCGCTCAATCAGGAGATCAGACCATGAGTTTCAAACGCACCTGGGCCGTCCTGGCCGCATCGCTCCTTACCGCCGGCTTTCTCGCCACCCCGGCCCTCGCCGAAAAACCGGACTGGGCGGGAGGCGGCAAGCACGAGCGCGGCCATGGCGGGGGGAAGGAAGATCGTGGGCACGGCGGCGGACGGGACGATTACGGCCGGCAGGACGACCGCGGCTATGGTGAGCGGGATCGCCGGGGCGACCGGGATGGACCGCGCGGCGGAGCTTCCTTCCATTTTGCCGATCGCCAACGCTCGACGATCCACAGCTATTATCGGGAAGAGTTCTCCCGGGGCAATTGCCCGCCCGGACTGGCGAAGAAACACAATGGCTGCATGCCCCCGGGCCAGGCGCGCAAATGGGTCCGTGGCCGCCCGCTGCCCCGCGACGTGGTCTATTACGACCTGCCCCGTTCCCTGGTGGTCGAAATCGGGCCGCCGCCGTCCGGCTACCGCTATGTTCGCGTCGCCTCGGACATTCTCATGATCGCCGTGGGCTCGATGATGGTGGTGGATGCCATCGACGATCTGAGCCGCTGAGTGAACCTCAACCCGCCCCCTCGCCTCCCCCCCGCAAGCGGGGCAGGGCGAGGGCGGCAGCGGCGGTTCGGGTTTCCACGCCGAGCTTGCCGAACACGTGTTCGAGATGCTTGTGCACGGTGCGCGGGCTGGTTCCAAGAATGTCGCCGATGTCCCGGTTGGTCTTCCCCTTGATCACCCAGTAGAGCACCTCCGCCTCCCGTTGAGTCAGGCGAAACGCCTGGATGAGGGACTCCACCGCCGCCGCGTCGGACTCCATCCGCACCGCCACCAGCCACTCCCCACCCCGCCCCTGCCCCGCAAGGTGGAACACCAGCCGGCCCTGGACCCCCGTCAAGGCACAGGGCAGCGCCTCACCCCCGGCACGGCGCGCCTGCAGCGCCCCGGCGAGCCAGTTCAGCACCGCCTGGGGTAAGCCCGGCTCTCCCAACTCGAAGAGTTGCAGCAATCGACTGGCCTCGGGGGTCTGCCACGCCAGACGGGAACCATCCGGCGCCATCGCCAGAGTGGCCTGGCCGAAGGTATCGAGGGCATCACGGGCCTGGCGGGTCAGGCGGGCGTTCTGCATGTGGGCGGCGATGCGCGCCAGCACCTCCCGTGGACGGATCGGCTTGGTCACGTAATCGGCGCCGCCGGCCTCAAAGGCCGCCACGACATGCTCGGTCTCGGTCAGGCCAGTCATGAAGACGATGGGGATGGCCGCCGTATCGGGATGAGCCTTCAGCCGGCGTGCCACCTCGAACCCATCCATGCCCGGCATCATCGCATCCAGCAGAATGACGTCCGGCTGGGCCTGCACGGCCCGGGCCAGTGCCGACGGACCGTTGGTGGCCACCAGGACCGTGTAGCCGGCTTCATCGAGGGCATCGTGGAGGACTGACAAGTTATCGGGAATGTCATCGACGATGAGCACCCGGTCTCCCTGCAGCCAATCGACCTCAGCCATGCTCCCTCCGGGTCAGAAGGGTCTGGAGAGCTTCCAACTGGAAGGCGGCCGCCAGCGCCCGGGCGGTATCCACGAAACTCTGGCACCGGGGGTGGCGGGTTTGAATCTCGTCCAGATGGTCATGGATACCGCGGACGTAACCCAGGTCCACCAGTTGGACCAGCGCCGCCACATCCTCCGCGGGGGGCCAGGCGGTATCCCGAATGGCGGATGGCGGCGCCGACGGGGCGGTCGCCTCGCCGGCTTCCACCCATACCAGGCTCAGGCGCTCTCCCAACCAATCCAGCAGGCGATGGACGGCCACCGGCTTGAGAAGGAAATCCGACGGCGGCAGGCCGAGATCATTCTCCAGCCCCTTGTCGTAGGCGTTGGCGGAAATGATGGCCACCGCGGGTTCGCCGAACCCGCCCGCACGCAAGCGGCGCAAGGTTTCCCATCCGTCGATACCGGGCATTGCCAGATCGAGGAACACCACGTCGGGGTGAAATTCCGGCAGCCGGGCCAGGCATTCATGGCCCGATGCGGCCTCGGAGACGATGAACCCCAGCGGCTCCAGGAGTTGAATGAGGAACTCCCGATCCACCCGCTCGTTATCCACCACCAGGATCCGTCGCCGCGGCCCCCGGTAGCCCACCCGGTTGATGCGCGGCAATTCCCTGGCTGCCTGGGCCGAATGGACGCTGGGCAGGAACAGTCGCACCGTGAAACGGGACCCGACCCCGGGCGTGCTGTCCAGACGCATCTCGCCGCCCATGACGTCCACGAACATCCGGCTGATCGTCAGGCCGAGGCCCGCCCCTGCCGCCGTGGCGGCCGCGCTCCCCCGCGCGAAGGGTTCGAAGATGCGCTCCCGCTCAGCCTCGGAAATACCGGGACCGGTATCCGCCACCTCGAAGGTCGCCATCTCCCGGGCATAGGCCAGACTGAGGGTGACGCTGCCCTGCTGGGTGTATTTCACGGCATTGCCCAAGATGTTGATCAGGATCTGGCGCAGCCGCTTTTCATCGGCCCGGACCACTTCCGGTAATTCGCCCCGGGGCAGGAACTGGAACGCAAGCCCTTTGTTTTGGGCCTGGAGTTCGAACATGCCGACGATCTGCTCGAGAAAATCCCGGAACAGGAGGGGTTTGACCTCCAGGTTCAGCTTGCCGCCCTCGATGCGGGCAATGTCCAGCGTCCCCTCGATGACCGAGAGCAGATGGTCTCCGCTGCGCCGGATGACGCTCACCGCCTGGCGGCGGTGGGGTGGAATCGCCTCGTCGCCATCGAGAATCTGGGCGTAGCCCAGGATGCTGTTGAGGGGCGTGCGCAGCTCGTGGCTGATGGCCGTGATGTAGCGGCTCTTGGCCTGATTGGCGAGCTCCGCCACCTGGCGCGCCCGCTGCAGCTGGGCATCCGTGCGGCGATGGGACTCGATCTCCTGCATCAGGAGATGGGTCTGCCGATTCGATTCCTCCTGGGCCACCTGGCGGCTCTTCTGGGTGAGGACCAGCCACCAGGCCGCAATGCCGGCGACCAGTCCCAAGGCGGCGTAGGCCTTCACGAAAGCGATCTTGAGGGTGGGGGCGAGCGCCGCGGCGTCTGTTTCCCCGAGAATGCGAATCTCGTGGAAATAGAGCAGCCCGAGGAGCAGGCCGATGAAGGGCACCACCACCGCCATCAGCAGGAGGTAATGGCCGAGACCGGTGTCGAGATAGGGCCACACCCGCGCCGGCAGGCAGCGCTGGATTACCGACGACCATTGGGCGGCGAGGCGCGCCTGGGGTTTGCACAGATCGTGACAGCGGGCGTCCAGGGCGCAGCACAGGGAGCAGATCCGGCCTTGGTAGGCCGGGCAGTGGGCCATGTCGGGCCCTTCATATTCCCGCTCGCAAATCACGCAGCGCTGGGCTTCCCCGCCGCCCGCGACCGGCGGCCGGGCGAGGTAATAGCGCCCCCGGGTCAGCCAGGCCAGGGCCGGCGCGGCGACGAAGGCTGTAACCAGGGCGATGAGGGCCGAAAACGCCTGGGCCTCTCGCCCGAAGGCCCCCAGGTGAGCCGCCACGGACAGGATCGAGGCAATGCCCATGGCGCCGACGCCAACGGGATTGATGTCGTAGAGGTGGGCCCGTTTGAACTCGATGCCCGGCGGCGATAGCCCTAGGGGCTTGTTGATCACCAGATCTGCCACCACCGCCATCATCCAGGCAATCGCGATGTTGGCGTACAGCCCGAGCACCCGGCCCAGGGCCTGGAACACATCCAGTTCCATCAGCATCAGAGCGATGAGCGTATTGAAAACGACCCACACCACCCGCCCGGGATGGCTATGGGTCAGGCGGGCGAAGAAGTTCGACCAGGCCAGGGAGCCCGCGTAGGCGTTGGTGACGTTGATCTTGATCTGGGAAATCACCACGAACAGCGCGGTCGCCGCGATCGCCCAGGGCAGCGAAGGAAAGACATATTCGTAGGCCACGAGATACATCTGGTTGGGGTCCACCGCCCGCTCCGCGGGAACCGAGTGGGTGATCGCCAGATAGGCGAGCAGCGCCCCGCCCAGCATCTTCAGAATCCCGGGCAGCACCCAGCCCGGTCCGCCCACCAGCACCGAGATCCACCAGCGGCGCCGGGTAGTCGCGGTGGCCGCCGGCATGAAGCGCAGGTAATCCACCTGCTCGCCCATCTGGGTGATCAGAGCCACCCCAACGGTGAGGGCGGCGCCAAATTCATACAACTCGAAGCCTGCGGTGCCCTTCCCCTCACCGGGATAGCTCATCAGCCGGCTGACCAGATCCGGATTCTCGCGCAGGACATAGACGAACGGCACCACCAGCATCACCAACCAGAGGGGCTGGGTAATGACCTGCAGGCGGCTGATCGCGGTCACCCCGTGGGTGACCAGGGGAATCACCACCAAGGCGCAGAGGAGATAGCCCCAGGCCGGGGGAATGTCGAAGGCGAGATCCAGGGCATAGGCCATGATCGCCGCCTCGAGGGCGAAGAAGATGAATGTGAAGGAGGCGTAGATCAGCGAGGTGATGGTCGAACCGATGTACCCAAAGCCGGCCCCGCGAGTCAGGAGATCCATGTCCAGACCGTAGCGGGCGGCATAGACGCTGATGGGCAGGCCGGCAAGGAAGATGATCAGCCCGGTGGCCAGGATGGCCCAGAAGGCGTTGATGAAGCCGTGCTCCACCAGCAGCGTGGCCCCCACCGCCTCCAGGACCAGGAACGATGCGGCGCCAAAGGCGGTATTGGCCACCCGCAATTCCGACCACTTGCGAAAACTGTGGGGGGTGAAGCGCAGGGCGTAATCTTCGAGGGTCTCCCGGGCGACCCAGGCGTTGTAGTCGCGCCGCACCTTGACGATGCGCTGTACGGCTTCCGGAGCAGGAGGTGAGACGTCGGAATTGGACAAGCAAAGCCTGCGCGAGGGTGAAGGGACCGCCTGGGGCCGGACAGAACCGACAATAACCGCCCGGCGGCCGACTGGAAAGGCCCGCCCACATGCTTATCTCGGCCCCAGGGGCCGGATGGCCCCAGCCCTAACGTTCCGCGCCCCCCGGCGGCAACACGACTCCACCCGACGCAGGAAGACGCAATTGGATCGACGGGCGGGCCACGGTGCCCCCGAGGACTGCCGGATAGGTCAGAACTCCGCGGCCAGCCACCCGAACCGACGCCACCAACTGCCCCTTGAGGGCGAGGAATTCGTCGATGCGCAGCTGGCCCGTGGCCTGGAGCGCCCCCGCATCCAGCTCATCCACCCGCAGGACGATGTTGCCCGGCTCGCCCTCCAGACGCCCCCGGAGGCGCTCAAAACGGGTTTCTCCGCCGGAAATCGGACGAGCCACCCGTTCCCGCAGGGCCTCGCCCAAATCAAACCCCTTGAGCGCGCCGCGTTCCACGACGAACTGGGCATTGAGACGATCGAGGCGCCCGACTTCGTCCCAGTTAGCGCCCTGGGCGCGGACGGTCACCGTGCCATTCACCACCCCCTCCGCCACTGCGCCGCGGTCGAGGAGGCTGCGGCTCACCTGATTGGCGGACACAGCCGTCATCGTCAAGGTGGCGTCGAACATGACCGGACCGGGCCACTCGCCCCGCAGCGTGCCGTCCCACTTGCCACCATAGCCGGTGAGCGCCACCCGACCGTCCACCAAGGCCGTATCGGAGAGGATCCCCTGCAATTCCACGGTGGCCATCGCCGCCCCCCCGAGGATCGGAAGCCGCTCGGGGGAGGCCGTCAGGGTGATGGCAAGCATCTGGCCCGGGTAAGGTTTTGCGGTGAACGAAAAACCTCCCCCCGGGACGCCCAGGCTGAGCACCGTGGCACCGTCATCGCGTTTGGCCAGGGTTCCGCTCAGCCCGCCTAACGTGCGGGCCCCCAGCGCCACCCCAACATTTTCAAATCGGCAACCCGTCCACGCGCCCTGCCCCGCCAGCAGAGCTGCCATCGCGGCGAAGTCGGACGGCTTAAGCGTGACATCCGAGACCACCAGGCGGGCCAGACCGCCACCTCCCACGCCGGAAACCACTTCCAACACCGGAAAGTGCAGTGGCTGCGGACCCTGGATGCGAACGTCTGACAAGGCGAGGCCCGGCCCATGTTGAATTGCGAATCCCAGACCGCCGATGGTGACCGGGACACCCAAGGCCGCACTCGCCCGATTTTCCAGGCGTCCGCGCAAACCGCTGAACCACCACACCGCCATGGCGATCAACATGACGCCCAAGACCAGTGCAACAGTCTTGGCCGAAAACCGTCGCGGGGAACCATCCTCCGCGGAATGGGAGGGCGAAGAGCCCGGGACCCCGGACGTGGCCACAGGCAGGTCCACCGGCTCGATCTCGACAGCGCCCGCCGGTCCGCCACGGTCAGGATCCAGTGGCAATTCGGGGGGCAGAAAGGGGGCCGGCGGCAACTTGTCGAGTTCGTCGGCGGGCAGATCTTCTTCCAGGGAGGCGATTACCACCTCGGAGGCACCCTCCGCGACCAGACGCTCTTCAGTGATCGCCCCGATGCTCGGGTCGAACAGCGGATCCTCGTGAAAGTCCGCCACCGGAGCCTCCGGAGGCGCCCACTCCGTCCCACGGCTCCCATCGCCCTTGGCCTGGATCAATCCCGCTGCCTCAAGCTCGTCCAGGGCCTCGTCGATCGGCAGGGTTTCACCAAATCGACGGGACAGCTCTCCCACCGAAATCTGGCCATCGATGAGCAAAAGCGTTGCCCGTTGGGAATAGGAGGCAATCTGGCGCGGCGCTCGGGCCAGTCGCTCGCCCTCCGGCGTACGACAATAAATCAGTTCCGGGTCCATCATCTCAAGCGCAATTTGATACTCGGGCATCCGACCCGAGCGGCCCTTAGGATAACCGGGGTCAACGGGCGGGCAAAACTCGCCTTGACGCTCCATCGGGCGATTCCTATAATCCGCCCCTCACCAATTCCCCGATAGCTCAGTCGGTAGAGCGACGGACTGTTAATCCGCAGGTCCCTGGTTCGAGCCCAGGTCGGGGAGCCAAGTAAATCAAGCATTTAGCCCGGTTCCTAGAGCCGGGCTTTTTGCTTTCCGGCTTCTGTGTACGCACTTTGTAAGCGCCAGTGAGGAATATGGGACCATTTCCACCCCTGGCAAAGAATGCATTGTCTACGGCAAGAGGCGATCAACCTTCACACTGGACTGCCCTAATAGCCTTCCAGGTCGTAAAACGATTCCGGCCGTGTTTGTAGGAGTACCGCTCAAACGTGATGGTCACTAGGCCATGGCCAGGCACTTCGATGGTGCGCTGGCAGGTCTCAGCAGTCGCCGGGTCGGGCAGTGAGTGTATGGCGGGGGCAAGGTACTCCCCCCGGATCTTGGGTAGAAGGTTGGCGTCATCCATGGCTAGGAAGCGGGCTTCTGAGCCAGCAACCAAGGGATAAAACGAGGGATGGGAATCCATGGCGGATCGCGGCACTATAGATGCGCTCGGAATCTCCACAATTGCTGGAGTCTTCCTCTGGTTCCTCGCCACAGCCAGCCCAGCTCGGTTAACCACTGCTCGTCTGTAACCTCACTGGCAACCGTTACCAGTGATAAATCGCCCAAGCGGAATGTTCGTTCCAGCTATTTCCTGCAAAAATACGGCAATCCACCTCGCGCTCGGACACGGTGAAGTCTTTGTGAATCTCGTTTTCCGCGTATTCACCAAGTACGATCATTGGGCATCGTCACAGCTTGGGACGCCGCAGGTTACCAAGCAGTTCGGGCACCATGCCAAGGCGATCCGCTCCCACTGAACAGAAGTGCAGCTAGGCAACACTGGCACAGATCACATTAACTTACCATTGTGGTAACAAACCCAAACGTCTCAGCCTATAATGAAACACCGCCGACTGAACCCCAGGGACGGAAGATCGTTGGTGGGCCGCTGTACCCATTGACAGACATTCAGGCAGTCGCAATCAAATCCGATAGCGTTGTGTTTTGGACAACCAGGTGCCGGCGCGATGCGGCGAACCTGACCTTGGCGCCGTCGGACGTTGGCGAACTGATTCAGAAACTTAGAGGAGTCGACTATCTCGACTCCGAATGGTGTGAAAACGGCAAAGGCATCTGGGCGGCATGTGATGCCTACCAATTGGTGCGAGATGAGCCGAATGACTGGACGGGAAAGGTCTATCGCACCGAGTATTTCTTGAAATTTGCGCTGGGCAGGACTGGGACGCTGTTGCTAATGGTTTCCTGCCACCTGTCCAGCTAACGGAGCGAACAATGGGCGACAAAGCGCTGTGCCCGGTGTGCGGCGAAGGCCATGTGATCAGTCGGCAGGAGGAACTGGTGACCGACTATCGTGGGCAGCAGGGCACTGTCACACTGCTTTTCGCCAAGTGCGACACCTGCGGCTCGGAAATCACCCGCGAGACTGAAGGCCGCGCCAACAAACGCGCCGTGATTGCCTTTCGCAAGGCCATCGATGGTTTGCTTACAGGTGCGGAGATTCGTGCGATTCGAGAAAAATACGGAGTCACCCAAGCACAAGCGGCCCGCCTATTTGGGGGCGGTCCCGTCGCGTTCAGCAAGTATGAGAACGACGATGTGGCACATGCCGAATCGATGGACAACTTGCTGCGCCTTGTCCGCCGGAGAGAGGACACATTCCGGGAATTGGTCGAGGAGAAGGGTATGGCGGCAGAACTACCAACCCGCCCGACGACCAGAGTGCGCCAGGTGGAAGTAAAAAGGTTGTGCGTAACCTTGACTATTCCCAACGAGTTTGAGAAAAAAGGTGAGACTTTTGCGCTGCGCAAATTGGCCTACCCAGGCGGCATAAGTGAAGGTGTAGGCTGGAAACATTAAAATGGACGCGCCGAACCTTCGCCCTCGCATGGTGTTCTTCCGAGTGCTCGAATTTCACACCAAAAATGCGCGTCCCGACGTTGGCAGAGTGGAAATGGGATTTGAGGTAAAGCCGGAGATTGAGCTAGCCCTTCGCTCTCCAAACCAGTCGGATGGAACGTTTGAGGCCGCAGTGAAGATTCAATTACATGGACGTGCAGCGTCGAAGGAATCGCCAGACGAAACCATGGCCGATTTTTCCGCTGTTTATGAAGCACTCTTTAGATACCCGCCTGGGGTAACGGAAACGGAAGTCTCACCACGATTCGAGCGCGAACCGCACCAGTATATGCTCGTTTCACAAGCCTTCCCATTAGCCATCAGCCACTTCCGCCAGGAGCTATCAGCTATGGGTTTCAATTTCGAGGGTTTACCGCTCGGAATCTGATTGGATAATCGGCTAGTCCTCCCCCGCCCCCACCGCATACTTCAGCAACTGATTCCGCTCAACCGTCAGCGCATCCAGCCTTTCCCGCTTCTCCGCTGGCGTTAGATTCCGATCCCGCTGCACATTGCGCATCTCGCCATTGATGGCTTGCAGGTACTTTTGTGCCCGCTCCAAGGGCTTGGCTTCCCCGGCCATTGGGCTTTGCTCCTTCTCGTCAGCCAGATCCGGGCGCCCCATCCTGTCCAACTCTCTCAGGGTGGATTGCGGGCGGGGAGGCCTCCGCGCGTTTCCGTTGCCATGGGTTCAAATGATTGAGTACGACATGTAATTACCTTGTTTGTTGAAAAGGGCGAACCCAGTTCACCCTTTCTCGGACGGTGCAGTCGGACGCCGTTTTCGTCTTTGTTTCCAGAGATTGGCCACCATCTGATCCATTTCGGCCTCGGTCATGGATTCGTCGGGTGTTTCCAAAGCACGGCGCAGGGCTTCGCCGATCCCCATAGCGGGCAGGGCTTCTGCCTCCTCCAGCCGCGCCACGCGGCGCAATAGGGCGCTCATGGCTCCCTGCTGGCGGGCACCAACTCAATCACAAACACCTTTTCACCCCGGGCCTCGGCCGCTTCCACGGCCCGTTTGTGGCGCTCCTGTTCGTCAGCATCAGCGCATTGGCTGGTGAGCAGTACGGTTACCCGAGGCGCCCCCGCGTCCATCGCTTCTAACTTCTCAACCCTGCGCTCCAAACTCATTCTTCATGCTCCACGGGCACATATTGGTAGGGGCGGGTAATGACCCTCACGGGAACGCCGGGATCGGGCTTGCCGTCCTTCGCCGTGACGATCAGGCGCTCAATCGTGACCACTTCCACCTCGCCCGAGGCTAGTTCCAACTTTTCAATGCGAGTTGCGAGCGTCATTTCCGCGCCCCCTCCAGTGCAGCCACACGGGCTTCTAGCTCCTGGGTTTCGAGGGCCTTCCTGCGCCCCTCCAAGATGCCGGCGACCGTTGCGCCCTCTTGCGGCGTAATCTCGCCCTCTGCCACGGCCTGCAACACGGCAAAGCCGGCTTCAGATACCTTCGCCGCACTGTTCAAATCGGCAGGCAATTGGAGGGATATGCGCCGGTCCTTGGGAGCAGGGCACAGCCGATCAAGGACAAGGCGTGCGGCTGCCATGTCGCCGGCCGTGGCTTGCTCGACAACCGCTTTGGCGATTGATTCGGCGCCGTCTTCCAGTAGCGCCTCGATCATGACTGTCGCCCTGTGGCGGGCGCCCTTGGGCTTCCCCGCCGGATTTCCCGAGGTTCCGGGCTTCCATGCGTTTGGCGGTTTTTTTCCTGTCATTGCTGAAAAGCTCCTGATTTTTCACGGGCCAGGGCGGTCTCGATCACGGCCATGGCATCGTCTGTTAGGTCGGCGCTACGCCACTGCCAGGGGATGCCTGCAAACCTGTCGTGCTCCGCGTTCCATGACGCCAATCTCACAGCGTCGAAACTCTCGGCCGCCAACACTTCAAGTTCACATCGCCTAAGGTCGTGGCGCGTTTCGCCGTGTTTTCGCCCGCACGCCTTCTTCGCAGCGAAAATGCGAATCGCTCGGAAATCAGTGTGAAGCGGGTTGTCCGTGGCTGGGTTATGTGTCTCTTCCGCCTGCAATCGCGTCCTGGTGATTTCTTCCCGGTAGTGCCAGATACCGGCGACGCCTGAGGGTTTAGGCTGCTCTGAGCGCTCCACGTGTCCCCGCAGGCTTTCACGCAGAGCCACGTAATCCGTCTTCGCTTCAGGGGTGGCTTCCACGGGCCGCACACGCGCCTCCAGGACGCCGATACGCCTGATGAGGTTGCCGTTCACGCCGTCCACCTCGCCATCGCCATCTCGGCACGAACAGCGTCCCGGCGCTCCTCCAGGGCGGCACTCAACTCGCCCACATCGGAAAGTCGGATGCACCGTTGCGCCTCGGTCACATCGGCCTCAAACGCCAGCAGGGCCAGCGTGAAAACTTCGCGCACCCGGCGGAGGTCGGCAACCCTGGATTGTTGGCGGGCGTCATCGTCATCGTGGGACTCGCCCCGCAAAATGGCCTTAGCGAGCGTTGGCCTCGCAGCCTCGATGGCCTCGATTTCCGCTAATGCGTCGGCCACCCGCCGCCGTGCCACATCCTGTTCCGCCTCGATTCCTTGCAGGGACTCCACGGCCTCCCTGTGGGCAATCCTGGCATCCGCCAGGCGTTCGGTAAGGCGGGCGACAACGGGATCTTTCGCCAGCTCGGCGTCGGTGATTTTTGCCGCCAGGTCACGGGCGCCTTCGGCAAGGTTTTTCGTATTCATTGGTCATCGTCCTTTCAAAGATATGGTGGTCACCACGGCAAGTCGCTCTGGCGTGGCTTTGCCGGTCAGGCACACGGCATCGCCCTTATCTAGCGCCAGGAGGGCAGTGCGGGCGGCCTCGCTGAAGGCAATCACCGAGGCGGTGCAATCCGCATCAGCAACGGCAACCGTCGTGGTGACGAACGGATTGCCATTACCACTGGTGCGGGCTTGCGGTTGGACGACGACCTTGCCGGAGATCAAAACATTAAGCATGTCCGCACCTCGCCGACTGGCGCCGGGCCCGCTCCACCGCTTCGGCGGCGCCAAATACAGCGGCCCGGATCACATCACGATGTCGCGCAAGGTTTTCCAGTAGATGCGCGTCGATTTCCCCATGCTCGGGCGACAGAATTACCGCTCCAGCGCGAACGAACATTCGCCCGCCTGCATCGGTTGCCGCTTCGAACGCTTCCAGGTGGTTCATAACGTGATCTCCCGTTCGTTCCAGGTAAACCTGTACCTGCTTGCCTTGGCACCCGCGCCACGTGATACCAATTCCAAAATTCCATCGGCCACCAGCGCCGCCATGTGTTTCGACGCATCTACGTAGTTAAGGCCAATCAGTTCCCCTGCCTGACGGGCGGACAGAAAAAACGGATCGCTTCCCGCTGCCTGCTGGAGCGCCCGGCAAATCTGAGTCAGAAACCAACCCCGTTCCTGGACACCAAGGGTGACCAGTGACGCAGGGATGGGCGCTCCACGATCAATCCCCTCCAGGACGCGGGAAAGCACCGACCCATACGGGACCCTAATCGACTCCCAGCTTCGCCAAAAATCGCCCCACGACTCCGCAAACTCTGGCGTGCCGATAACAGGCAGGGCCAGGCGATACCACTCCGCAACGATGGCCCGCAATTCGTCCTTGCTCGCATCGGGGGCAGCGCCCCTGAGGTGCCGGGCCAGGTGGAACAGGGCCGTGTTCCGCTGCCCGGCTGTCGTCGGCAGGTGCTGGTAGATCACCCCACTAACAGAAGGAACGGAAGTACCAGAAGTCACCTTCTGTCTCTTCCGTTCCTTCTGTTCCTTCTGTTGGGTCTGTTGGCGTGGGGTGGCCAAGTCAGCAAACGCATACTCGCCCGGCGTCGATTCCAGAATCCGCACCATCCGGGGCTCGGCCTTCTGATGAAAAAATCCGGGGATTCTCATGACCCTGGAACGATCCGAACATGCTGGGTCCGCGCCGAATTTGGCGATCATGCCCTTGAGCGCCAGCTCGCACTCGTCCACAGGGCAATCAGATACCCGCCAGTAGGCGTGGAAACGCCGGGGGCTGGTCTCCACGATGAGGTGGGGCGGGTTCGCATCGGCCTGAACCGGCCCCAGCGGCGCGCCGTCGAGATCGACGAAGAGCGCACGGACTCGGGTAATGTTTTCCTTCTTCCGCCCACGGCCGTCCGTTTCATTGACGGTGACGAACACCCCGGCGCCTTCAGCATTTAGCTCGGCCAGGGCGTCCTGGTGCGTATCTAGCGTCCCGTGAAACTGGCGAATAAGGTGCTTGCGAGCCTGCTTTCCGTCGTCGAATGTCTGGAAGGTCCAGGCGTCCGAATCCTCATCAAGCGACGTCAGAAAGGCACTCGCCACGCGAATGTCGGGTGCGATGGCGGTGGGCATCATGATCGGCCCCCCTGGGCCACCCAAGCCCGGTGGAATCGGTGCATGGATTCAACTTGCGCCGCCTCGATTTGTTTGGCGTGCTCCCAGGCAATCAAATTCAGCCTAGTTTCAATTTGCTCCCGCACCCGTGCCCGGAGTGCATTTGGGTCCATGGCATCCAATTCCCAAGCCTCCAGGCCGTACCGCTCGGCATACCAGTTAAAACGAACATCGCCACGCTTTGTCCTGCCATCAAAGGACGGCAGGCGCTTGGTGTCGATCTCGGTGATGGCGATGCGCTGGAAGTCCCACAGGCCTCCGTAACGAACAAGTCGATCCGGCAAGTCATACTCGCTCATGTACAGCCCGGACGGGTCCCAATCGCCTAGGTAGAGCGCGACCGCTGCCTTGTCGGCGGCGAAGGTTGAATCCTCGGCGGCCTGGCGTACGGCGGTGAAGCTGCCGAACCCCTTCATAACCCGGAAGGTGACGCCAAACTCCTCCAGCACCGGGGCCAGCACGCCTTGCACCGTGGATTTCTCGGACCACACCTCGATCAGCACATCCTGGTCTTGCCAGTAGTCGCGGCGGTATCCATTGACTGCGGCGCGGATGATCTGATCCGGGTCGCTCCAGGCATTGACGCGATCAACCGCACGCGACCCATCCACCACCAAGGTCCAGTCCAGATCGCCACGCTCACGCATGTCCGTCATCACGCGACTGATGCGCTGGGTCTCATTGACGGCCATGCTGGCGATCAGGCCTTGCGTGAAGAGGGCGTAACACACGCCCCGCACGGTGATGGGTGCGCGCTCGGCGACGATCTCGTGGATCGCCTCCTCAGTCCGGAGGGTGCTCTTAGACCTTCCGCGCATTAGATAAGCCCTCCTCGCGCCTCACCCCCAACGTGGAGGGGAATCCACTCTGGGACGCCAAGTGAATATCGGGCGACCCGGCGGCGGATTCGGCCCCGGAACCGGTATTCGTCCAGGATCACGGTGTTAATGTTCCAGCCCGCCCGCTTCAACTCGTGAATCCTTGCGGCGACTTCCGGGACAGCTAGTTCGGCTGTGAAGGTGAAGGATTCGGTTGGGCCGTGCTTCCGAAGATATTCGATCACCTCGGCAGCCTGGCCGGTCACGATGGGGTGGTTGAACGTATAATTGTCGGGTGTGTTTTGCTTTGGGCTGCCCTCATTGGGGCGGCCCTTTTTATTTTGATTTTTCATAACGCCTCGCCGTTCGCTAATGCGTCAATTTCGTCCGCGGGCCACAACAACCGACCGCCCGGCAGTTTCAAAGGGCGAATGCCCTTGAAGTTACCCTTGAAACACAAATCACGGCGCAAAGTTTGAGGTTGATACCGCAAAATGCCCGCAGCCTCGTGGGTGGAATATCTCCTGGGGGGGGTGTTTCTCTCCATTCGCTTCGCTCCAATTCAACAGCACTGTATCAATATACAGCGCCAGAATTAGGGACGCAAAAAAATATTTCCGTTTTTATTCAGTTACTTAACTTTCCTTATTTTTCAGATCCACGGGATTTCAGCGTTCAGCAAGAGCTGAAATCCAATTCCCGGTCCTTGTATAACCAATTTAAGAGCGCACAGGGATCGGCATATCTTCCATATTCGCGGACGAGAATTAACCTAGTGGGAAAGTTTTTTCAGGCGGCATTCTAATTCTTCGCCTTCTCCTGATAATTCACCAGATTCATTTCTGAGCAAGTGCTCTCGATAGCTAGGGGGCGGCATTGCCATACTACAGCAGCCGCGCGAGACCCATTCTGCTATGCAATACGGATACTTAAATTGGCGCCGAATCCTTGAGCGCTAGCTCGTTTCAGGGCAGGAGAGTTTTCGAAATTCGGTCAGCAAATTCTATTTGCCGCGAGGCAAGTGCTGCCCTCAAGAAGGAGTCCGCCCCGATCCGGTGACGTGCCGGATTTCCCCGCCGTCGCGGTAGGGGTGGGCGTCACGCGGTCAGGCTGCCCGCAGCTCCGGCGCCTTCTGCACCTTCGGCATGCCCGCCATCCGCGCTTTCCACAGGTCATAGGCCGCCTGTTGCGCAACCCAAAGATCCGCCCGCCCGCCGTTCTCCACCCCCAGCCAGCCCTCCAAACGCAGGGCCATTTCCGGGGAAATTGCGGCGTGCTCGTTCAATACCCGGGACAGGGCCGCACGGGTCACCCCCAACTGCTTGGCGGCCTCGGTGACGGTCAGCCCCAGGGCCGGCATCACGTCCTCCCGCAGCGTCTCGCCAGGGTGCGGTGGGTTGCGAATAGAAGTCAGGTTCACGCCGCTACGCCGCCACCCTCCAACCCCCTGAATCCTTCTCAGCGGTAGTTCGCTGCTCCTCATTTTCTATCCGGTCAGTTTCGTTCCAGCGCTCTATCAGTTCTGCAAGCTTGGTGGTTCCGTCAGCGTGCTCCAGGTACAGCAATCGCAACATGCGCTCTGCGGCTAGAGTCGGCTTGCGGCGGCTTCTTTCCCAAAGCGATACGCTTTGCTCATCAACCCCCAAGGTGTCTGCAAGACGCTTTTGAGACATACCCATTTCGATTCGAAGGAAGCGAATTTCCGGGCCTGAAAGCCGCTTTCGGTAGTGCACTAGATGATGGGCGATGGCAGTATGCAAGCCGTCAATGTCCTCAATTTCCAAACACTCTCCCACGCCTTCAACCGTCTCCCAGTGGTAGCCGCTGGCCAGCCATACCCCTTTCAAACCGCAGTCTCGGTATTCAAGCATCTTCATTCCCCCGTGAAGGCCGTTGCCACGATGACCCAGGCCCCGTCCTTCTCTTGTTTCACCACCACACCTACCGTCAGGTGCATTCCCGCGTGGAAGCCACTGACACTACACCGCCAATCCCCTGTCACGCCTTGGTGCAAGGACTCGGAAAACGCTCCAGCCCGCAGAACTTGCAACACTTGCCGCCGCCCGATTTTGCGCTGGAGCATTCGCTCTTCTGCATGCTTCGAAAATTTAAGCCCGCGAATCCCATCCGCTGCCTCACGTAGCCATTGGCGGACATGCCGCTCTGAGGGCGGAAAGGTATCAATAGGGCTCATAGGCAATACATTGTATGGGGTGAAAAGAAAAGATCAATACCCGACGTCGGAGGATCCGGGGCAAAAAATAGGGGGCTCCCACCCCCTTGTCTTTGCCTTATTTCCAGTCCCTGGGATCAAGCTAGCTTCAGGAGAGAAAGTTATTGATGGCTAGCGCCTCCCTCGCACTGAGTAGCAACCGGCAGGCCTTTTTCAATGAAGCCGCAGACAGCCTCCGCACGCCGCTCGATACCTTTTGCGGACTCTTTGATCGCCACAGCCAGGGCTCCGGCCTCCCGCCCAGAGTCGGCCAGTCCGAGTGATATGTCGTAAAGCATATCGGCCAAGTGGTAAATGGAACCGGCCGAGATTCCGGCCTCTATGGCGAGGTTGCGGGCTTCTTCGGTATTTCTTGCAGCGATTTCAGTCATGGATGACCCCCCCTTCAACGGCGCCCGTTGCGGGGATTCCGCTGGTGGCCCGAAGTGCTTCGATGCAGTTCTGAAGGATCAGGAACCGCCCCATGTCGGCGTCCGCGCCGATAGCTTCCTCCCCTTCGTCGCCGCTGCGCGAAAGGTAATCCAGGACGTTCGCGACGTTGAGGGCGGTAGTCTCCGCCGATCCGCCGCAAAAGTGGTTCTTGGCTTGGGTAAAATCCGACTCAGCCATTTCGTAACTCCCTATAAGTTGCGTTTGGTTAGGGTCGCCCTGGGTGTCCGACCACCCAGGGTTTCCCGTTTGCCTCAGAACCGCTGAGGCGCCGGCAAACTCATTTGACGGCCCGCAGTCCCGGCTCCCCTTCCTGGGGTTGCTCAATTCCGGCCTGATCGAGAATCCATCCCTCTATCTTGCTGTGCCACTGCCTCAACAAATCCAGGGGGCGCCGCCGATAATGCTTCTCCGCAATCGCGCTGGGCTTGTGCCCCATGATTTGCGCGGAGATTCCGGCCGGGCATTCCACCCACTCGGCCAGGGTGCCAAAGGAGCGGCGCAGGCCGTGCAAGGTGAGGCCTTCAAGGCCCGCAGCCACACAGACCTTCCGATGCTGGATAGACGGCTCCTGGAGCCTTCCAGAGGCCGCCGTGGGGCTGCTGAAGACCCATTCATTACGGCGTGGCAGCGCCGCCAGGAGCACCGCCACGTAGGGCGTCAGGGGGATAGTGCGCTCCCCTTCCACCTTGTCCCGGATGGTCAAGGCCTTCCACTGGAAATCCACATCCGCCCACTTCACTCCGGCCAACTCTTCACGTCGGGCGCCCGTCAGCAGCAGGGCCTGCAGGTAGTGGGAAATAACCGGGTTATGGATCTTCTTGACCTGCTCGAACCACAGCGGCAACTGCTCCCGCTGTAGGCAGTCTTCCTTGGCCTGCTTTCTTGGTAACTCGTCCTTGGCCAGTCGGGCGGTACAGGCATCCGCGTGAACCTGATCCCGATATTCGGGACGATCCAGGCACCAATTCAGGAAGGCCCGTAACAGGGCCAGAGCCAGCCGGGCATGTGTGGGACGGCGGGCGGCTTCATCCTGGAGCCACTGCCTTACCCGGTCGCTATCCAATTGATTGAGGGGGAGGGCCAGCAAAGGCACTAAGGCCCCCGGTAAGGTCTTGTCAGACTCCCCTGCCCTGCGCCCACGGGTCCGCACCACACCCCCGGGCTTGCTGACGGCTTCGTGGTCGGCGAGATGGCGCTCACTCCACTTCGCCCGGCGGGCCTCGATGTAGAGTCCCCAGGCCTCCATGGCGGAGGCTTCCGCACGGCGGGCACTCTCGCGCTTCGCCTCAACGGCTGCCACGTTCTCTGCCTTTGCTTGCCTTGGGTCGATACCGCGATCAATCAGGGTTTGCAGGCTGCGGGCCTGCTCCCTGGCGCCAGGGCTTTGCATGTCGCCGCTCTCAATCGCCCAGGCGGTCACATTTCCTATCGTGATGCGGACGTCCTTGCCACTTACCTTGCCCTGGAAGATGTACGCCTTCGCTCCGGTCGGCGTCGCTCTGACCGCCAAGCCGGGGACTTCGCTATCCCATAGGAAGGTCTGAGATTTGTCCGCAGGACACGAAAAATCCCGGACTCGACCTGCTGTAAGTTTGACCCTCGCCATGATCCGAAAATCCGCCGTGTACGCACTTTGTAAGCGGATTCTAGTACGCGGATCAACGTCAATCAACTAGGTGATTTTGGGAGACATCCCATAAAACACTGTTTTTTTATTAGTTTTTTTCTTCGTCTGGTTAGGAATCTACGCCAATCAACGCCTAGAAGTCCGGACTGTTAATCCGCATGTCCATGGTTCGAGCCCAGGTCGGGGAGCCAGAATGTCAAGCACAGAGCCCGCTTCCCAGCGGGCTTTTTGCTTTGGCGGGGGGAACCACTGGCAGGAATTGGAATTTCGCACGGAATGTTGGACGTCGTTTCGGGGAAGGCGGGGCGAGGGCTACACTTCTTAACGGCAAATTCCCTGCCAACCTGACCCCGCCGCCGGAGTGGGTCGAACCCCGAGACCGGTCACACTATGCGGACCACGGGCTCTCACCACGGCGCCCTGCCGGCCGATCGCATTGCGGTGAAGCCAAGACCTATCGATAATCAGCTTGAGGTCCGTCCAAACTGCCTGCGCCAAAAGACGGCACGGACGGACGCATTCGACTCTCGGCGACACTGCACAGACTCCATTCACCCTTACCCGCCGGTCCTCCATGAAAGTCATCCCGATCTCTGCCGTCCATCTCCCGAGCCAGGCGCCGGTGCAGCCGCTGCACCTGCCGGCGGGGGCGACCTTGTCGGACCAGTTTGGGCGGGGCCTGCGGGATCTGCGGATTTCCATTACCGATCGGTGCAACTTCCGCTGCGTCTATTGCATGCCGAGGGAGGTGTTCGGCGACGACTACGCCTTTCTTCCCCGCACGGCCCTGCTGTCCTTCGAGGAAATCACCCGCCTGGCCCGGATCTTTGCCAGCCGGGGCGTCCAGAAGATCCGTCTGACCGGGGGCGAGCCCCTGCTGCGCAAAGGGGTGGAAAAACTGGTCGCGATGCTCGCGGAGATTCCCGGCCTGGAACTGACGCTCACCACCAACGGCGTGCTCTTGCCCAAGCTGGCCGGCCCATTGCGCCGAGCCGGCCTGCATCGGCTGACGGTCAGCCTGGACTCCCTCGACGATCCGGTATTTCGTCGCATGAATGACGCCAATGTGCCCGTGGCCGACGTGTTGCGTGGCATCGACGTCGCGGATGCGGCGGGTTTTGCGCCGATCAAGATCAACATGGTCGTCCAGCGCGGCATGAACGATGACGGCATCGTCGCCATGGCGCGGCAGTTTCGGGGCACCGGGCACATCGTCCGATTCATCGAGTTCATGGATGTTGGGACTTCCAACGGCTGGAATCTGCAGGAAGTGGTGCCCAGCCAGGAGGTCGTCGACCGCATCAGCGCCGAATTCCCGCTGGTGAGCCTGGAGCCCGGCTATACCGGGGAAGTGGCCGAACGCTGGGCCTATGCCGATGGCCACGGCGAAATCGGCGTGATCTCCTCCGTCACCCAGGCCTTTTGCGGCACCTGCACCCGTCTGCGACTCTCCACCGAGGGCCAGCTATTCACCTGCCTGTTCGCGGAACAAGGCCATGATCTGCGCAGCGTCCTTCGGGGCGGGGGCAGCGACGAGGAACTGGATGCGCGAATCGCAGGTGTCTGGGCCGCCCGGACGGACCGCTATTCCGCCCTGCGCACGGCCCAAACCAGCGAGCTGCGCCGCAAGATCGAAATGTCGTACATTGGCGGCTGACCGCCCTCTGCTTCGCCCGAAGGCCCACCCCGCGCCCTGACGCGTTTCAGCCCGCCCCCGCATGGGGTATTTCGCCCGGCAACTCGTCCAGTTGGGCCGCCTCGATTTTCTGGAAATGGGCAGTGATCTTGCGGCTGGAGGTATGGACGTCCTGGACGTCCCGGTTCGCTTGATCAATGTGGGTCGCGAGCTTCTGCATCCGCTCTTCGAAGCGAACAAAATCCTTCGACAGCTTGCCCAGGGCATCCTTGATGACATGGATTTGCCGCCGGGTCTCCACGTCCTTGAGGACCGCCCGGGCGGTATTGAGCACCGCCATCAGGGTCGTCGGAGACACGATCCACACCCGCCGCTGCTGGGCGTAGGCCACCACCTCCGGGTGGTATGCATGAATTTCAGCAAACACCGCCTCCGCTGGCACGAACATGACCGCGCCGTCGGAAGTGACGCCCGGGATTAGATACTTGCTTGCAATGGCGTCCACATGCTTCTTCACATCACCCCGGAAACCCCCTTGGGCGGCCCGCCGATCGGCCTCCTGGGCCGCAGGGTCGAACATGCGATGGTAGTTCTCGAGGGGAAACTTGGAATCCACGGCCACCTGCCCCGTCGGCTCCGGCAGCTTGAGCAGGCAATCCACCCGCACATTGCCCGGCAGGGCGGCCTGGAACTCGTAGGCGTCCGGCGGCAACGCGTTCTTCACCAGGGCCTCCAACTGGACCTCGCCGAAGGCCCCCCGCGCCTTCTTGTCGCCGAGGAGCTCCTGCAGACTCACGACGTTGGTGGTAAGTCCGTCGATTTTCCGCTGAGCCTCGTCGATGGTCGCCAAGCGCGCCATCACATTGGCGAAGGTCTCGTTGGTTTTCTTGAACCCTTCTTCCAAGCGCAGATGAACCTGCCCGGAAATCGCCTCCAGGCGCTCATTAACGGTGCGGCCGAGCAGTTCCTGACCCGCATTCAGCTGCGCCGAGGCATTGCGCAAACCCGTCTCCAGAAGCTCCCGGTCGGCCCGGGCATGCTCGGCAAGGGTGGTGAGCGTCTGGGTCAACAAATCCCCCCGCATCTGGGCCAGCCCCTCGCGCACCTCCGTCGCCAATCCGGTCAGACGTAGCGCAGAGTCTTCCCGATGGGCAGCCAGCTGCTCTCGGGCCGCAACCTGCATCGCCTGGAGGACCTCGCGGGTGGCGAGCTGATCACGCTCCACGGCCGCCCTCAGGCGATCCCCCTGTTCGAGGTTCTGGCTGGCCACCCGGTCGGCCACCCGATCGAGCCCCGCGTGGAGATCCTGGAGCATTGCGCGATGCTGTTCGGCCAATTGCCGGGCCTGTGCCTCCCCCAGTTCTACGGGCAACTCCTCCAGCGCTGACTCCAGTCGCCGAAGGCGAAGCACCACCCAGGCCAGGGCCAATCCAACTACGACGAGGGCAGAAAACATCCAGATATCGAGGACCGACAAGGCTGCAAATCCAGGGAGCGAGTATGGGCGGGGCAGTATAGCAGCCCCCCCGACGGGCCTTTGTCAGCCCTCGCCCCGCAGACTGGCTAGCGGTGGCCGACTCAGCACCCCACGCGCGCCCAGGAAGCCAAGGACCATCACCGTCAGCCCGCCCACCGCCAGGCCCATCATCGGCGCCAGCAGGTTGGGCTGGTACTGGGGCAACTGGAAGACCCGATCCGCAAGCAACCAGCCAAGGCCCGACGCCGCCAATCCCGCCAGGGCTCCGGCCGTCGCACCGATCACGGCAAACTCCGTCAGCAAGGCGATTCGCAACGGTCGGTCGCGCCCGCCCAGGGTTCGAAGGAGAGCAAACTCAAACGCCCGTTCTTCCTGGGCCCCCTCCACGGCCGCCCAAAGCACCATCAACCCCGCCAGCAGGGCAAAACCAAAGACCCACCGCACGAGATTCATGAGCTGATCCATCACCGCCTCAAGCTGAGCAAGGATCGCGCTGACGTCGATGAAGGAGAGGTTGGGAAACGCCTGGACCAAGGCGCCGCCAAAGTCGTCATGGCCATTTGGCAGGTGGAAGCTGGTAATCAAGCTCGCGGGAAAATCATCCAGCGTCCCCAGGGACGCGATGAAGAAGAAATTCACCCGCATGGATCCCCACTCCAGGGCCCGCACGCTGGTGATCGGGGCCTCAATTTGCCGACCGGCCACCTCAAATGCCACCCGGTCCCCCAGTTTCAGCCCCAAAGTCTTGGCAATCCCCTCCTCGACCGAAAACTGGGCAGTCTGGCTTTCACCGTGCCATGCGCCTTGCACCACCTGATTGCCTGGCGGCAGCGCCTCGCCACGGGACAGATTGAACTCCCGCTCGGCAAGGCGCTTCGCCCGCGGGGTGTCGAAAGTATCCCCGTTCACCGGTCGCCCATTGATGGCGATCATTCGCCCCCGGATCATCGGAGCCACGGGGGGCGTGAACCCCAAATTGTTCTGGATGAAAGCTGAAACCGCTTCTCGCTGATCGGGCTGGATGTTGATGATGAAGCGATTTGGTGCATCCGGTGGCGCGCTTTGACGCCACCCTCGCACCAGATCGGCTTGCACGACGGTCAACAGCAGAAGCGCCGACAATCCCAAACCAAGGGCCACCACCTGCAGGACAGCAGAACCCTTTCGACGTGAGACCGCGGCAAAGCCCAAACGCCATCCAGCCGTCCGCTGCCTGGCTGCGACGCGGGTCACGATTCCGACGACGACCCAGGCCACCGCCGAAAAGACCCCCAGGGCGGCAACGAACCCCACCATGACATTGAGACCAAGACTCACGTCCCCCGCCACCCACAGAATCAGCGCCCCAAGGGTGATGATCGCCAGCACCCAGAGGGCACGCGTCGCCGGCAATCGAGAAGAGAGTTCCCGGCGCAGCACCCGCAATGTCGGCACCCCGGCCAGACGATGCAGGGCGGGCAACGCGAACACCAGCAGAAGACCGGTTCCGGCAATCAACGCCTGCCAGACCGGAAGCCAGGAGGGCGGCGGGAGTTCCATGGCCAAAATCGTGGCCAGCGCTCCGGCGAGGACGGATTGCGCGCCCCATCCGAGCAGCGCCCCAAGGCTGGACACCCCAAGTCCGAGGATAAGGAACTCGAGGCCCACCAAGGTCGCCAAATCCCGTTGACGCAGCCCAAGGCACCTCAGGATGGCACAACTATCGAGATGCCGTTGCATGTAGGCGTGGGCACCGAGGCCGATCGCCACCGCTGCGAGAACCACCGCCGACAAGGCGGCAAGGCGCAGGAAACGCTTGGCCTGTTCTAGGGCAGGGCGCAATTCGGGCCGCGCGTTGTCCACCGACTCGATCGCCTGCCCCCGCTCCAAACGCCCCACCAGCGATTCGCGAAATGCCAGGACGGAGGCGACCGCGCCGGCGACCTGCAGTTGCCAGGTCACCCGGCTCCCTTCCTGGATCAACCCGGTGGCCGGCAAATCCACCGAATTGATCAGTACCCGAGGCAACAAACTGAAAAAATTGGCGCCGCGGTCCGACTCCCAGGTGATCACTCGGGTCGCCTGGAGCTCTAAATCCCCCAGGCGAAAGCGATCGCCCGGGCGGACATGGAGCGTGGCCATCAATCGACCGTCCAGCCAGGCCTCTCCAGGGGAGGGAATGCCCTGGGCCACCTCATCGGGTTCGCCGACGCCCTGGGCAATCCGCACCATTCCTCTCAGGGGATAGCCAGATTCAACCGCCTTGACACCCACCAATTGGGCGCCGTCAGTGCCGAGGGCCATGCTGGAAAAAAGGGTGTTGGTAACGACTTGGAGTCCCCGAGCGCGAATCTCGTCGGTAAGGCTCGGGGACCATGGGTGGTCCGATTTAAGAAGGAGGTCCGCACCGAGGAGTTGGTTGGCCTGCCGCTCCAGGGCTGCGGAGGCCCGATCACTGAGGAACCCAATGCTGCTCTGCGACGCGACTGCGAAGACCACAGCCAAACCGATCAGGTTCAACTCCCCGCTGCGCAAATCGCGCCACAGGGATTTAAGGGCAAGAATGAGGATAGCCATGCCGAACAGACGCACGCGGTGGGCGGTGGTTCCCCCCGACCCGCAATTCGGTAATCACTCGATCCGAAGCAAAACCCGAACGGTGTTATCGACCTCGGCAATCGGAATGTAACCGACCAGATCGGTAAATTTATTCACCAAGCTTTTGACTTCAGCCACGCTTTGCGCCTGCTTGGGCGGAACGGCCCGTCCCGCGAACACCAGCCGCGACCAATAGGCGCGAATCTGATTTGGATTCTTGCCCGTCAGGCGCAAGTAAAACTGATCTCTGATCGGCCCTTGGGGCAGGTCGACAGGATTGATCACGACCCCGTCCGGCAACGCCTCCAGTCGCCCGAGGAAAAGGCGTTCTGCTTGCTCCCGACTCACCTCAACCACAAGGCTCGTCTTCCCGCTTACCAGGGCGAGATCTGTTGGAGCAGCATGGGCGGCTGGCCCAACACCTAAGACGATCAACGACAATAGGAGCCACCGCATGGCCTAGAAAACCCAGTCCATTGAGATCGAATAAACATTGACCGTTTTTCCACCAAGAGCAAACGGATCATCAAAGCTTGTGGGAAAAAAGCTTCCCCAAGCGCCGTTTTCAATCCGGCTCCTTGAGTATTCGGCTTTTAAAGCCATTGAACGGGCAAAGTCCCACCGGACACCGAGTGCCGTACTATGTTGGGCATCATTTCGGGAAACATTAAATGCGCGAACACCCTCTGCAAGCCCAGGGATAGCAATTTCTTGATCCACCATCGGGGCATCGAGGAATTGCCTGGCGATGGTCAAATAAGGCGTCCAGTCCCCAACTCGGTATCCAAGCGATGCGAACCACGCATGGTTACTAGCAATATAGCGGCTCGCTCGCCTCTTCATATATTCGCCAGAGACTAACCATTTTCCATCGTCCCATTGAAACCCGAGCGAATCGAAACGAATATAGCCATCCCTCCCAGCCAATTGGCGGGAAACATTCCCATAGCCGAAAAACTGGAGACCGGCATCAAGCTGCTTGAATTGTGCATCCCCCCATTGAAGCCCAAATCGACTTTCTCCGTGACCTGCGTGGATAGACAATGGCCCGAAATAAAACGTCAGATTAATTCCTTTGGCATTCGAAAGTTGGGCGCTTCCATTTTCTGCAAATTCGACACGCCCCCTCCCAACATAGGGTCGAACTTCCAATTCAGCACCCCAAACATCCAAGCGATACAGTAGGTCTGCACCATCCAGATCGTTAAAGGGGTTTAGTCCGTACACCTCGACCGGCGGCCGAACCCAAGGATTGGAATAGTTAACCTGGAGAGAATCCGAGAGCATGAAAAATGGGACTCTCATTCGACCAATTCTGGTCGATAGCGACGGAGTCCAAGCCTGCCTCAGAAACGCCCAACCAACCGTTGGCTCCACATGCCCCTTGTCGTCCTCGCCGGCCCGCAATTGAAGAGTGAAATCGGTTCTCGCCGCGAGCGGCATATTGACCTGCAATCCGACAATCGAATCTGGCCCAAAATCAATCCGCCCGCCACCCGGTTTGTTCAACGCCCCACGGGTGAGAGCAATTGACTGATCATCCGCAAAGGCGCCGGCAATCGTCCCAAAACCAGAAATCTGCCATTCTCCCAGACTGCCTGCCGAACTTGCTTGCCCAGCAATCCCCGTCAGAACTGCCGCAATCACCCATCCAATCTTCACGACATCACCCTTTTCAGGGCATTGTTTCCCGACATCAATGCCTCCACCATGTCTGCTGCTATGGGACGAGAGAAATGGAAACCCTGACCAAAATCGCAACCCATTGCCCGAAGCAACTCCGCTTGATCCGCGGATTCAATACATTCCGCCACGGTGGCGATCCCCAGGTCGTGAGCCAGTTCGATGCTATGGCGAACGATGGCGCGTAGGCGGGCATCCTGACCGATGGAGCGGACGAACGACCCATCCAGCTTGATGACATCACAGGGGATGGTATGGAGGTAGCTCAGTGCGGAGTAGCCCGTTCCGAAGTCATCAATGAGGACCGGCATGCCGGCCTCCCGCAACGCTTGTAACACCCGCCCTGCAGAACCATCTGGATCGACCAGCAAGCTTTCCGTCACCTCCAGGCGAAGCCACTCTGGCGCAACGCCGTTTCGCCGAATTGCCGCAATGATCTCAGACGCCAAATCTGGCCGTGCAAACTGGCGGGCAGAAAGGTTGATACTGACCGGAGGCACGGGCGCCCCTCGACTTTTGGCACGCCACCCCCGGATATCCTGACAAACCTGATCCAGCACCCACATATCGAGTTCGTGGATGAGGTCCAGGGTCTCCGCCAACTGGATGAAGACCCCCGGGGGAATCATGCCTTCCGTGGGGTGGCTCCACCGGGCAAGGGCTTCGAGACTACTCATGCGCCCATTCGCAAGATTGATGATGGGCTGGTAGTGGACCACCAGACCCTCGCCCCGCAGCGCATTGCGCAAATCCGCTTCCAGGCGGAGACTGTGGAGCACCTGAGCGTGCATGGACGCGTGGAAAACGGCAACGCTATCGTCCTTGCGCTGACGGGCCGTGTTCAGCGCATTATCGGCATCCCGAAGCAGCGACTCCGCATCGCTGATGGGGCCTTCGCTGAAGGCAAGGCCTACGCCCGCCTTCGGATACAAGGTGTGCCCCGCCACATTCACCGGCCGGGCAAGATGCTCACGCAAGGCCTCGGCCAATCGGAGGGCCTCCGCGGGGCTGCCGATGCCATTCAGCAACACTGCAAATTGGTCCCCCCCCACCCGGGCCGCCACGTCGCCTTGGCGCAGAGTGCTACGAATGGCAGCCCCAAGCCGTACCAACAGGGAATCGCCCGCCGCGTGACCAAAACTGTCGTTGACCATACGGAAACGGTCGATATTGACGGCAAGAACTGCAAACAGGTGGTTCGGGTCGCGCTGAAGCTGGCCAAGCGCACTTTGGAGGTGCTCGAGGAAGAGGACGCGGTTGGGAAGTCCGGTAAGGCTGTCGTAAAGCGCGTCGTGAACCAGTTGGGCTTCCGCCTGCTTCCTCTGATGCACGTCGCTCAAGGAGCCCGCCATTCGGAACGCCTGCCCATCGCTATTTCGCAGCGCAACACCCCGAGTGAGGACCCACAAGATTTCACCATCGGACCGAAGCAGGCGATGCTCGCTGAGAAACTGCGACGACTCCCCCTTGAGATGGGTCGCAAGGCGCTGTTCGTAGGCGAAACGATCCTCCGGATGGACCAGATTTGCCATGAACTCTGGCGACATGTCCCCGCCGGCGTCCGCCACCCCGGCAATTTCACAGAATCGGGGCGACACATATACGCGACCCGTTCCCATGTCCCAGTCCCACAGGCCGTCGTTCGCCCCACGCATGGCAAGAAAATAGCGCTCCTCGCTCGCCCGAAGCTGACTCGCGGTCTCCTCCAACTCGCCAACCCGGGCCTGAAGCGTGGCCGCCATCCCGTTGAAATGGCGGGCCAGTGTCGCCAGCTCATCCCGCCCTTCCTCAGGAATCCGGTGGGCAAGCCGGCCTTCCGCAATCGCCTTGCTTCCTTCTAGGAGCCGCCCGAGATTCCTTGTCAGCAGGTAGCCGATCACGGAGAGCAGGGCGAAGGTCAGCAGAATTTCGACCACCGCAATGACGGCGCCCTGCTCCAGAATGGCTTGCCGGGCCGTCCCCAGCACTGAAACTGAGACCCCAAATCGCAGTCGCCCGACCTGGTTACCGTCCAGGAGCAAATCCCGCCCAACATGGATGATGCCCCGCCGGATCCCGGCCTGTATGCCATCAGAGTCTTCGCGATCGGCCGGCGGGAGGCCGACCAGTTCCGGCATTCCGGCACTGACCAGTACGGTCCCTTGAGGGTCGAGGATCCGGACGTACACCAGGCCTTCGTTCTCGACTCCAGCCAGGAGTTCTCCCAGTACATCCTGCATCAAACCAAATCGCCCCTGCTCACCGAAGGTCGTTGCCATCGTGTGAAGCATCCCCGCATTCTGCGTCACAAGGGTTGTCAGACTGGCGGTAGCCGCTTCATTCATGAGGCGCACGCTGTTGGCCAGCAGCATGGTCAAAAGCACCACCTGCACGACGGTGCTGGCCAGCAACAAGCGCAAACGAATGGAACTGGGAAGGGGCAGCCAGCGCAAAGTGAAAATACCTGTCGTGACGGTTCCAGGGGAATCATTGCACATATCGGCAAACCCCCTCATAACTGTAAGCTCATCACGCCACCCCAGGGCGCTAGACCACGCAGACTATTTCCCTGTCATTTTTTTCCGCTCGGAAGATAGGTCTCCACGAGGCGCACCCAATAGCGGGCCCCGGTGAGAAGAATCTCGTCGTTGAAATCGTAGTGGGGGTTGTGCAAGGTACATCCGCCCTCACCCGGGCCGTTCCCGAGCCAGACATAGGCGCCGGGCCTCTCCATCAGGAAATAGGCGAAATCTTCGGCCCCCATGCTTGGACGCGCCTGGCGCCGAACGCCCTGGACCCCCACGAGGGACTCCGCCACCGACGCACACAATTCAGCGGCCCGTGAATCATTGATGGTCGGGGGATAGCCACGCCGATACTCGAAATGGACGGAGGCACCAAACGCCGCCGCCACCCCGGCACAGATCCGTTGCATCGTAGCCTCGACCCGCTCCTGGATCTCTGGCCGGAAGGCACGGACCGTCCCACTCAACCGGGCCCGATCGGGGATGACGTTATAGGCCTCCCCCGAATGGAACTGGGTGATCGACACCACGATGCTATCGAGGGGATCGATGGTCCGACTGGCCACGCTTTGCAGCGCCTGCACCAATGCAGCGCCGGCCAGTACCGGATCCACTCCGAGATGCGGCATGGCACCGTGGGCACCATGACCACCCACCTCAATATCGAAGCGATCAGCACAGGCCATGACCGGCCCGCTGTGCACTGCAAAATGGCCGGCCTCCAAACCCGGCCAGTTGTGCATGCCAAACACGGCCACCATGGGAAAGCGGTCGAGCAGACCCTCTTCGATCATCGCGCGAGCGCCCCCCTCGCCCTCCTCCGCGGGCTGAAAGATCAGATAGACCGTGCCGCGGAAGTTGCGGGTCGCGACAAGGGCTTCAGCCGCCGCGAGGAGCATCGTGGTATGACCATCGTGGCCACAAGCGTGCATGCGACCCGGGTGCCGCGAACGATGGGGAAAATCGTTCCTCTCGGTGATGGACAGGGCATCCATGTCCGCCCGCAAGCCCATTGCACCGCCGCCTTCCCCCGCGCGAATCACCCCGACCACCCCGGTACCGCCGATGCCCGTGTGCACCTCGATGCCCAAGGACTCCAAATGGGCAGCCACCCTTTCGGCTGTTCGATGCTCCTCAAAAGCCAGTTCCGGGTGGGCATGAAAATCGCGCCGCATGGCGATCAAATGCGTCCGGCGGCTCTCGAGCATTTCCCATACATCCATCGCGTCCCCTCCTTGCGCCCCTCGCGCGGCCAAACCTTGGCCAGTCTACTCCTCGCCACTTTGAGGCGAAAAATCGAGGGCAATTCGCCAAAAAGGTGCGCCCTATTTCGGGGCATGTTTGCGAAAGGTGCATTTATTTTCAACGCGGTGCACAATTGCGCCCTTTCGGGCATGGTCCGCGAATTGCTGACGACTAAGACCCGCTGAGAGAGGAAAGCCCCATGTCCATTCACGTGGCTCTGCACCACCGCACTGAATACAAGTATGACCGCCCTATCAACCTCGGCCCGCAGGTGGTTCGCCTGCGTCCGGCGCCCCATAGCCGGAGCCGAATCCTGAGCTATTCCCTGCGGGTGCTGCCCACGGAGCATTTCGTCAACTGGCAGCAGGATCCCCAGTCGAACTACCTTGCGCGTCTGGTCTTCCCGGAGAAGACGACTCAATTCAGTGTTGAGGTGGACCTGGTGGCCGAAATGGCGGTCATCAACCCCTTCGACTTCTTCCTCGAGCCCAGCGCCGAGCACTTTCCCTTCGACTACGAAGACTGGCAGAAGGTCGAGCTGGCCCCCTATCTGGTCAAGCTCCCTGGAACGCCCCTATTCAATGAATATCTCGCCACGGTGTCCCTCGAAAAGCGGCGCAGCGTGGATTTCCTCGTCGAGATCAATCAGAAGCTCTTCGAGCACACCCAGTATCTCATCCGTCTCGAACCCGGCGTCCAGACCCCCGAGGAAACCCTCGAGAAGCGGTCCGGATCCTGTCGCGACTCGGCCTGGCTCCTCGTTCAGCTCATGCGCCACCTGGGCCTCGCCGCCCGTTTCGTGTCCGGCTATCTGATCCAGCTCAAAGCCGACGTCAAGTCCCTCGACGGCCCCTCCGGGACCGAAGTGGACTTCACCGATCTGCATGCCTGGGCTGAGGTATACCTGCCCGGGGCCGGCTGGATCGGTCTCGACCCCACCTCCGGCCTCTTTGCCGGCGAAGGCCACATTCCCCTGGCCTGCTCGCCGGAACCCTCCTCCGCAGCGCCCATCACCGGCGCGCTGGATGAGTGCGAGGTCGAATTTGTCCACGAGATGTCGGTCACCCGTATCTGGGAAGCTCCTCGGGTAACCAAACCCTATACCGAAGACCAATGGGCCGAGATCGAGAACCTTGGTCATCAGGTGGATGAACGCCTTGAGGGGATGGACGTCCGCCTCACCCAGGGTGGCGAGCCGACCTTTGTTTCAGTCGATGACCCGGACGGCGACGAATGGAATACCGCCGCCCTTGGACCCACGAAGCGTCTCCTGGCCGGAGAACTCTACCACCGCCTGCGCGACAAGTATGGCGCCCAGGGCCTCGTCCATTTCGGTCAGGGGAAGTGGTATCCGGGCGAGCAACTCCCCCGCTGGTCCCTCAACTGCTATTGGCGGAAAGACGGTCAGCCCATCTGGGAAGATTCCGCTCTCATTGCCGACGAGCGCAACCCTGCCAATGCCGATGAAACACTGGCCGGAGAATTCCTCCGTGGCGTGGCCGAACGCCTGGCCCTCGACCCGAAGTACGTCTTCCCGGGGTATGAGGATATTTTCTACTACATGTGGCGGGAGCGGCGCCTCCCGGTCAACGTCGATCCCTTCGATTCCCGGGTAGACGATCCCCTGGAGCGGGATCGCCTGATGCGGGTCTTCACCCAGGGCCTGGACAAGGTGATCGGCCATATCCTGCCCATCGCCAAGAACACCTACACCGGTGCCTGGCAGACCGGGCCGTGGTTCCTGCGGGCCGAGCGCTGCTACCTGGTCCCCGGTGATTCGCCCCTCGGCTATCGCCTGCCTCTGGACTCCCAGCCCTGGGTCACCAAGGGGGATTATCCCTGGATCTATCCCACCGACCTGTATGAGCAATTCGCCCCGCTGCCCCTGTATGCCGCGATCCGGCAGCAATTCAGCCCGGCCTACGGCCTGGCCGGCGACGGCGGGCTGCCCTCGGTGAAGGACCGGGGGCTCGCCCTCGGCAAAAAAGCGGGTGCGGGCTTCACGACGGGCCTAGGTACGGGTGTCGGCGACGGAGAAGGAGAGGGCGAAGGCGCCTCCGAGGAATCCCTCCTCAAGGACCCGACGGTGTCGCCCGACACCCTGCCCCTGTTCAAGACCTCCGCCGGCTGGATCACCCGGACCGCCATGTGTGCCGAGGCGCGCGGCGGCGTTCTATACGTCTTCATGCCGCCCACCACTTGCCTTGAAGACTACCTGGAGTTGGTGGCGGCCGTGGAGGCCACTGCAGCAAGCCTCAAGCATCCAGTGCTTTTGGAAGGGTACGAACCTCCGCGGGATCCGCGGCTCAAGCATTTCCGCATCACCCCCGACCCCGGCGTGATTGAAGTGAACATTCATCCCGCCGGCGGGTGGGACGAACTGGTGGACCAGACCACTCATCTCTACGAGTCGGCCCATTTCTCCCGCCTCACCACCGAGAAATTCATGCTGGACGGTCGCCATACCGGCACCGGCGGCGGCAACCACTTCGTGCTGGGCGGCGACACGCCGGCGGATTCTCCCTTTCTGCGCCGCCCTGACCTCCTGCGCAGCCTGGTGAGCTACTGGAATAACCATCCCAGCCTGTCCTACCTCTTTTCCGGGCTCTTCATTGGCCCGACCTCCCAGGCACCCCGTACCGACGAGGCACGCAACGACTCCACCTACGAGATCGAGATCGCGTTCAAGGAACTGGAGCGTCAGGGCAAGCTGTGGGCCGAGGGCTGCGCGCCCTGGATGGTGGACCGCCTGCTGCGCAACCTGCTCATCGACGTCACCGGCAACACCCATCGCTCCGAGTTCTGCATCGACAAGCTCTACAGCCCCGACGGCGCCGCCGGACGGCTGGGCCTGCTCGAGCTGCGGGCCTTCGAGATGCCGCCCCACGCCCGCATGAGCCTCACCCAGCAATTGTTGCTGCGCGCCCTGGTCGCCCGTTTTTGGGACACCCCCTACGAACCCAGCCGCCTGGTTCGCTGGGACACCCAGTTGCATGACCGTTTCCTCCTCCCGCACTTCGTCTGGCAGGACTTCGAAGACGTCATGGAAGAGATGCAAGACGCCGGCTACCCCATGAAGGCCGAGTGGTTCGCATCCCACCTGGAGTTCCGCTTCCCGAAATACGGCGACTATTCGGTCAAGGGCATGGATCTCGAGATCCGCGCGGCCCTGGAGCCGTGGCATGTGATGGGTGAAGAAGGTGCGATCGGCGGCACGGTCCGATACGTGGATTCGTCCGTGGAGCGCTTGCAGGTCAAGGCCACCGGCGTCGCCCCGGATCGTTACCGGGTCACCTGTAACGGGGTGGCGATTCCCCTGCAGCCCACCGGCACCCATGGCGAATACGTCGCCGGCGTGCGGTACAAGGCCTGGGCACCCCCCTCCGCCCTGCACCCCACCATCGGCATGCACGGACCGCTCACCTTCGACATCGTCGATACCTGGATGGAGAAGAGCCTGGGCGGTTGCCAGTACCATGTCTCCCATCCCGGCGGCCGCAGTTTCGACGTGTTCCCGGTGAACGCCTTTGAAGCGGAAAGCCGCCGCTTGGCGCGCTTCTTCCGCATCGGTCACACCCCTGGTCGGATGAAAGTGGGAGACCCAGTGGTCAATCCGGAATTCCCATTCACACTGGATCTGCGCCGGCAGTAAGTCTCGCAAGGAGCCCCCGCCCGATCTGGTCGGGGGCTCCGTTGCATTTTTGCACTGCAACACGCCAGTCACACTGGCTTCGTGAATTCGAAGGTCCTGCTCCGGGGCGATTCGTGTCAAGATGCGGCGCTGAGACTGCCCCGCTTCGCCCATGCCCGACAGCCTGCTCAAGAACTATCTGATCTCGCCTGAACGTTACGACGAGATGGTCGCCTTCGACGGCCAACCTCGTTCCCATTGGCGCCCCCTCCTTGAGCATCTGGGGGTCCAGGACGACGAGGTCCTGGATCGTCGCATCCAGTTCATCCAGGATGCGATCGAGACCGATGGGGTCTCGTACAACATCTATGGCGACGTGCAGGGCACCAAACGGCTGTGGGAACTGGATGCGCTCCCCCTGCTTTTGTCCTCCCAGGAGTGGGCCACCCTCTCCGAGGCGGTCGCCCAGCGGGCGACCTTGCTCGATGCCGTGCTGGGGGATCTCTACGGCGACCAGAATCTCGTCGCCGAGGGCTTCCTGCCGCCGGCCCTGGTGTATGGCCAGCGGGCCTTCAAATGGCCCTGCGTCGGTCATCGCCCGCCCTCCGGGCACTTCCTCCAGCTTTACGCGGTGGATGTCGCGCGGGCGCCGGACGGTCACTGGTGGGTAATTGCCGACCGCACCCAAGGGCCCTCCGGGGCAGGCTACGCCCTCCAGAACCGGATCATCCTCTCCCGCGCTTTCCCGGACGCCTTCCGCGAATTGCAGGTGGAACCCCTGGCGAATTTTTTCCGCGCCCTCCAGGACGGCTTCGCCCGCTTTACCCCCAACGACGGCGATTCGCCCCTGGTCGTACTGCTCACGCCGGGCCCCTACAACGAGACCTACTTCGAGCACGCCTTCCTCGCCCGCTACCTCGGCTTTCCCCTCGTGGAAGGCCAGGATCTGACGGTGCGGGACGACACGGTCTACCTCAAGACCCTCAAGGGTTTGCGGCGGGTTCACGGCATCCTGCGGCGGCTGGACGACGACTTTTGCGACCCCCTCGAATTGCGGGCTGATTCGGCCCTTGGCGTGCCTGGTTTGATGCACGCAGTGCGGGCCAGGCGGGTCTATATCGGGAACGCCATCGGCAGCGGCGTGCTGGAGTCCGGAGCTCTGTTCGGCTTCCTGCCGGGGGTCTGCCAACGCCTGCTCGGCGAGCCGCTTAAAATGCCCTCGGTGGCCTCCTGGTGGTGCGGCGAGGCCCCTGCCCTGGACTATGCCCTCGATCACCTGGACGATCTGGTCATCAAGGCGGCCTTCCCAAGCATGCGCATGGAGCCGGTCTTTGGTCACCAGTTGAAGGGCGAGGCCCGCAAGGAGATGGTGTCCCGCATCCAGGCCCAGCCCCACGCTTACGTCGCCCAGGAGTGGGTGCGATTGTCCCAGGCACCGGTGTGGAGCAGCCGCCACGATCATCGTGCAGTGCCCCGCTCGTTTGGTATGCGCCTCTTCGCGACCGCGACCCCCAACGGCTACGTCGTCATGCCCGGTGCCTTGGGCCGGGTCGCCCCCCGTCACGGGGTCGAGGTCATCTCCATGCAGCGCGGTGGTTCATCCAAGGACGTCTGGATCCCGTCGGAAGGGCCGGTTCATCGGACCACGCTCCTCAAGAGCCGCCTTGGGGTGATCGATCTTGTGTGCACCGGCAGCGAGATTCCCTCCCGGGTCGGGGAAAATCTGTTCTGGATGGGGCGCTACGCGGAGCGCTGCGAGGCCAGCGCCCGGCTTCTTCGCTCGGTGCTCACCCGTCTGTCGAGCCGGGCGGACGACGACGAAAACGTCCTCCCCGACCTCCTCGCCGCCTGTCGTCGGATCGAGATCCTCCCCAAGCCGGAAAAGCCCCTGTCCCCGGGGGAAACGGAAAAACTGGTGGTTGGTGCAGTGTGCAATCCCAAGGTCAATGGTTCGGTCGCCGCCAACGTCCAGGCCCTGACCTTCAGCGCCGACCAAGTGCGGGAACGTCTGTCGTCAGACAACTGGCACGCCCTGACCCGCCTCGGGCGGCTATTCGAAAATCACACGGCTTCAACCAGCTTTGCCCTCACGGCCCTGGACCGGGTGATGCTGGACTGCATTTCCCTGGCCGGTTTTGCAATGGACGACATGGTCCGGGACGAAGGGTGGCGATTCCTCATCCTGGGTCGTCGCATCGAACGCCTAGCGGGCTTGGCCGGACTTATCAGCGGCGTGCTCGGCTCCCGTCGGGAATCACGCGAGCGCAGTCTGGAATGGCTGCTGGAGACGGCGAACTCGATCGTCACCTATCGCGCCCGCTACCGCCGTACTCCGGAAGTGCTCCCGGTGGCCCACCTTCTTGTATTTGACGAGTCGAACCCCCATGCGGTGGCCTTCCAGATTTTCGCCCTGGAGCGTTATCTCGCGAGGACTTCCCGCGAGCTGGGCTTGGGCCGGCCGGATACTCTCCACGCGGTTGCCGAACAACTGCAGGAATTCGACCTGACCCGCCTCGAAGCCGAGGATTCCGAGGACGCCTGCGCAGATCTCGCGGTATTGCTGCGCACGATACGCGCCACAGCGTTTGCGCTGTCGGATGAAGTCCATCGCCGCTTCTTCATTCACACGGATGAGGTGCGGCAATGACCACCGCACCGCTGCGCTACCACATCCTCCACGACACGTCCTACCACTACGATCAGCCGGTGGGAGAATCCCGCCAGCTCGTGCGTCTGACGCCGCGCGATCTGCCCTGGCAGCGCAGCCTGGCCCACCGCATCGAGGTCCAACCGGAACCCAGCCGGCTCCTGGAATTCATCGACGGTTTCGGCAATCCCGTTTCCTCCCTCCATCTCGAGGCTGGACACGACCAATTGCTCATCCGTGCCGAATCCTGGATCGAGCTCCACCCGCGCACCCTCTCGCCGCTGATGGAGTCGCCGGCCTGGGAAGGTGTTCGCGAAACGCTTTCTTATCGGGCCGAGCGGCGATTCGAGCCCGACGCATTGCAGGCCACCCGATTCAAATTCGAATCGGCCCACGTGCGAGTGAAGCGGGAGTTCGCCCAATACACCCTGGAAATCTTCGGCCCGGGTCGGCCGCTCCTCGATGCCGTGAATAGTCTCATGGAGCGAATCCACGAGGAATTCACCTTCGACCCGGAAGCCACCGACGTCGCGACTCCGGTGACCGAGGTCTTCGCGAAACGGCGTGGCGTTTGCCAGGACTTCAGCCATTTCATGATTTCCTGTCTGCGTTCCATGGGCCTCGCCGCCCGCTATGTGAGTGGCTACCTCCTCACCCGTCCGCCCCCCGGTAAGCCGCGGCTGATTGGCGCCGACGCCACCCACGCCTGGGTGTCAGTATTTTGCCCACAGCAAGGCTGGGTCGATTTCGACCCAACCAACAACCTGCAACCCAATCTGGAGCACATCACCGTCGGCTGGGGGCGGGATTTTGCAGACGTCTCCCCGCTGCGCGGCGTCATCCTTGGGGGCGGTGAACACGAACCGGAGATCGCCGTCACCGTCGTCCCGGAAGTCGAATTCGACTTGGTGTATGGCGGGGATACGGTGCCGGAACTCGGCCGACGGGAGCCGGCCGAAGAAGCCGAGGAAGACCTCGACTAGGAGGAACACCATGAAGTGGGCGGGAAAGATCTTCATTTCCGGGCTCCTGGCCCTCATTCCGATCTTCGCCACCCTCTACCTCCTGCACTGGACTTTCACCACCGCCGAGGCGTTCTTCACTTCACTGCTGTCCTGGTTGCTTCCGACCGAGCTGCAGATTCCCGGGATGGGCTTGCTCCTTGCGTTGGGCATCGTCTTCGCGTTTGGCCTGCTGCTTGATACCCGCCACACCCGCCGCCTGATCCTCAGGATCGAGAGGGCGGTGCTGTCGATCCCCCTTGTGAATTCCCTCTATTCGGCCATCCGCGATTTCATGCGGCTTTTTGCCGACAGTGGCCAGGATGGCACCCTGCAGGTGGTGGCCCTGACCCTGCCGGGCACAAAGATGCGCGTGCTGGGTTTCGTGACGCGAAGCGACTTCAATGGTTTGCCGTCGGGCATCGCGGGGCCGGGGGAGGTCGCTGTGTATCTGCCAATGAGCTACCAGGTGGGCGGGTACACAGTCTTCATGCCTCGGGACCAATTGCAGACCATCGACATGCCCAAGGAAGCGGCCATGCGCTTCGTCCTCACGGCCGGAGTCAATGTCAGTACCCTGAATCGAAACGCTCACCGCCCCAAGCCAGACTGACCCTCCCCACATCTGCCGCTCGGGTTCCGCGCTGACGATCAGGGAATCTCGTAGTGTTTTGCGGTCATCAGGTCGATGCCGCATTCGAGTTGCTCGATCCAATCGATGAAGCGGTTGACCATTTCCCGGCCAACGAAGCGCGCGCCGTGCTGGGGCACGATCATCTCGATGTCGAGTTGCCGCACCATCCGCGCCCAGTAGCGCCCGATCTTGTTCGAGATCATGTAGCGGCGATGGAATCCAATCATCGACCCCACATGGGCCTGAAAATCCTTGACCGGCTGGGCCGCCACATCATGGTCCATCAGCGACGCCCCAAGGTCCCCGGAGAAAAGGATTTTGGAAACCGGATCGTAGAACTGAAAATTCCCCTCGGAATGCAGAAAATGGGCGGGAATGGCCTTTATGGCGGCCTGTCCGAGGGAAATCGAAAGGCCCGCGTCAGGAATCCCCTGAATGCGGGCGGAATAGTCCTTCCCACTCGTGAAATGTGGGACGAACCGCGCCCAGAGCTGGGAAATCATCACCTTGCATGGCGTGGCGATCATCCACTTGTTCAGCGAGGCGATGATGTCAGGGTCGGCATGGGACGCCAGGATGTAATCCAGCTGACGAGACGGGAAGTAGCGCTGCATGCCCATCAACAACTCGTTGTAGGTCATGTTCCCGCCCGGATCGATCAGTGCGCCGTGCCCGCTATCGACGACTAGAAACTGATTCGCCTGGACCGCGTGGTTCGTTTCATCATCCACGAGATCATAGAAGGCCAGGCAAACGTGATGGCCGTTATTGAAAAGTTCGACTGGCATGCTGCGCCCCCGGGGAAAATGGCTGAGCCCGGACAGGGTATGACGCCCGTAGCCGGGATGTAGCCTTAACGTCTGGAACGCGTCTGCCTTGAGGAGGGCGCACGGTGCGCCCCGCGCGAGGACGTTACTCCGTGAATGGCAAGGGCTGCATGCCAAAACCCTCATCTAGGTCACGGATCTTGGCCAGGAGACGGTCCAGGTCGGTCTGCAGGCTGGCCAGGGCGGCCGCGTCCAGCAGACGAAGAGCTTCCGGCAAAATTCCACGAGCCGGCGACGGGGCCGAGGCAAGGAGATTCACCCCGTCACTGGTCAGGTAGAGACGCACCACCCGCTGATCGGTGGCAAGCCGCTCCTTCTTTAAATGGCCACTGGTTTCCAGCTTGTCGATCAGGTTCGACGCGGTGGACTGATGGAGGGCCATTCTCCGTGCCAGATCACCCACCCGCAGACCGGGGGTCTCCTGCAATTCCCACATCGCCCAAAGCTGGGCACCCGTCACACCGCTTTGCCGTTCGATCCAGTTCGAATGGCGCTGCGCGGTGCGGATCAGGACTCGAAACCGCTGCAAGACAGAAAGCGGAGTGGGCTCCGAGTGTTTGGTGCTCCGAGGTGTTGCAGCTTCGTCACTTTGCGACATATTCGCCCCAATGGATGCTCGTATGAGCCTATGATTTCAATTGTTTCGCCCATTTTGCCAGGATATTTGGAGCAGCTTCCCGCAGCGTTTCAACATCCCGGCCCGACGGCCTGAAAATCCGCTTCCACGGACCCCACCCGATTCATGGAATCCGACGTCCCGCCTTCCTCCACCCCTTCCACCGATTCTCCCCATCAACGGGCCCTGCGCCATCTTGCCCGTGGCGGGCGCCGGTATGCCCTACCCTGGCTGTCTTATCGTCGCTGGCGTCGCCGGTTCTTCCTCGTCGGCGCCGCCCTTCTGGCCGGGTTCATCGCCATCGTGTTTGCCGTTGGTGCCGAAGTCGCCATCCACACCCACGCCCAAGTCGTCGGGTGGTCACCCTGGCTGGCCCTGATCCTGGGTCCGGCCGGTTTTGCGCTAATGGCCTGGATCTCCCGTCGCTGGTTTCCAAGCACCCGGGGGAGTGGCATTCCCCAGGCCATTGCTGCGTCCTTGAGCGATGACAGTCAGTTCCGTCAACGCCTCCTGTCGATCCGGATCGCGTTGGCCAAGGTCGTACTAACGCTGGGCGGTCTGTTGGCCGGCGCCTCGATCGGCCGGGAAGGGCCCTCGGTCCAGATTGGCGCATCGGTCCTCCACAGCCTGGTTGGCCGGCGCCATGGTCACATCGCCCCACCCCGGGACCTGATCATCGCGGGCAGCGCCGCCGGCCTAGCGGCGGCCTTCAACACCCCGCTCGGCGGAATCATGTTCGCCATCGAGGAGATGTCCCGATACCGGGTATTCCGTGCCAACAGCACCACCCTGGCCGCAGTCATCTTTGCCGGCCTCATGTCCTTGGCCATCCTGGGCAATTACACCTACTTCGGCCGCAGCGGTGCCACCCTGGGGTGGCCGAGCGGAATCTGGCCAGTGGTCATTACCGGTACGGTGGGAGGGCTTGCGGGTGGCCTCTTCGCCCGCCTGCTGGTTAGCGTCTCGCGGGGTCTGCCCGGCCGACTCGGGCAGTTTGCCAAACAACACCCAATCCGCCTCGCCGCCGCCTGCGGCCTGGCCACCGCCTTGCTCGGTTTGCTGACGGGGGGCGCCACCTATGGGACCGGTTACACCGAATCCAAGGCCGCCCTCGAAGCCACCGCAGAACTGCCGGGCTATTACGGAATCGCAAAAACCCTGGCGATTCTTCTCGCCTTCGTCAGCGGGATTCCCGGCGGCATTTTCGCGCCATCTCTGGCGGTCGGCGCCGGGCTCGGTGCCAACATCGCGGCCCTGCTCCCCAACGAACAGAGCTCGGCAATCCTTTTGCTCGGGATGGTCGCCTTCCTATCAGGCATCACCCAAGCGCCGATCACCTCGTTTGTGATCGTGATGGAAATGACCGCCAACCACCAGATGCTGCTACCCCTCATGGCCGCATCGGTGGTTTCCGTCGCCTTTTCACGGTCCGTGGCGCCCACCCCTCTCTACGACGCCATGGCCCAGGGCCTGCTGCGCCGACGAGCCCACCCACCCGGGATCACCTCACCCCTCCCACAAACGAGCGAAAGCGCAGTCCAGGACACCCCGCGGCCGCAATAGACCGCAATCGAGATCCGTCCAGCGCATCAAGACCGCCACCGACGTGCGGGCAACGGCC
>JAEUNY010000106.1 GCA_016791005.1 Zoogloeaceae bacterium
TACCGCGCCCTGCTGGCAGCGATCCGTGAAGCCCGCCTCAGCATCCGCATCACCATGGCCTATTTCGTCCCCGACCCCGGCCTGGTGGCCGCCCTGCAGGACGCAGCGCGCCGCAAGGTCGCCGTCGAGCTGGTTCTGCCGGGCAAGAGCGACTCCCGCCTGGTGCGGCGGGCGGGGCAGGCTCGCTACGACGAGTTGCTGGCCTCGGGCGTGCGGATCTTCGAACGCCACGACACCTTCGTTCACGCCAAGACGGCGGTGGTCGACGGGGTGTGGTCCACCATCGGCTCGTCGAACCTGGACTGGCGCAGCTTTCTCCACAACGATGAGGTGAACGTGGTCATCCTCGGCCGGGAGTTCGGTGCCGAGATGGAAGGGCTGTTCGCCGAGGATCGTGGCCATGCCGACGAGGTGCCCCGCGAGGCCTGGCGCAAGCGCGGAATCTCCCAGCGTGCAGAGGAAGCCTTTGCCCAACTCTGGCAGTACTGGTTTTGAGGCGGCAATCACGCCCCGGGGGCTGTGGAGGCTCAGCATTGGCGCGCAAAAAAAAAGGCGGCCGGTGGGCCGCCTTTTGGCAAAGCGCCGCGGTCGCGGCGCGCTCCTCAGGGCTTGACGACAATGTCGTTGGCCACACCCTTCACCCCCGGCGTGGTCCGCGCAATCGTTCCGGCGCGGTCTTTTTCGTGGGCCGACTTGGCGAAGCCGGAGAGTTGAACAGTGCCCCGCAGGGTCTCGACCTTGATGGCCATGGCGGAGACCGTGGAGTCTTCGGCGAACTTGGCCTTCACCCGGGTGGTGATGGTCGCGTCGTCCACATACTCACCGACAGTGGATTGTTCCCGCGTGACGGCGCAGCCCACGGCGCTGAAGGCCAGTAGTCCGGTCAGGGCAAGGGTGATGGCAGTGTGTCTCATGACGTCTCTCCTCGATGGGGTCGTTTTCTTGGATCCCGGCCACTGGGCCATCAGAGGATCCGCCGGTGTTGCTGATGTCACTATAGGCCCCACCCCTGCGGCAAGCTGTCCGACGCAGCCGATTGGAATGTAGGACCATTCCTTCCGCCCCCCAGCGTGGCGCTTGACTGCCATCAATACACGACACGGCCCCGGCGCCGCTAGCCGGGCGTCGCCATCGCGTCTCGGGACCTCGCCGCATCCGGATCGGCCGCCGCCGGGGCGCCACGCTCGGCAAGCTTGTCCTCGATGCCACGCACCGCGTTTTGCAGAGCGGGCAAATAGCGCCTCACGGCTTCCTTGAGGGTGACCGCGCGATTCAGGTAAACAATATTGATGGCACCCAGGGGTCGCCCTCCAAAGCGCACGGGCAGGGCGATGGCCCCCACCTTGCGCTGGGAGGTCCACTCGCCGTCATTGCTGCCATAGCCCATCTCCCGCGTGCGCTCGACAACGTGGGCGACGAAGCGATCGACGCGGGCCAGACGGGCCTGGTCGTCGGTGCCACTGCGGGCGAGATGGAGGACCTGCTCCCGCTCCTCATCCGGGCAGTGGGCAAGAAAGGCCCGCCCCGAGGCGGTGAGCAGCATCGGCATGGTCTGCCCCACCATCGCGCGGTGAAAGGACAAGGGACTGAAGCGGTGGGTGGATTCCCGGATCACCACGTAGGCCCCCTGGGGGGTGGTGAGATCCGACGGCCAGACCACCCGCTGCAGGAGTTCCGACAGGGCCGGGGCCACGATGGCAGCGATCCAGTCGTCGTCCCGGAAGCCCTCCGCCAACGCCCGCACCCGCAGGGCCAGGCGATAGCGGTCGTCGGACTCGCTGCGCCGCACGTAGCCCTCGGACATCAGGGTCTCCAGCAGGCGGCGCACGGTCGTCCGGTGGAGCCCGGTGGCGGCCGCCAGCTGGGCAAGATTCGCACGCCCTTCCTCGGCGCCATTGAGGGCCCGCAGGAGGTCCAAACCCCGCACCAGGCCTCGCACCAGAGCGTAATCGGCCCCACTATCGGATGGCATATTTCCTCCTCGGCCCAGCGGAATTGGGCAAGGAGTGGACGGTGCTTGTGCATTCTGTGGACGGTGTGGTGATCATTTTTTCCCCCCCAAGGCCCCCCCCATAGAATTCAAGCAAGTTATTCAATGATTACAAACTTGAATAGCCGCCCCCCCAAAGTCACCACACAGAGGAGTCCGGCATGACCCATCAAGAATATCAGAGCATCTGGGTGGAACTGCGCGGCACAGCCTTTTGCCAAGGCTGGGTCGACGTCCAGGGCATCAATACGCGTTACCTCCACGCAGGGGATCCCGCCAAGCCGGCCCTGATTCTGCTCCACGGTGTGGGCGGCCACGCGGAAGCCTACGTGCGCAACCTGAAGTCCCACGCTGAGCACTTCTCGGTCTGGGCGGTGGATATGGTCGGCCACGGCTGGACCGATCCCGCCACGGAAGACCTGGAGATTCCCCAGTACATCCGCCACATCCTGGGCTTCATGGACGCCATGGGCATCGCCAAGGCCTCCTTCTCCGGCGAGTCCCTGGGCGGCTGGGTGTCGGCCCGCATGGCCATCGACCATCCCGAGCGGGTGGAGCGTCTGGTGCTCAATACGGCCGGCGGCTCGCAGGCCGACCCCAAGGTCATGGAACGTTTGAAGAGCCTTTCCCTGCAAGCTGCCAGCGATCCGTCCTGGGCTTTCATCAAGGCCCGGGTCGAGTGGCTGATGGCCGACAAGAGCAAAGCCTACGATGATCTCGTCGCCACCCGTCAGGCGATCTATGCCCGGCCCGGCATGAAAGAGGGGATGAAGCACAACATGATCCTCCAGGAGATGGAGGTCCGCCTGCGCAACATCCTCCACGCCGCCGACTACGGCCGCATCCAGGCCCCGACCCTGGTGATCTGGACCTCCGACGATCCG
The DNA here is from genome assembly GCA_016791005.1 of Zoogloeaceae bacterium. Lineage (GTDB taxonomy): Bacteria > Pseudomonadota > Gammaproteobacteria > Burkholderiales > Rhodocyclaceae > JAEUNX01. The sequence goes on from JAEUNY010000106.1 coordinate 2,875, forward strand.
ACGGCGGACGTCTCCGAAGGCCGACGCATGGCCTCGATGATTCCAGGCGCCCTCTTCACGGTGATGGACGGCTGCGGCCACTGGCCCCAGTTCGAAGACACCCCGACCTTCGACCGCATCCACCTGGCCTTCCTGCACGGCGAGCCCGTGCCCGAGGCCGAGCGCGTCGGCCCCTGACCCCCCGGCCTGGTCCGCCGGGCCCCGTTCCACACAAAACGCATATCCGGGCTTCGGAGGCGACCCAGCGCGCCCACCGCCCCAAGGAGGAGTACGCCATGACATCCGAAAAAGAATTCGACGCCGATGTGATCGTGGCCGGCGCCGGCCCCGTCGGCCTTACCATCAGCAACACCCTCGGGCAATACGGCATCCGCGTGCTGCTCCTGGAAAAAGGCGACGCCCTGATCGACTACCCCCGCGCGGTCGGGATGGACGACGAGTGTCTGCGCACGATTCAGAACATCGGCCTGTCTGACGTGGTACAGCAGCACCTCACGCCCTTCCACTGGATGCGATTCGTCACCGCCAGCGGTCGGGTCTACGCCTCTATCGAACCCCGCACCGACGAGTTTGGCTGGTCCCGCCGCAACGCCTTCAACCAGCCGGCGGTGGATGCCGAACTGCTGACCGGCTTGCAGCGCTTCCCCAACGCCCAGGCCTGGTTCTCCACCGACGTGGAATCCTTCGTGCAGGACGCCGACGGCGTGACGGTCCAGGTCAAGCGTGCCGGCGAGGCCGTCCGCCTGCGCTGCTGCTATCTGGTGGGCAGCGACGGTGGCCGCAGCCCCATCCGGATGGCCCTCGGGGTGGGCTTCGGCGGATTCACCGATACCTCCCAGTGGCTGGTGGTGGACATCCGCAACGATCCCCTCGGCGTCCCCAACATTTACATGCACAGCGATCCGGAGCGGCCCTACGTGTCTGTGGCCCTGCCCGACGGTGTGCGGCGCTTCGAATTCATGATCTTCGAGGGCGAAACCGAAGAGCAGATCACCGCCCCCGCCCGCATGGCGGAACTGCTCGCCAAGGTGCTGCCCGCCGGCACCGACATCAACCAGCTGGATTTCATCCGCAAGCGGGTCTACACCCACAACGCCCGGATCGCCGATCGCTGGCGCGTGGGCCGGGTCTGCCTGACCGGCGACGCCGCCCACATCATGCCGGTGTGGCAGGGCCAGGGCTACAACACAGGGATGCGCGACGCCACCAACCTCGCCTGGAAGCTCGCCTACGTGATTCACGGCCGGACCTCCGACCAGCTCCTGGAAACCTACCAGGTCGAGCGCCCCCGTCACGCCAAGGCGATGATCGACCTCTCGGTGGCCGCCGGCCGGATCTTCTACCCACGCAATCCCCTCAAGGCCAAGCTGCGCGACCTCTCGACCTGGTTCCTCAACAAGATTCCCGCCGTGCGCAGCTACTTCAGCGAGATGCGCTACAAGCCCATGCCTTTCTACGAGGACGGGGTGGTGGTTCATTCCCCCCGCCTGGGCAGCCCCTCCCCGGTCGGCCGGATGTTCATTCAACCCAAGGTGCGCACCCTTAACGGCGAGGTCAAGCGCCTGGACGACACCCTGGGCCACGGCTTCACCCTCCTCGCCTGGGGCGCCGACCCCAACTATTGGCTGAGCCCCAAAAGCCGCGCCATCCTCCAGGCCCTGGACGCCCGCATCGTCACCGCCAAGCCGGTGGTGCAGATGCAGCGCAAGGTGGACATGACCGACAACACCGAGGTGATCGGCGACGAGGAGATGCGCCTCAAGGAGTGGTTTGGCAAGAACCCGGGCTCCATCGTCGTCCTGCGTCCGGATCGATTCGTCGCCGGGCTCTGTTTTCCGGTGGAGGTCAATGAACTCCTCGCCGCCGTGGCCGACAAGATGGGCCTGCAGCTCGACGCCGCCAGCCCACGCCAGGAGGACCCCGTTCTGCTCGGAGCCGCGGCATGAACGCCCTCCTCCAGTGCCTCTCCCACACCCCCCTCAAGGGCTACGTGGATCCAGTGCCGGCCGTGGTCGAGGAAGCTGGCGAGGTGGTGGGCGAACTGCGCCGGGAGCTGGAGGCCTTTGATCCGGAGCTGATCTTTCTCTTCGCGCCGGATCATTACAACGGCTTCTTCCTCGACGTGATGCCCCAGCTGTGCATCGGCATGGCCGCCACCTCGGTGGGGGACTATCAGACCCAGCCGGGCCCCCTCCAGGTGCCCCGCGCCATCGCTGAAGCCTGCGCCCAACACCTGGTGGATCGGGACATCGATCTCGCGGTGTCCTATCGCATGCAGGTGGACCACGGCTTCGCCCAGCCCCTGGAGGAGCTGACCGGCAGTCTGGATCGCTACCCCGTCATTCCGCTCTTCATCAACGGCGTGGCGCCCCCGGTGGTGAGCTTCCGCCGCGCCCGCCAGTTCGGCGAGGCGGTGGGGGAATTCGCCGCCGGCCTCGGCAAGCGCATCGCCTTCATCGGCTCGGGCGGCCTCTCCCACAACCCGCCGGTGCCCCAGATGGCCACCGCTGCGCCGGAAGTGGCCGAACGCCTGATCGCCGGGCGCAACCCCACCCCGGAAGCCCGGGCGGCCCGGGAGAAACGCACCGTGGATGCCGCCACCGCCTTCGCCGCCGGAACCAGCACCCTGCACCCCCTCAACCCCCAGTGGGACGAGGACTTCATGGCCAACCTGGTGGCCCAGGACTGGCAGGCTCTGGATGGCTACGGCAATGCCGCCATCACCGAAGCCGCCGGCGCCTCGGCCCATGAAGTGAAGACCTGGGTGGCTGCCAACGCCGCCATGAACGCGGCCACCGGCGGGCACTACGAAGCCCGTCGTCGCCACTACCGAGCGATTCCGGAATGGATCGCGGGCTTTGCCGCCCTCACCGGTCAAATCATTTAACCCAGAACGGCCGCTTGGCCGCACCACACCCACGGAGGAGACAACACCATGACCCTGAAGCCACTCGCCGCGCTCCTGACGGCCTGCGCCCTCACCACCCCCGCCCTGGCCGACATCAACATCGGCGTCGTCGCATCCATGACCGGCCCCGCCGCCGCCCTGGGCGCGGAAACTCGCAAAGCCAGCGCCCTGTTCCCCGCCACCCTGGGCAAAGAGAAGGTCAACATCATCCTGCTCGATGACGGCACCGATCCCACCAACGCCGTCAAGAACGTGCGCAAGCTGATCAGCGAAGACAAGGTGGACGCCGTCCTCGGCCCCAACCTGATCAGCACCACCACCGCCATGGCCGACGTGGCCAACGCCGAAAAGACCCCGATGGTCTCCGTGGCGCCGTTGGACGTGACCGGTGACAAGCGGGGCTGGATCTTCCGCAGCGAGCCCAGCGCAGACCTGATGGTGGACCGCGTGGTGCAGGACATGGTCGAAAAGGGCGTCAAGACCGTCGGCTTCATCGGCTTCTCCGACTCCTGGGGCGATTTGCTGCTGAAGGCCCTCACCCGCTCCACCGAGGGCAAGATCCGTATCGTCGCCACCGAGCGCTACGGCCGGGCCGACCCCAGCGTCCAGGCCCAGGCCCTCAAGATTCTGAGCACCAAGCCCGACGCGGTCTTCGTCGGCGCCTCCGGCACCCCGGCGGCCATGCCCCAGATCACCCTGCGGGAACGCGGCTACAAGGGCCCGATCTACCAGTCCCACGGCGTAACCAGCAAGGAGTTCCTGCGGGTGGGCGGCAAGGCCGTCGAAGGCGCGCTGATCCCGGTGGGCCCGGTCCTAGTGGCCGAGCAACTCCCCGAGAGTCACCCGACTCGTAAATCCAGCGTGGCCTTCGTGCAGAACTTCGAGGCCAAGAACGGCCCGGACTCCCGCTCCACTTTCGCCGGCGCCTCCTGGGACGCCTGGCTGCTCCTGCAAAACGCCCTGGAGGGCGCCATGAAGGCGGGCAAGGCCAAGCCGGGCACGCCGGAATTCCGCGCCGCCGTGCGGGACGGGCTGGAAAAGACCCAGAAGCTGGTGGGCACCAACGGCGTCTATTCCATGTCCGCCGAGGACCATGCGGGCTATGACCCGGCCGCCATCGTCCTGATCCAGGTGGAAAACAACCACTGGAAGCTCGTCAAGTGAGCGCCGGCGCGCCCTTGAGCCCGGAAGCCGCTGCGGCCCTGCTGCGCGCCGCGGCGGCGGAGCGGCAGGCCATCCCGCCCCTGCGGGAGCGCCTGGCCCAGGCGGATCTGGCCGGCGCCTACGCGGTGCAGGAGGCCAACACCCGCGCCGCCCTGGCCGAGGGCCGCCGCCTCGTGGGACGCAAGATCGGCCTCACCTCCCGAGCCGTCCAGGCCCAGTTGGGGGTCGACCAGCCCGACTTCGGCATGCTGTTCGCCGACATGGCGGTGGGGGACGGCGAGCCCGTCGCCCTGTCCCGCCTCATCCAGCCCAAGGTGGAAGCGGAGATCGCCCTGGTGCTCGGACGGGATCTCCCCTTCGAGCGCCATACCTACGCCGACCTGCTGCGGGCCACGGAGTATTGCCTGCCGGCCATCGAGATCGTCGATAGCCGGATCGCGGACTGGAACATCCGCTTCGTCGACACCGTCGCGGACAACGCCTCCAGCGGGCTCTTCGTCCTCGGCGGGCGGCCGGTGCGCCCCACCGAGGTGGATATGTCCGCCTGCGCCATGACCATGTGCCGCGGCGAGGAAACGGTTTCCCGGGGGAATGGCCGGGCCTGCCTGGGCCATCCCCTGAATGCCGCGGTCTGGCTGGCGGATGTGATGGCCCGCCAGGGCCGCCCCCTCAGCGCCGGTGACATCGTCCTCACCGGGGCCCTCGGGCCGATGGTGAACGTGAGCCCTGGGGATCAATTCGACGTCGAGATTGCGGGTCTCGGCGCCGTCAGCGCCTGCTTCGCCCCCGCCTGAACCACCCCCCAAACGGAGAGAACGACCATGAAAAAAATTCGCTGTGCCCTGATTGGTCCTGGGAACATTGGGACGGACCTGTTGTACAAGCTTCGGCGCTCGCCGGTGCTGGAGCCGGTGTGGATGGTGGGGATCGATGCCACCTCCGAGGGCCTGGCGCGGGCGCGGGAGCTGGGGCTCAAGACCACCGCCGAGGGGGTCGATGGGCTGCTGCCCCATGTGGTGGAAGACGGCATCCAGATCGCCTTTGACGCCACCAGCGCCTACGTCCATGCCGAGAACAGCCGCAAGCTGAATGAGCTGGGGGTGCTCATGATCGATCTGACCCCGGCGGCCATCGGCCCCTACTGCGTGCCCCCGGTCAATCTGGTCGAGCACGTGGGCCGCGGCGAGATGAACGTGAACATGGTCACCTGCGGTGGCCAGGCCACCATCCCCATGGTGGCGGCCATCTCCCGGGTGCAGCCGGTGGCCTACGGCGAGATTGTGGCCACGGTGTCGAGCAAGAGCGCCGGCCCCGGCACGCGCAAGAACATCGACGAATTCACCCGCACCACCGCCGGTGCGGTCACCAAGGTGGGCGGGGCCAAGAAGGGCAAGGCCATCATCATCCTCAACCCGGCCGAGCCCCCGCTCATCATGCGCGACACCGTCCATTGCCTGACCGAGACCGCCCCCGACCAGGAAGCGATCACCGCCTCGGTGCACGCCATGATCAAGGAAGTGCAGAAGTACGTGCCCGGCTACAAGCTGGTCAATGGCCCGGTCTTCGACGGCAACCGCGTCTCCGTCTTCATGGAGGTCGAGGGCCTGGGGGACTACCTGCCCAAGTACGCGGGCAACCTCGACATCATGACCGCCGCTGCCGCGCGCACCGCCGAGATGTTCGCCGAGGAGATCCTCGCCGGCCGCCTCACCCTTCAATCCACTGTGGCCGCCTGAAGGAGAGCAGACCATGGATCTCAAAGGCAAGAAGATCACCCTCCACGACATGACGCTCCGGGACGGCATGCACCCCAAGCGCCACCTCATGAGCCTGGAGCAGATGAAGAGCATCGCCCGGGGCCTGGATGAAGCGGGGGTGCCGCTCATTGAAGTGACCCACGGCGACGGCCTGGGGGGCTCCTCGGTGAATTACGGCTTTCCCGCCCACAGCGACGAGGAATACCTCTCCACCGTCATCCCGCTCATGAAGCAGGCCAAAGTGTCCGCCCTGCTCCTGCCCGGCATCGGCACCGTCGATCACCTGAAGATGGCCCATGAACTCGGGGTGAACACCATCCGGGTGGCCACCCACTGCACCGAGGCCGATGTCTCCGAGCAGCACATCGGGATGGCGGCCAAGCTGGGCATGGACACCGTAGGCTTTCTCATGATGGCCCACATGAACAGCCCCGAGGGCCTCATCCAGCAGGCCAAGCTCATGGAGGGCTACGGCGCCAACTGCATCTACGTGACGGACTCGGCCGGGCATCTGCTGCCCGAGACCGT
>JAEUNY010000119.1 GCA_016791005.1 Zoogloeaceae bacterium
AGCCGGCGCTGGAGGAATTCCGCTGGCTGCTGGAGGAACTGCGAGTGGGGCTCTTCGCCCAGGAACTCAAGACGCCGATGCCGGTCTCGGTGAAACGTTTGCATAAGATCTGGGAGGCGCGGCCGCGCTAAACTGCGCGTCTTGCCGTCCTTCGCCCGAATTGCCTCGCCGCCATGACAGAAATCCTCCGCGCCTTTGGGCGCTCCCTGCGTAGCCTGACTCAGGCCGGGGTGCTGTGGCATTTGGTTTGGCCGACCGTGGTCGCCATGGTGGCGTGGCTCGCCGTCGGGGTGGCCATGTGGTCCCCGGTGGTAGATGGCGTGATGGGCTGGATCCGGGACTGGCCCTGGGCCGCTGACCAGCTCGCGGCGTCCCAGATGGGAGCGGTGGTGCTGCTGATCCTCGTCAAGATCGTGCTGGCGCTACTCTTCGTCCCCCTGATTTACGTCACGGCGGCTCTGCTGGTGGCGGCCGTGGCGCTGCCGATGATGCTGGAGCGGGTTTCCCGCCAGGACTATGGCGACCTGGAATTGCGCCGCGGCGGCAGCAACGTCGGCAGCGTGGTCAATGCCCTGGTGGCCGGGCTAGTCTTTCTGGTGGGGTTCGTCGTGACGCTGCCCTTCTGGCTGATTCCCGGCGTCGGGCTGGTGCTCTCGGTGCTGCTCACCGCCTGGCTCAACCAGAAGGCCTTCAGCTACGACGCGCTGATGCTCCACGCCGATCCGGAAGAGCTGGAGCGACTGCCGCGGGCCTGCAAATCCGGAACCTTCGGCGTAGGGCTTGGCTCGGCGCTGCTGGCCTACATTCCGGTGGTGAATCTCTTTGCGCCGGCGTTCTGTGGCCTGGCCTTTGCCCATTTCCTCCTGGAGGCCCTCCGCCGCGATCGCGCGAGTCGGGGCTGGGCGATTGTCCCCGCCGGTACGGCCTGACTTTTTTGGGAATCGACTCGTGGCATTTGGCGCCCTCATCATTGGCGATGAAATCCTCTCCGGACGCCGGCAGGACAAACATCTCGCAAAGTTGATCGAACTCCTCGCCGCGCGGGGCCTCAAGCTTGGCTGGGCGCGCTACGTCGGTGACGACCGGCCGCGCCTCATCGACACCCTGCGCCAGAGTTTCGCCACGGGCGACGTCGTGTTCAGCTTCGGCGGAATTGGTGCCACGCCCGACGACCACACCCGCCAATCCGCCGCGGCCGCCCTGGATGCGGAGCTTGTGCTCCATCCCGAGGCCGAAGCGATCCTGCGAGAAAAGTTCGGCGCCGAGATCACCCCCCACCGCCTGCAGATGGGGGTGTATCCGGCAGGGGCCGACATCATTCCCAATCCCTACAATCAGGTCCCCGGCTTTGCCGTCCGCGAGCATTATTTCGTCCCAGGCTTTCCGGTCATGGCGTGGCCCATGGTGGAGTGGGTGCTTGACACCCATTACCGTCACCTCCACCACGCGGACGATTACGTCGAGCAGGCAATCATTGTCTGGGAGGCCTTCGAGGGGCACCTGATCGACCTGATGGAGGCGATCACCGCGGATTTTCCCGATGCAACCCTTTTTAGCCTG
>JAEUNY010000121.1 GCA_016791005.1 Zoogloeaceae bacterium
TAGGCGTTGTAGCTGGTGCCGTTGGCGGTGTTGAGGATGATGTCGAACTTGCGCATGGCCGGGTCCAGCGCCCCGATCCAATGGACGCCCGGCACCAGTTCCACCGGCAAGCCGGCCTGCACGACGGCGGGGTGGCTCATGCCGCAGCCTCCCGGCTTTCGCAGCCATGTCCCGCCGCGGCGGCACAGCCCTCCCCCACCGCGGGCGCGGCGGCCTGGAGCCCAACCCAGGCATCCACCCGGGCGGTGTCGAAGCCCACCATACGGCGGGGCGCGTCCTCCCGCTCCATGAGGGGACGGCGGATCAGCAGCGGCTCGGCGAGCAGCAACGCCAGGGCTTCCGCCTGATCCAGAGCCCTAGGCACCACCTCGCCGGATTTCACCCGGGGCGCGGCGAGGTTGAACCACTGGGCCACCGGCAGGGGCGCGAGGAATTCCAGCAGGCGCGGGGCCGTCCAGGGCTCGGTGAGCAGATCCCGGACGACGAGCTCATGGCCGGCGGCACGGAGCAGCGCCTTCTGCTTGGCGTTGCCGCCGCAGCCGGGCTTTTCCCAGAAGCTGATCCGCGCCATGGCCGTCACCCCATCCCTAATCGAGGTATTCCCGGGGGCCGCGCTTGGCGGCCTCGGCTTCAGCGATGCGGCCTTTCTCGATGAGCTGGACCGCCAGCTCATAGGGGATGCCGGTGAGCGAACCGGGCGGGTTCAGGGGCTCATCGAACTCATCGACGATGGCCCCTTCGATGGGGCAGATGCTGGCGCACTGGGCGTCGTCGTAGTCACCGAGGCACTCGGTGCACTTGTCGGCGATGATCTTGAAGTGCGGCTTGGCTTCGATGATGGCGTCGTTGGGGCACAGGGGCTCGCAGGCCCAGCAGTTGACGCACAATTCATTGATGACGAGAGACATTTCGGGGCTCCTCGTTCAGGGATTCCGTCGAGGGCCGGCGGCTTGACGCCGGCCCGCTTCCATCAGGCCGCGCAGGCCGCGCTGTCGGCGCGGGGCGCCAGCTTGCCGGCGGCTTCCATCTCGGCATACACGGCCAGCATGGCCTCCTCGATGGTCTCCATGCCGTGCTCGCCGTTGGGCTGGATGCCGGCTTCTTCCAGCATGCCCCAGGGCTCGTAGCCGATCTTGGAACACAGCACCACCTCGCAGCCGGCCAGGGCCTTGATGGTCTTCTGGAGCACCGATTCGCCATCCCCGCAGGTGTCGTCGCCGGAGCAGTAGAGGTCCGTCTTGCGGTGGCTCATGAAGCGCACACCATCCTCGGAAGCCTCGTAGATCTGGAACTCCTTGGCGTGGCCGAAGTGCTGATTGATGACTCCGCCGCCGCTGGTGGCAATCGCCATCAGCACCGGGCGCAGACCCTTCTTGGCCTTGGGCGCATCCGCCGTCTTGGCCGCCTTCTCGGCCCGCTTGGCGTCGAGCTCGGCGGTGATCCCTTCATGGACCGCCGCCCGCATGACCATCGCCTTCTCGTAGTCGATGTTCATCTCGGCGATCTTGTCGAGGGTGAATTCGGCACCCCGGTCTTCGCCCAGCAGGCCCACCGCGTCGGCGCGGCACTGACGGCAGTGGCGCATCATGTTCATGTCGCCGGAACAGGCTTCCTGCAAGGCCATCAGCTCGTCGGCGGTGGGGCTGGGCTGCTCCATCAGGCCGTAGAAAGTGCCGTGCTCGGCCTCGGCGATGAGGGGCATGACGTTGTGCAGGAAAGCGCCCTTGGCCTTGACGACCTTGGAGACTTCCTTGAGGTGCTCGTCATTGACCCCAGGGATCATCACCGAATTGACCTTCACCAGGATGCCCCGGGCGGTGAGCATCTCCAGGCCCTTCTGCTGCTGTTCGATGAGAATCCGGGCACCTTCGACACCGAAGATGCGCTTGTTCTCCCAGAACACCCACGGGTAGATCTTGGCGCCGATCTCCGGGTCCAGACAGTTGATGGTGATGGTGACGTGGTCGATGTTGTGCTTGGCCAGTTCCTCCACCGATTCCGGCAGGGCCAGCCCGTTGGTGGACACGCACAGCTTGATGTCCGGCGCTTCTTCGGAGAGGCGGCGGAAGGTCTCGAAGGTACGCTCCGGGTTGGCAAGGGGGTCTCCGGGTCCGGCGATGCCCAGCACCGTCATCTGCGGGATGGCGGCGGCCACCGCCTTGGTTTTCATCACCGCCTGCTCGGGGGTGAGCAGTTCGGAGACCACGCCCGGGCGGGACTCGTTGGAGCAGTCGTACTTGCGGTTGCAGTAGTGACACTGGATGTTGCAAGCCGGCGCCACCGCCACATGCATACGGGCAAAGTAGTGGTGGGCGTCTTCGGAGTAGCAGGGGTGGTCCTGCACCTTGGCGCGAATGGCATCGGGCAAATGACCAAGCTGGTCGTCCGTGGTGCCGCAGGAGTGGGAACTGCACCCGCCGCCGTGCGTTGCGGCAGCGTCTTGTCCAAGTACCGGAAGTTCCATGGTCGGGGTCCTCGCAGGGGTTACGGGCTCCCCCTCCGCAAGGCCCATGCCTGACGCCTTTATTCTCCCAACATCATGTTTTTACATATTTTTTAGATTAGAACGATTCTCATCTGGCCGCTTTGTCGGCTTGACCACAGCTACGCTGTCGCATATGTCACAGCCGGGCGGGACAGGATCCCGGGCCCGGTGCTAAGCTCGGCCCATGTCGCAGCGCAATCCCGATTGGCCGGAAGGCCTGGACACCTTCCTCGATCTCGAAGTCGCCGCCCTTGTGCCGGAGGCCTATGCCCACTGGCGGCCCCTGGTGGCCGGCGGCCTGCGGTATTTCCTCGCCGCCCTGCCGGAGGAGCGCCTCGAAACCCTGTTCGTGGACCAGCTCGCCCTGCCCGCCGAGGCCAGCCCCGCCGAGCGCCTGGTGGCCCTGCTGCGCCACAGCCCCACCCTGCACAAGCTCGGCCAGGTGGTGGCACGGGATCGCCGCCTCGCCCCGGAACTGCGCCAACGTCTCCAGGCCCTCGAATCTCTTCCCGCCTCCACCCCCATGCCCGACTTGCGCCGCATCCTGCGGCGGGAACTGGGCAACGCCCTGGACTCCCTGATCGTCGCCCCCCAGGCCCTGGCGGAAGGCAGCGTGGCGGTGGCGGTGCCCTTCTCCTGGCCCGGCGGCGAGGGCGTCTTCAAGATCCTCAAGCCCGGCATCGCCGCCCGCCTGGAGGAAGACCTCGCCATCTGGGTCCGACTGGCCGAGTACCTGGAGGTTGAAAGCGCCCAGCTCGGCCTGCCGCCCCTGGATTACCGGGAAATCCTCGCCAGCGTCGGCCGCCTGTTGCAGAGCGAAGTGGATCTCGCCGGGGAGCAGGCCCACATGGCCGCGGCCCAGCAGACCGTCCCGGCCGGGGTCGTGGTGCCCGCCCTGCTGCCCTGGTGCACCCCGCGCCTCACCGCCATGACCCGCGTCCACGGCCAGCCGATCACCGAGGTCGACGGGCTGGACCCCGCCGAGCGTCGCCGCCTGGCCACGGCCCTGGTCCATGGCCTCCTCGCCCAGCCCTTCCTCGACCCCGCGGCGGAGGCCCCCTTCCATGCCGACCCCCACGCCGGCAACCTCTTCCGCACCAGCGATGGCCAGGTCGCCCTGCTGGACTGGGCCCTCGTGGTGCGGGTGCCGCGCCCCCAGCGGGAAGCCCTGCTCCGCCTGATCCTCGCCGCCCTGGCCCAGGACACGGCCGGGGTGGCCGAGGCCATCGCCGCCATGGCCCTCCAGGCCCCCGACCCTGCCACCCTGCGGGCCATTGTGGCCACGGCCCTGGGCCAGGTACGCCACGGCCGCTTCCCCGGCCTCGGGTGGAGCCTGGATCTGCTGGACCGGATCGCCACCCAGGGCACCCTGCGCTTTCCCGAGGAGCTCCTGCTCCTGCGCAAGGCCCTCCTCACCCTCCAGGGCGTCTTGGCGGACCTGGACCCCGCCTGTCCCACCGACACCCTGCTCCTGGGCTGGGGCCTCGCCCGCTTCGTGAGCGAACTCCCCGCCCGAGCCCTAAGCCCCCTGGACGCCCGCGCCTTCGGCTGCCCCTTGTCCCTGGCGGACCTCTACACCTGGACCCTATCCACCCCCGCCGCCGCCCTGCGCTACTGGACCGGCCAGTGGCAGGACTGGGGCCGCCATTTCGACGTGAGGCCGGCCGCCCCGCCCCCCGCCGCGGCGGACTGAGCGGGCCCCAATCTCCGCCCCGCTTTGCCGAGTTCCGGCACCCGCGCCACCTTCCCCTTGCGCCGCACCGCCCACGAGCTAATGTGAATCAGCCGAGGCTCGGGCGCATCACCGCGCGCCTTACCGGCACAGCGTCGCGCGGACCCCAGGCCTCACGCCCCCAACCCCCCAACCTCCGCACCGGGAGACCCGCTATGCCCGCCTGCCCATCACCCTGGAGTGACCCCTTCAACGCCTTCGCCCGCCTCGTGCTGGTCGCGCTCCTGGCCCTCCTGGCCCCCGGGTTTTCGATCGCCCAGGCTGCCGATGCCCGGGAGGCCCTGCTGGGCAACTGG
>JAEUNY010000144.1 GCA_016791005.1 Zoogloeaceae bacterium
CACCGGCTGACCTTTGACGGCGATGCGCCCCGCTTCCTGCCAGGTGCGGGTGTCCACCACCAGCACCTCGTGGCGGCCCACGGCGGGCAGGTAGGCGTAATCCCCGGCCAAGGCCCAGCCCCGGAGATGGGGCATCTTGAAGACCGGCAGTTTTTCCTCACCCCGCCCATAGCCGCTGAGGATCTTCCGTACGCCCTTTTCCGGTTGCCACAGGTCCAGGAGGGCGATGCCATCCTCGCCAAACAGGCCTGCCAAGTAGTAGCGCCCGTCGGGGGTCACCAGGCCGTCATAGGGTTGTAGGCCAGCGGGGTAGCGGGTGGTCTTGGGGTGTTTGGGGTCGGAGAAATCGGTGATCCAGATTTCTCCGCCATCGAAGAGGGCGTAGGCGAAGCGCTGGCCCGGCACATCCGCCAGCCCCACCACCTTGGAGAACTTGCCGGGGGCGTATTCGGCGGGAACGCTGGCGACGAGTTCCAGGGTGTCGGCGTCGAAGGCCTTGATGCCCCCGGGCTCGTAATTTTGGGCCACCACCAGACGGCCATCCTGGGAGATGGAGCCGCCGATGGAATTGCCGGCCTGGATCACCCGCTTGGCGATGGTGCGGGTGAGCAGATCCACCTTGGTGAGGCCCCCATCTCGACCAAAGACGTAGGCATACCGACCATCCCGGGAAAAAGTGGTGTGGGCATGGGAGAGATCCCCGAGACCGGGTATCGAGCCCAGGCTCTGGCGGGCGGAGGTGTCCACGATCTGGACGGTGCCGGTGGCCCGCTCGATTACCACGCCCAAATCCCCGGTGCCCCGCAGGGCCGGAGGCGAGGCGCAAGCCGCCAGCAAAAGGGAGAGGGCCACGGCCCAGGGGGAAGGAGACGCGGCCACCTTAGCGCGCTCCGCCCTGGAGGGCCACGGGGGGAAAGCCGGATTGCAGGCGGGCCACCACCCATTCCGCGTCGGCCTCCGTCATGAAGCGGGACCAGCCCGGCATGGCGGTGCCCGGGCGGCCTTGGAGAATGGTGGCCACCAGGGAGTCCGTGGGCTTGCCGGCGAGATCGGCAGGGAGCAGGGCGGGACCCAGGCCGCCTTTGAGGGTCATGCCATGGCAGGAACCGCAATCCTGGCGGACGAGGCGCACCAATTCCTGTTGTTGGGCCGCGCTGGGCGCCTCCGCCCGGGCGGTGCCTACGGCCACGGCGGTCAACGCCAGCAACAAGGAAAGATGGATGAAAAGGGGTCGAACCATGGCCCTGCCTCCGATTGCTGCGGCCCGTCCTGCAGGCCTGGCATTCACGTTACGGGAAGGCGGGGCGGGTGGCCTTGACAGCCGTCAAGGCGGGCAGCGCTGGCGCGGGGCGGGCCCGCGCCAGGCACCGGAACAGAAAGGCGGGGTCAGCCTTTGAGAATCCACTCCACCACGGTTTTCAATTCAGCGTCGTTGATCTTGGCTTCCGGGTTGGGCGGCATGGGGATCTGGCCCCACACCCCGGCGCCGCCCTTGCGCACCTTGTCGGTCAGCTTGGCCACGGCGTCGGCCTGGCCCTTGTACTTGGCGGCGACGTCCTTGAAGGCCGGACCCACCAGCTTCTTGTCCACGCTGTGGCAGGCCAGGCAGCCGGCCTTCTGGGCTGCGGCCTGGTCGGCGCGGGCGACTGGAGATGCGACCAGCGCCACCAGGGCCAGGGTCGCCAGGATCGAGACAGATTTTTTCATTGCTTCTCACTCCTCTGAAATGCCGGCACGGCCGGCGTCCAAAAAGCCGAAAGGGGGCATCGTGCCCGATGGCTCGATGCCCCGATCCGACCGGGTGAAGGATCGCTCCTCATCCCGGTTGGGTGACGATCAGTAGATGTCGTGCTGGGTGTTGTAGACGTTGAAATGGCCCGTGGGAGTGATGATCCTCGGATCCTTGATGACCGCCTTCAGCTTGAGGGTCTTGTCATCCACCACCACGATGGCCGATTCCTTGTTCTTGGCGGACCACACCGAGAACCACACCTCATCGCCAGCCTTGTTGTACTCCGGCTGCACCACCCGCTTGGCGCCGTCGTCCGACAGGCCCGCCCACTCGCTGATGGGCAGGGTTTTGTAGCCGGCGCCCAGGTTGTCGATGTCGAACACCACCACCGATTGGGACAGCTTGGGATCGGGGTTCAGCGGCGTGTCCGAATACAGGTGCTTGGACTTGGGATGGCTCTTGATGAACAGCGCGCCGCCGCCGGGGCCCTTGAGGGATTCCACCAGCTTCCACGCGTACTGCTTGTGCTTCTCCGGATCGGTGCCGATCAGGGCGATGGTGTCGTCGCCCAAGTGGCCGGTGGACCACACTGGGCCATACTTGGGATGGATGAAGTTGGCGCCACGGCCCGGGTGGGGAATCTTGCCCACGTCGATCAGGCCGGCCAGTTTGCCGTCCTTCATGTCGATCGCGCCGATCTTGTTGGACTGGTTGGCGGCCACCATGAAGTAGCGCTTGCTGCTGTCAAGGCCGCCGTCATGCAGGAACTTGGCGACCGGGATCTCCTTGGTGGAGATGGCGTTGAGGTCAGTGTAATTGACCAGCAGCGTCTTGCCGGTTTCCTTCACGTTGACAAGGAATTCCGGCTTGAAGTGGGAGGCCACGATGGAGGCGACGCGCGGCTCAGGGTGGTATTCCTGCTCGCCGACGGTCATGCCGCGGGTGGCCATGATCTTCAGCGGCTCCAGGGTGTCGCCGTTCATGATCACGTACTGGGGCGGCCAGTAGGAGCCAGCGATGGCCAGCTTGTCCTCGTAGCCCTTGTACTTGGAGGTATCCACCGAGCGGGCCTCGAGGCCTGTGCGGATCTCGGCGACGTTGTCGGGCTTCTCCATCCACAGGTCGATCATATTGATCTTGGCATCGCGGCCGATCACGAACAGATAGCGGCCGGAGGCGGAGACGCGGGAGATGTGCACCGCATAGCCGGTCTTCACCACGTTGATGATCTTCTTGGTGTCGCCGTCGATCAGCGCCACCTCACCCGTATCCCGCAGGGTGGTGGAGAAGATGTTATCGATGTTGTAGTTGTTCATCTTCTTCTTCGGACGCTGCTCCGGCGGCACGATGACCTTCCAGGTGGCCTTCATGTCCTTCAGGCCGTATTCCGGCGGCTGGGGAGGCGTCTGCTGGATGTAGCGGGCCATCAGGTCCACTTCGTCATCGGTCAGTTCGCCGGAAGTGCCCCAGTTGGGCATGCCCGCCGGGGAGCCGTACTTGATGAACACCTTG
>JAEUNY010000040.1 GCA_016791005.1 Zoogloeaceae bacterium
CCCGCCATGCGGGAAAAGGAATACGGGATCTGGCAGACCCTGACCTGGGCCGATGTGGCGGCCGAAGTACGGGCGATCGCCTGCGGGCTGGCGACCCTTGGGTTCAAGCGGGGCGACCGCCTCGCCATCATCGGCGACAACCGCCCCCGTCTCTATTGCACCGTAGCGGCCTGCCAGTGCCTGGGTGGCATCCCGGTCATGCTCTACCAGGATGCGGTGGCCGAAGAGATGGCCTACGTCCTTCAGGACGCCGAAGTGAAGTTCGCGGTGGTGGAAGACCAGGAGCAGGTGGACAAGATGCTCGAGGTCAAGGACCAGTCCGCCACCCTGGAGCA
Source organism: Zoogloeaceae bacterium (assembly GCA_016791005.1). Lineage (GTDB taxonomy): Bacteria > Pseudomonadota > Gammaproteobacteria > Burkholderiales > Rhodocyclaceae > JAEUNX01. The sequence goes on from JAEUNY010000040.1 coordinate 336, forward strand.
CGTGATCTACGACGACCCTCGCGGTTTGCGCCACTACACCCAGGCCTTCCTCCTGGGCCTGGACGAGTTGCAGGAGATGGGCCGTATCCACGACCGCAACCAGGCGGATTTTCTCGACGGGGAGATCGCCAAGGGTTCGTCCGATGACATTTCGGTGATGCTCTACACCTCGGGGACGACCGGCAAGCCCAAAGGAGTGTGCCAGACCCACGCGGCCTTCATTGCCGCCGCCCGGGGGGGGATCGATTTCGATCACCTCACCGAGGAGGAGGACATTCTGTCCTACCTGCCCATGGCCTGGGTGGGTGACCACCTGTTTTCCTTTGCCCAGGCCATGGTGGCCGGCTTCACCATCAACTGCCCGGAGTCCGGTGAGACGGTGATGACCGATCTTCGAGAGATCGGCCCCACCTACTACTTTGCGCCGCCCCGGGTTTTCGAGAACCTGCTGACCCAGGTGATGATTCGCATGGAGGATGCTGGCCGCCTCAAGCGCGCGATCTTCCACAAGGCTCTCGACGTCGCCCGCCGTTGCGGCGCCGACATCCTGGACGGCAAGTCGGTGGGGCTGGGCGACCGGATGCAATACTGGCTGGGCAACCTGCTGGTCTTTGGCCCCCTCAAGAACGTGCTCGGCCTCTCCCGGATCCGTGTGGCCTACACCGCCGGGGCAGCCATCGGGCCGGATCTGTTCCGCTTCTACCGCTCCCTCGGGGTGAACCTCAAGCAGCTCTATGGGCAGACCGAGACCTGCGCCTATGTCTGCCTGCAGCCGGACGGCCAGATCAAGCTCGACAGCGTCGGGGTGCCCGCCCCGGCGGTGGATGTGAAGCTCGCCGAGAACGGCGAGATCCTGGTGCGGGGCCCCATGCTGCTCAAGGCCTACTACAGGCGGCCGGACGCCACGGCCGAATCCATCAACGCCGAAGGCTATTTCATGACCGGTGACGCGGGCTTCTTTGACGAAGATGGCCACCTGAAGATCATCGACCGGGCCAAGGACGTGGGCAAGCTGGTGGATGGCTCGATGTTCGCGCCCAACTACATCGAGAACAAGCTCAAGTTCTTCCAGTACGTCAAGGAAGCCGTGTGCTTCGGCAATGGTCGTGAGCGCGTCACTGCCTTCATCAACATCGACCTGGAGGCGGTGGGTAACTGGGCCGAGCGCCGCGGCATGGCCTACTCCGGCTATGCCGATCTGGCGGGGCGGGACGAGGTCTATGAGCTGGTGCGGGACTGCATGGAAAAGGTGAATGAGGATCTGTCCCATGACCCGAAGATGCGGGGCTCCCAGGTCCAGCGCTTCCTGGTGCTGCATAAGGAACTCGATGCCGATGACGGCGAACTGACCCGGACCCGCAAGGTACGGCGCAATTTCATCGCCGAAAAGTACGCGGTGCTGATCGAGGCGCTTTACGCCGGGCGCACCAGCCAGCGCATCGAGACCCAGGTGAAGTACGAGGACGGGCGCACCGGCGCGGTGGCGGCAGATCTGCGCATCGAGGACGCCCGCACGGTCGGCCTCGACCCCCTGAAACAGGCCGCCTGAGGAGGATGCCGATGAGCGCGGCCATGGCAGCAGAGAACACGGTGGCGGAAGGGCGCCGGATCGGCGACGTGATCCTGGATCTGCAGGGGATCTCCCTTTCCTTTGGCGGCGTGAAAGCCCTCACCAACATCAGCTTCAACGTGCGGGAGCATGAGATCCGCTCGATCATCGGGCCCAACGGCGCCGGCAAAAGCTCCATGCTCAATGTGATCAACGGGGTCTATCACCCTCAGGAGGGGCAGATCCACTTCCGGGGCAGCCCGCGGCAGAAGATGGACCCCCACCAGGCCGCCGCCCAGGGGATTGCCCGGACCTTTCAGAACATCGCCCTCTTCAAGGGCATGAGCGTGCTGGACAACATCATGACCGGCCGCAGCCTGAAGATGAAATGCGGACTGCTGCGCCACGCCCTTTACTGGGGGCCGGCCCAGCGGGAGGAGATTGCCCACCGCCGCAAGGTCGAGGAGATCATCGATTTCCTCGAGATCCAGAGTATTCGCAAGACCCCGGTGGGGCGGCTGCCCTACGGCCTGCAAAAGCGGGTGGAACTGGGGCGAGCCCTGGCCGCCGAGCCGTCCATGTTGCTCCTCGACGAGCCCATGGCCGGCATGAACGTGGAGGAAAAACAGGACATGTGCCGCTTCATCCTCGATGTGAATGACCAGTTCGGTACCACCATCGTCCTCATCGAGCACGACATGGGGGTGGTGATGGACATTTCCGACCGGGTGGTGGTCCTCGATTACGGCAAGAAGATTGGCGACGGGACCCCGGACGAGGTCAAGAACAACCCGGACGTGATCGCCGCCTATCTGGGCGGGGGCCACTGAGGAGCGGGGAGGGCGCATGCAATTCTTCTTCGAGGTACTCATCGGCGGCCTGCTCTCGGGGGTGCTCTACTCCCTGGTGGCTCTGGGCTTCGTCCTGATCTACAAGGCGTCGGGGGTTTTCAACTTCGCCCAGGGGGCGATGGTGTTCTTCGCCGCCCTGACCTTCGTCGGGTTTCAGGAAGTCCTGCCGGGGTGGCTGGGTCTGGAGACGGGGTCCGCCGTGGTTTTCTGGCTGGCCTTCGTGCTCGCCCTGGCGTCCATGGTGGTGCTTGGGCTGCTCACCGAGCGCGTCGTGCTGCGTCCCCTGGTCAATCAGCCCCACATCACGCTCTTCATGGCCACCATCGGGCTGACCTTCCTGGTGGAAGGCATCGCCCAGGGCATCTGGGGGGCCAATGTGCGGGGGCTGGAACTGGGCATCGTGGATGAGCCCATCGAGTGGCTGATGGACCGCAGCGGGATCCTGGTGTCCAAGTTCGATCTCTTCGCGGCGGCGGCGGCGGGGGTGCTGGTGACGTCCCTGGCCCTGTTTTTCCAGTACACCCGGATTGGCCGGGCCCTGCGGGCGGTGGCGGACGACCATCAGGCGGCGCTGTCGATCGGGATCCCGCTCCAGCACATATGGGGAATCGTGTGGGGCGTGGCCGGTTTCGTGGCCCTGGTGGCGGGGATGATCTGGGGCGCGCGGAACGGCGTTCAGTTCGCCCTGACCTTCACCGCCCTCAAGGCCCTGCCGGTGCTGATCCTGGGCGGTTTCACCTCGGTGCCGGGAGCCATCGTCGGCGGCCTGATCATCGGGGCGTCGGAAAAGCTCGCGGAGGTCTATATCGGGCCAATGGTGGGGGGCGGTATCGAATCCTGGTTCCCGTACATGCTGGCTCTGGCCTTCCTGCTCGTCCGCCCTGAGGGGCTGTTCGGCGAACGCCACATCGACCGGGTATGAAGCCGCTGCGCGCTGCCTTCTACCCCACCAGGGCTCGTCTGGAGGGGCTTGCTGACGACCTGATGCAAGGAGCTTTCCATGCTGTACCGTGAAGCCGGCCAGTTCAAAACCAGCTACTCCGCCGATCAGCAGATCTTCCCGATCCTGCAGGATCGCTATGGTTACTGGGTGATTTTGGCGATCTTCGGCGTGCTGGTGCCGATGCTGGCGAGCGAGTACTGGCTGAAGGCGATCCTGATCCCGGTGCTGATCTTTTCCCTCGCGGCGATCGGGCTCAACATCCTAACCGGCTACGCCGGCCAGCTTTCTCTCGGCTCGGCGGCCTTCATGGCGGTGGGGGCCTTCGGTGCTTACAACTTCATGCTGCGGATCGACGGCCTGCCGTTTTTGGTCGCGCTGATCCTGGGGGGCCTTGCGGCGGCGGCGGTGGGGGTGCTGTTCGGGCTTCCCAGTCTGCGTATCAAGGGTTTCTACCTGGCGGTCGCGACGCTGGCGGCGCAGTTTTTCATCGTCTGGGTGCTGGTGAAATTTCCCTGGTTTTCCAATAACGCGTCGTCGGGGGTGATCACCGCCCAGGACGTGGTGATTCTGGGCTACCACTTCGACGGGCCCCAAGCCAAATACGTCCTCACCCTGGGAGTGGTGGCTGCGCTGGCCCTGGCCGCCAAGAACCTGGTGCGCACCGCGACCGGCCGGGCCTGGATGGCGGTGCGGGACATGGACGTGGCGGCGGAGGTGATCGGCATCCGGCCGATGCGAGCGAAGCTGGTGGCCTTCGCGGTGTCGTCCTTCTATTGCGGGGTGGCTGGGGCGCTTTACGCCTATACCTACCTGGGCACGGTGGAGCCGGAGGGGTTCAACCTGGATCTGTCTTTCAAGATCTTGTTCATGATCATCATCGGTGGGGTGGGCAGCATCATGGGCTCCTTCCTGGGCGCGGCCTTCATCGTGCTGCTGCCGATCCTGCTGGATAACGTGGTTCCAGCCATCTTTGGCAACGCCCTGGGGGCGGGCTTCGCCTCCAATTTGCAGCTCATCGTGTTTGGCGGCCTGATCATCTTTTTCCTGATCGTGGAACCCCACGGCCTCGCCCGGCTGTGGCAGATCGGCAAGGAGAAGCTCCGCCTCTGGCCCTTCCCCCATTGATTTTCATCCGGTTTGCGGGGACGACGTCCTCGCCGCATTTGCAGTCGCAGCACCACATAAAAGAGGAGACGAAACATGAAATTCAAACGAACCCTGGTCCTCACCGGCCTGCTCGCCGCCATGGCGGGTCCCGCCGCGGTCCTTGCCGACGAACAGTTCGTCGGCCTGCCCAGCTACCGAGTGGGCGCCTATGCGTCGGGCGGTTCGGGCCTCTTTGGCGGTTGGATCGACTACATGCAGATGATCAACGAGCGCGACGGCGGGGTCGGTGGCGTCAAGATTACCTGGGAAGAATGCGAAACCGAGTACAACAACGCCCGGGGCGTCGAGTGCTATGAGCGGCTGAAGACCAAGGGCCAGAGCGGCAATACGGTGTTCATGCCAGTGTCCACCGGCATCACCTACTCCGTGCTCGAAAAGGCGCCCCAGGACAAGATTCCGGTGGTGACGATCGGCTACGGGCGCACCGACGCGGCGGACGGGAGGATCTTTCCCTGGGTCTTCCCGATGATCACCACCTACTGGTCCCAGGCGTCGGGGATCATCAATTACATCGGCACCAAGGAAGGCGGGATGGACAAGCTGAAAGGCAAGAAGATTGCCCTGCTCTACCACGACTCCGCCTACGGCAAGGAATCCCACGCCATTCTCGACAAGCTGGCCGCCAAGCACGGCTTCGAGGTGACCAAGATCGCCGTGGCCCACCCCGGCAACGAGCAGCAATCCCAGTGGCTGCAGATCCGCCAGCAGCGGCCCGACTACGTGATCCTGTGGGGCTGGGGGGTGATGAATCCCACTGCGTTGAAATCAGCAGCCAAGACCGGCTTTCCGAGGGAGAAGATGGTCGGCGTGTGGTGGTCCGGCGCCGAGGAAGACACGGTCCCGGCGGGCGACGCCGCCAAGGGATTCACCGCTGCGGGCTTCAATGTGGCCGGCAGCAATTATCCGGTGATCCAGGACATCCAGAAGTTCGTCTATGGCAAGAACAAGGGCAACATGGAAGACAAGTCCCGGGTCGGCAGCGTCTACTACAACCGGGGCGTGGTGCACGGCATGATCACCGTGGAAGCCATCCGCAAGGCTCAGGAGAAGTACGGCAAGGGCAAGGCCATGAACGGCGAGCAGATGCGCTGGGGCTTCGAGAATCTGAACCTCGACGATAAGCGCCTGGCCTCGATGGGGGCCACCGGCTTCATGCCACCGCTCAAGATCACCTGTGCCGACCATGAAGGTCCAGGCAAGGTCAAATTCCAGCAGTGGGATGGCACCAAGTGGAAGGTGCTCACCGACTGGGTGGATTCCGACCGCGCCCTGGTGCGGGGGATGATCGAGGAGTCCGCGGCGGCCTACGCCAAGGAAAAGGGCATCACTCCTCGCGATTGCTCGAAAGAGGGCTGATCCGTAACGGCTGCACCCGGGGCTGGCAATCGACGCCCGGGTGCGCCCGCTCATTTGCCCGCCCCTTGCCCCGAACCTGAGACGAGAGAGTGGCCGACGCCATGTCCTACCTCACCATCAACAATATCGAGGTCATTTACGACCACGTCATTCTGGTCCTCAAGGGGGTGTCCCTGGCGGTGCCCCAGGGCGGGATCGTGGCCTTGCTGGGGGCCAATGGCGCCGGCAAGACCACCACCCTGAAGGCCATTTCCAACCTGCTCCGGGCGGAGCGGGGGGATGTGACCAAGGGCAGCATCGAATTCAAAGGCGCCCGGGTGGACCAGATGACCCCGGCCGACTTGGTGCGCCGGGGGGTGATCCAGGTCATGGAGGGGCGGCACTGTTTTGGCCACCTCACCATCGAAGAGAATCTCCTCACCGGGGCCTATACCCGCGGGGCGTCGCGGAGTGAGATCCGCGACAGCCTGGACAAGGTCTACGCCTACTTTCCCCGTCTCAAGACCCGGCGCACGTCCCAGGCCGGCTACACCTCCGGCGGCGAGCAGCAGATGTGCGCGATTGGCCGCGCCCTCATGGCCAAGCCGGAAATGATCCTCCTCGACGAGCCTTCCATGGGCTTGGCGCCCCAGATCGTCGAGGAGATCTTCGAAATCGTCAAAGACCTCAATACCAAGGAGCGGGTGAGCTTTCTGCTGGCGGAGCAGAACACCATGGTCGCCCTGCGCTACGCGGATTTCGGCTACATCCTCGAGAACGGTCGCATCGTCATGGAAGGCGCTGCCAAGGATCTGGCGGCCAACGAGGACGTGAAGGAGTTCTACCTCGGCTTGTCCTCCGAAGGCCGCAAGAGCTTTCGCGAGATCAAGCACTATCGGCGCCGCAAGCGGTGGCTGTCGTGATGTTCAGGGACGCCATCCAGCCAGTCCTGCCTAGGGGCCGGGCCGGGAGAAAATCATGAGCTTTTTTGATTCCCGGGAGCTGCGGGACCCCGAGGAGCGTGAGCAGGACTTGCTCGCCCGCCTTCCTGACCAGGTTGCCCATGCCCAGCGGCGGGCATCTGCGATGGCGGGGCTCTTGGAGGGCATCCGAGCTGCCGAGATCCGATCGCGGGCGGATCTCGCCCGTCTGCCTGTGCTGCGCAAATCCGAGCTTCTGGAGCGGCAGAAGGCCACTCGGCCTTTCGGAGGGTTTGCGGCGGTCGTCTGGGGGCCGGCCTGCGCCCGGGTGTTTGCGTCCCCGGGGCCGATTTATGAGCCGGAGGGCGCCCGGCGCGACTATTGGCGCATGGCGCGGGCCTTCCACGCCGCCGGGTTCCGGGCCGGAGACCTGGTCCATAACACCTTCTCCTACCATATGACTCCCGCCGGTTCGATGATGGAGACGGCCGCCCACGCCCTAGGCTGCACGGTTTTCCCTGCTGGCGTGGGGCAGACTGAGCAGCAGCTTGCCGCCATTACCGATCTGCGGCCCAACGCCTACGCCGGTACCCCGTCGTTTCTACGCATCCTGTTGGACAAGGCGGGTGAACTCGGGGTCGTCCCGACGTTCACCAAGGCCTTCGTCTCCGGCGAGGCTTTTCCCCCCAGCCAGCGGATGGCGCTGGCGGAGGCCGGCATTGACGCCTATCAGGCCTACGCCACCGCCGACCTGGGCCTCGTGGCCTACGAGACGCCTGCGCGGGAAGGGATGGTGTTGGATGAGGACGTGGTGCTGGAAATCGTGCGGCCCGGCACCGGGGATCCGGTGGCCGAGGGGGAGGTGGGGGAGGTGGTGGTCACGACCTTCAACACGGACTATCCGCTGATCCGCTTTGGCACCGGGGATCTTTCCGCCGTCTTGCCTGGCGTCTCGCCCTGCGGGCGTACCAATCAACGGATCCGGGGGTGGCTGGGAAGGGCCGACCAGACCACCAAGGTCAAGGGGATGTTCGTCCACCCGGGCCAGGTGGCGACCGTCGTAACCCGGCACCCGGAAGTCCGCCGCGCTCGGCTGGTGGTGGACAACCCCGACCAGGTCGATCGGATGACCCTCCATTGCGAAGTGGCGGGCGAGCCGGAGGGGCTCGGGGCGGCCCTCGTCGCCGGCCTCCGGGAAGTCACGAAACTGCGGGGGGAGGTCCGTTTCTGTCCCCCGGGGAGCCTAGCCAACGATGGCAAGGTGATCGACGACCAGCGACGCTACGAGTAAACCCATGATCTCCCAACTTCTGGATGGCAATCGCCGCTTCGTGGCGGACGTGTTCGAACGGGAAAAGACCTACTTCGAGGATCTTGCCAAGGCCCAGAAGCCGACCGTGTTGTGGATCGGCTGTTCGGATTCCCGGGTACCGGTGGATACCATCACCCAGACCCGGGCGGGAGAGGTGTTTGTCCATCGCAACGTCGGCAACATCGTCGCCACCAATGACTGGAACCTGTCGGCGGTCCTGGAGTTTTCCATCAATCACCTCAATATTCCGGACATTGTCATTTGCGGTCACTATGGCTGCGGCGGCGTCTTGGCCCTGGATGCCGAGGATGGCGACGACAAGTACGTGCCCATCTGGCTCATCAATGCCACCAAGGCCCGGGAGCGGGTGGACGAGAAAGTGCGCGAACTCCACATCGAGATTCCCCCCGAGAAGCGCCATCAGCTCATCGTCGAGGAGAACGTCCGCCTCCAGCTGGAGCACCTGCGGGAGTATCCCTTCGTCTCCCAGGCCATCCGGGCCGGCCTGCTCCAGATCCATGGTTGGGTCTATGACATGGGAAGCGGCACCCTGCGGACGGTGACGCCCTAACCCGCCCCGCCGGGGCTTCGGCGGAGCCAGGCCATTGCGGACAATCCGGATGGTTCCTGGGTGAGCGGTCGGATAAGGTTCCGCCATGCCCACCTTCCTGCTCCTGCTGCCGGATTTCGCCCTGATTGTCCTTGGCGTGGTCCTGCGTCGACACCTTGGGCTCGGGGACGGCTTCTGGAGCGGGCTGGAAAAGCTAGTCTACTTCGTTCTCTTTCCCGCCTTGCTCTTCGGCGCCCTCCTGCGTACGCATATCGACTGGGGTGAAGCCTGGCCGCTGTTTGCGTGTGGGCTGCTAACGATGGTGAGCGGGTTTGTATTGGGCTGGACCGCCCAACCCTTCGCACGATTGAGCCCGATGGCTTTTGCCTCGCGACTGCAATGCGCGTACCGATTCAATACCTACGTCGGGATCGCCGTGGCGGGCAAGGTCCATGGCGCGGCCGGGATCGCTGCGATGGGGGCCCTGGCGGGGGCCATGGTTCCCTTCGCCAATATCATGGCGGTCGGCATGATGGCCCGCCATGGCCAGGGGCGCCTGCTGCAGGAATTGCTGCGGAATCCGCTGGTGCTCGCGACCCTGGCGGGGCTGTTGGGAAACCTCTCTGGATTGACGCTCCCGGTGCCTGTTCAGCAGTTTCTTCAGCGCCTGGCCGACGCGTCAATCGCCCTCGGCCTCCTGGCGGTGGGCGCCGCGCTCCGTTGGGGGCGGGTGGAGGGCCATTGGGCCGGGTCGGCCTGGCTGGTGGTGGTCAAATTGGTTCTGTTGCCCATCGCCGCGCTCTGGATCGGGCGCCTGCTGGGACTGGAAGGACTTTGGCTGCAGATCGCCGTCTTGTTCGCGGCGCTGCCGTCGGCCTCGTCAGCCTACATTTTGGCGATGCGGATGGGGGGAGACGGGCCGGGGGTCGCGTGGCTGATTTCCGCGACGACCATCGCCGCCGCCGCGACCCTTACCTTTTGGGTGAGTTGGCTGGCCGCCTGATGGCGCCGGCCCACGCCCGGATCAAACTTTTTTGGTCCGGCCGCCTTTGGGGGGTTGGGCCTTGGGCCGCGGAGGGGGCGCCTCGGCTTCCGTTGCGGCTTCGGGAGCGGGGGTCGAGGGCGCCGCATCGGCTTGTTGCTGGTTCAACATGTTCCACGGCCACATCGAGGCGGCGGCCGCCGCGAAGGCCTGCACGGCCTCCGTGGGATTGGGCACGGCGCCGGTGCCGGTTGCGGCGGTGTTCTCCGCGGCCTCCTGAGTCTTCTCTTCCGCGGACGCCTTGCGCATGGGCTCGCTGATGGCCTTCACCGCGGCCAGGGCGGCGCGCTGCATTTCAAGGCCCTGGATGCTCATCTGCAGCATGTTGAGGTTCATCTTCAGCCACCCCTCCACGGCCTTCATGTCCTTGATGCGCTTGTCGAGTTCGTCGACATCCAGGGTCGGAGTCACCATCCCGGGCAGGGAGAACCCCATGTTGCTCCACATGCCCCGGATGAATTCGAGGGGGTCCTTGCTGTTGGTATCCTGCGCCATCGCCTGTGTCCTCCCGTTTAGTGTGGGGCGATGATACTCCACCGGCGCAGCCCTAGTTGATCAAACGGTTGAGCAGGGCCCGGAGCTTGGCGGGGCGGACTGGCTTGTGCAGGAGGACGAGGCTCTCCTCCTGGGCTTGGCGAAGGGTCTCCGCAGCCGTGTCGCCGCTGATCAGGATGGCGGGCAGTTCGGGGCCGAATCGATTTCGCACGGCCTGAATGACGTCTATACCGGTGCGGGGGCCCCGCAGGCGATAGTCGCTGATGATCACCTGGGGGAGGAGGCCCCGGGTGGCGAGTTCCATCATAAGGTTTTCGTGGCTGTCGGCCGGGAACACCTGGCACCCCCAGGAAAGGAGCAGGCTGTGCAGGCTGGTGAGGGCGAGGGGGTCATCGTCCACGATCGCCACCCGGGTGCCGGCCAGATCCCCGGGCGCGCGTTCGCCCTCGGTCTGGGGCTGGGTGCCCTGGGGTTCCGCCGCCGGCACTGCGATGGCGAAGACCGATCCGGCCCCCAGGCGGGAGCGCAGGGAGAGGTTGTGCCCGAGGAGGTCCGTGAGGCGACGTACGATCGCCAGACCGAGTCCGAGGCCCTTGTTGCGAGCCCGTTCGGGGTTCTCGAGCTGGACGAACTCCTGGAAGACGACCTCCTGGGCTTCCTTGGCGATGCCGACGCCGCTGTCCCGCACTTCAATCCGAACCTGCAGCCCCCGCGGGCGGCACGCCACCAGGATGCCCCCCTCCTGGGTGTAGCGCACGGCGTTGCTCACCAGATTGATGAGGATCCGCTCCAGCAGCGCGGGGTCGCTCTCGACCCACTGGGTGGTGGGGCGCACCCTCAGATGGAGACGGCGTTCCTCGGCCATGGGGGTGAAGTCCACCGCCAGGCGATCCAGGACCGGCTGAAGGGGAAAGGCCCGCACGTTGGGTTTGAAGACGCCGGCGTCGAGCTTGGAAATGTCGAGCAGACTGTCGAGGAGGTTTTCCATCGCTTCGGCAGAGGCCGCGATTTGCCGGACCAGGCGCCGGGTCTCAGGCACATGGGCATGCTGGGCGAGTTCGGAGATGAAGAGCCCGAGGGCGTGCATGGGTTGGCGCAGGTCATGGCTCGCCGCCGCCAGAAAGCGGGATTTTGCCAGGGTGGCGCGCTCAGCTTCGTCCTTGCGGGCCACCAGTTCGGCGGTGGCTTCGAGCACTCGGGCTTGCATTTCATCGTGGGCGGTCTCCAGGCGGGCCGCCATGTCGTTAATGGCGGTCGCAAGCCGTCTCAGGCTGCCCCCGGCCATCACGGGGACCCGCTCGGACAAGGTGCCGTCTCCGATTCTGCGGGCCACTTCGGCCATGGCGCGGATCGGGCCGGTGACCCCCGCGCTCATTTGCCGGGCCAGCGCCAAGCTGCCGAGCAGCACCGCCACCAAGGCCATCACGCCGATGGCGAGGAGTTCGGTCCGCCGATCTTCCATGCGCTGACGAGAAAGTTCGATGACCACCGTGCCGAGGGCCGCAGGACGATCGGCCTCGGCGGAACCGCTGCCCGGATCTTCCAGATCGACTCGGCTGGGGAGCACGGCCTCCTCGAAGCGAAGCAGGGAGGTCGCCGAGGACTGTCGCCCCCCGCCCGGCGGGTTGGCGCCGACGGGGGCGCTGGCGATGGCCTCGGTCAGCATGGCACCGGAAGGGTCCAGGATGGCGACGCGATGAACATCCGCCTGGGCCGCGGCGCTGGACGCGAGGCGCCCGAGGGCGACAATATTGCCGGAAAAGAGCGGGAATTCGGCGCTGGCGGCAATCTGGCGGGCGAGGGCGCGCCCCCGGTCGCCATGGGCCTGTTCCAGGTCGGCGATGCGGGAACTGGTGAAGAAGGCGATCAGAATCAGGCCCAGCACCACCGCCGGCAGCGTGGCCACCAAGGTGACCCGATTGCGGATTCCCCAATCGGCGATCATTGCGGCGAGCCTTCCAGTTTGGCGACCGCAGCCCGGATCTGGGCTGGTTCATCGAGAAGGATGCCGATGGACCGCGCCACCTGAGGATTGGTGCTGATCTCAAAATAGCGGGGATTCTGGGGTGGCGGGAGCGTCCCTCCAGTAAGTGCCTGTTTGGCCAACTCGGCCGTTTGGCGACCGATCTGCGCCGGGGTCGAATACAGGCCCAGGACCGCGCCGGCGCGCACGTAGGAGGCCGAAAATCCGAGCACCGGCGAGCGCTGCCGATAGGCCGTGAGCATGATGTTCTGGATGCTGTAGCCGTTAAAGACGGTGGAATCCGGGGTGGCGATCAAGGCCGCTGGGTCGCTGAGAGCCCGCTGAAGCGCGGTAAAGAGGTCGTTTTCACGAAGGACGACCTCCCGGGCGATAGTGAACTTTCGCTCCCGCGCCGCCTCTGCGAGCTGGCCCACCAGTTCACGTGATTCGCTGCCTTCCAGGAGCGCGATGCGGGCGAACCCCGGCAGGGCCACCCGGATCAGGTCCACCTGCCGTGAGGCGGGTTGGTCGAGGAGCACCGCGGTGTCCCGGCCGTCCTTCAGGCCCGCCATTCGATCGTAGGCGGACCTGGGGAGCAGGCTATGGATCGTCGGGGGGCGCTGACCCATGGCCGCCACGCTGCGGGCAGCCTGGCTCCCCAGGGTAACGATCAGCTGATACTCCCCCATGCTGCCCAGGCTGCCGACCGTGCTGACCGCCACCTCTTGGCGCGGTGCAAGGCGCTGAAGCTCGGCACGAAAGGCGTCGGCGGCCTCGTCATAGGCGCCGCCGGATTCGCTGACCACCACGAGCACCTCCGCTTGGGCGGATGCCGCGATCCACGCGCCTGCGAAGCCGGTCAGCAGGAGGAAGAGGCGCAGGAGGGGCGTCATGGCCTCCCTCAGAACTCGAATCCCAGGGTGGCAAAGAGGCGTCGATTGGCCTCCTGGGTGGGCCGGTAGTCGGAGTACGGGCCCTCCAGACTCTGGGCAGTGAGGGCGGCGACGCCTCGGCTCGGACCGAGGGCGAAGCGATAGGCCAGGCGGAGGTCGGTGCGGTGGGTGTCATCGAGGCGGCCATTGGGCCCGGCAGACCACCCGAAGCCGCTTGTGCGGTAGTGGGCCGCGCTCAGCTGAACACCCCGGCCCAAGTCCCAGGCGGCAAAGACAAAGCTACTGTGCCGGGGGGCGGAGCGTTCGTTCTCGTCGGCCTTGGGGTCGTTGGCCGACGCGTCGATATGGATCTGGCTGTGGCCGATCTGGATCCACGAGCGCAGGCCCGGTCGATAAGTGGCCACGGCCTCGAAACCGCGCAGAGTCGGCGACACGCTGTTGTCAAAGTAGGCGGTTTGGGCGGGAATCGGAACCGGGGTGGGCGAAAGGCTGGGGATGTCCAGAAGCAGGATCCGGTCCTCGACCCGCCGTTCGATCATGGCACTGACGCGCTCGCGAAAGAGGCGGAGGTCCACCGTGGTGCGCCATTGCGGCCATTCCCCGAGATACCCGACTTCCTGAAACGAGACGCGCTCCGCTTCGAGATTCGGCGCCGCCCGATAGCTCTGGGCCACCAGGCCCGGTTCGGTGATCAGCGAAGACTCGGCATAAAAGCGCATGTCAGCCCGTTTTTCGAAAGGGGTGGGGAATCGGTGGGCCTGCCCGAGGGCAAAGCGCAGCGTTTGCGACTGCGTCATATGATAATTGGCTGACAGGCGCGGGGCCAGTTTGGCCTTGGCGAAATTCGGGTCTTCCAGCGAGGCGCCGAGATTGATCAGCCAGTCCGGCGCGATGCGCCACTCACCATTCGCGAATACCCGAAGGTACCGGCTGGTGAAGGGGGAGCGATCCCCCAGGAGTTGGCGACTTACGAGCCGGTCTTCCCGATAGTTGAGGCCCCAGTTCATTCGCCATGGGCTCGTGCCGCCCAAAGTCTGTTCGACCTCGAACTCGTTACGGGTGATGGTGCTGTCGTAATCCACGACCACGCGGACGGGGAAAGGCAGGGCGGCCAAGTCCCCGGGGTTCGTCAAGGTGTAGTGATCCCTGCCTTCTTCCGTCTGGTGGAGGAGGCTGACCCGGAGGTGGTTGTTCTCGTCCAATTCCCGGTTCCAGCGGACCTGGGCAAAGCCGAGATCGATATGCCGGCGGCGGGAAGGATCCGTCTCGCTCTGGTTTTCTCCAACGCCGACCCGGGAACGGCTTAGCCCTGCAAACACTTCCAACCAATCGCGGGGTCCGAGGGGCAGTTCGGCGCGGAAGTCCACGTGGTCACTGCGGCGCGCGTCGGGGATCTCCAATAGGCCCCGGTCTTGGCGGCGGGAAACTGTCAGCCGGGCGGCAAGTTCTGGCGACTGGAAGCCTGCGCTGAGGGTCCGGTCGCTGATGCCGTCGTTGCCTTCCGTCGCTTTGAATCGCCAGCGCGGCGTATCGGCAGGATGGCGGCTGATGATGTTCACCACCCCGAGAAAGGCGTTGGCGCCGTAGGCGACGGCGTTCGATCCCCGGAATACCTCGATGCGCTCCACGTCTTCCACGGCGAGGGGAATCTGCTCCCACTCGATCCCGCTCAGGAAATAGGGTGAATGAGCCGAGCGCCCATCCACCAGTACCAACATGCGCCGCGGTGCCTGATCGGAAAGTCCGTGGTAGGTCGCGAGGGGCCAGGATCCGGAGAGTTGTCCAACCTGAAAACCCGGAACCAGGCGAAGCAACTCTGCGAGATCCCGCGCCCCGCTGGCCGCGATCATCTCCCGATCCAGGACAGTCAGGGCCCCCGGGGCGTCGCGCTGGGCCTGAAGCAGGCGGGCGCCGGTGAGGACCACTGGAAGTTCGCCGAGGAAGGCGCCTTCACCGCCGGGAGGGAGGGTCTCCGCAGCGAACGCGGGGGCGCCGGAGAGCGCAGCCAGGAGGGCGAACAGACGTGCGACGGAGCGGCGAAAACCGGTGACCGGCATGCGGTGTGGGGAGGTGTCGGTTTTTGTTTGGGGGGGATTTTCACCTGAAAGGGCCGGATGGGGTAGTCTTTGCAAATAAGAGGTCGGTGAACCTCCGTGGTATCCTGTGCCGGTATATTCAATACGCATTCTCCAGCGCTTATGACCCGAATCCTGATCGTCGAAGACCACACCTTGGTCCGGGAGGCCGTGGCGCAAACGCTTCGGCATCTGGAGCCCGGCGTCGAGTGCATCGAGGCGCGCTGCGCCGACGAAGCCCTTGCTGAGCTGGCAAAGGGGGAGTGGGATCTCGCGGTGATCGATCTCGTGTTGCCGGACATGAACGGTTTTTCGCTGCTTGCCGTGCTGGCCAAGCGCTTCCCGGACATTCCAGCCCTGGTGGTCTCCGGCCAGGATGAGCCCGGCACCGTTCAGCGGGCGATGAAGGGCGGCGCGTCGGGCTTTGTCCCGAAATCCTCCTCCGGGGAGGAGATGCTCAAGGCGGTCCGCACCGTCCTCGATGGCGGGGTGTATGTTCCGCCCGCCCTCCAGGGCGAGGCGGGCTCCCGGCGCAAGACGGCGGTTTCGGTGCAGGAGCGTTTCGGCCTCACGGCCGCCCAGAGCCGGGTGATGGAGCTCCTCGGCCAGGGCAAAACCAATCGGGAGATTGCCGATCTGCTCGGCCTTTCCGAAGGCACCATCAAGGTGCACATGTCGGCGATCTTTCGGGCCCTCAACGTTTCCAACCGGGCCCAGGCCCTGGTGGTCATGGCGCGTCACGGCAACCGATTCTGAGGGACGTCAGCTTTCCGGGTCAGTGGGATCGGTAACGAAGCAGTCCGGCGGGCATGGCGGCATCCGGGTGGTTGGAGCCGATGGGGATGGCTTCGATGCCGTGCGGGTCATCGGCGTCGAGCAGGGGGTCTTCATCCAGTTCGGCGCTGGCGCCGATTTCCATGACGCTCAGCACTTGGCGCGCCAGGGCGCGGCAGGCGTTGGCTACCGGCGTGGGCAACTGATCTGGGATCTGGCGTTGCAGCAGGAGTTTGCTGGCGGACAAGGCGGACATTGGCTTGAGCAGCCGGTGCCGATAGGGGCCCATGAGTTCTGCCACTTGGCGGTCTGCAGCAGATCGCTGCCAAGTATTGTTGGGCCACTGGGAGGGCAGGGCGTAGGCGCGGGGGAAGAGTTCCAGGTCCTTCACCACCGTGCGGATGTCCTCGTGGGATTCCCGGAAGGGCAGGATCACGATGTCGGCCAGGGCGTAGAGTTTCTTGTCCACCTCAGTCCGGTTGCCGCCCCCATCGATAACGCCCAGCCATTCGTCGAGGGTGCGGAGTTTGTCCACAACCTTCATCAGGGCGTCGGGGGTTCGGGCGTCGGCCGTGATGTAGCGCCGTCCATCCGGTAACAGGGGCTCCCGGGCGGTGTCGGTGAGGACGCAGGCAGACTTGTGCCCCATGAGGCCCAGGCCCTGGGCCAGCATGTGGGACAGGGTGGTCTTGCCCGTACCGCCCTTGTTGCCGATGATGCAGATGATTTCAGCCATGATGCCGATCCTTAACGAACCCCAGCCCAGAGTCTTGAATTATCCGGGTCTCGTCCAGGGGCAATCCGGAAAATAGGACGGGCTTCGTCCGTCTATTGGCCGGATTGACGGGGGCGCCCGAATCGGTAGCCGTAAAGACGCGTCCGCCGGCGGTCCGGCAGGTCGAGCACGAAGTCCGGCTTGCGGTTTGGAATTGGAAAGCTGTTGCTGATCAGGACGGCCTGCGGCCCCAGTTCCGCCGCTGCTTTTTCGCCAATTCTGGCCATCGGTACCGGAGATAGGAAGGCATACACCAAGTCGTAGTCACGCCAGCTTTCGCCCCAGAAATCGGCCCGTCGCTGGCTGAGATTGGGGAGCCCCCGGGCCAGAAGTCGTCCGAGCCAGAGGGACCCCGGCGCCATTTCGATCCCGACACAGCGGGCCATGGGGCGCTGGCGGGCCAAGGGGCGGATGAGGGAGCCGATGCCGCTGCCCAGGTCGAGGACAGCGCTTGCCCGGTCGGGCGGCACCAGCTCGGCGACGGCTGCCACCGTGGCTGCGTTGGAGAGATACAGCGGTACCTGGGTGCGGTAACTGCTCCAGTAAAACAGGGCGAGCAGGACGAATCCGCCGAGGTACCAGGCAGGGGCGAGATGCCAGGTGGACGCGGCGAGAAGCAGGGGGGCAAAGACGGCATGGATGGCCCACCACCAGGGCGGGGCGCCCATCCAACGGGCAATCAGCGCTGCCGCGACGCCCTGGGTCGCGGCGAACAGCCAGGGATGGCCGGCCGGCAGGGCGCCCAGCGCCGCCGCGCCGAGGGTGAGGCCCCAGGCGGCGCCCTGGGCGAGGATGGCTTGGGCGGCCGGGGCGGCGACGAAGGCGCGGAGGGACATTGGCTCATCATACCGGCCCCGCCCCGCGCTCCAAACTCTAGGCTGCCTGGGCGCTGGCTCCTGGCTCGGGCGTGCGCCAGCGTTCCAGCAACGCGGCACGCCGCTGGGCGAATTCCGCCGCATTGCGGGCTTTGACATGGCCAAAGCCCCGGACGCCCTCGGGCAGGCTGGCGATGTCCACCGCCAGGGGCAGGCGGAGGAAGGAGAGGCTGGCCAGGAGTTCCCCGATGTCCTGCTCGTACTGCTCTATCAACGCTCGCTCCATCCGTCGTTCATCCGAATAGCCAAAGAGGTCCCACGGAGTTCCCCGCAGGCCCTTGAGTCGGGCCAGGACGCGGAATACCCGCATCATCCCGGGGCCGAAGCTGCGCTTGGCGATGCGTCCCGTCTTGGGATCGGGGCGCGCGAAGAGCGGGGCTGCGAGGTGGTAGCGGACCGTGAAGTTGCCGTCGAACGTCGCGTCCACCCGATCCCAGAAGGCGGAATCAGTGTAGAGGCGGGCCACTTCGTACTCATCCTTATAGGCGAGTAGGCGCGCATAGTGGCGCGCTACCGCCTCGGTGAGGCGCAGCGTTGCACCGGGACCGGCGATGGCCGATTCTGCCCCGCGCACCCGCTCGACCAGCCGGGTGTAGCGCTCGGCGTAGGCGGCATCCTGATACGCGGTCAGGAGTTCGCGGCGGCGGGCGATGACCTGATCCAGGCTGTCGGCATGGAGGGGGATGACAGGCGCGGGCCGGACCATGCGCTGCACCGCCGCCAAGTCATGGGCGGCCCGCCGGCCCCACAAAAAGGCCTCGCGGTTCATGGCGACCGCTGCGCCATTGAGTTCGATGGCTTGGTCCAAGGCTTGGTGAGAAACGGGAACCATGCCACGCTGCCAGGCGAAGCCTAGCAGGAAGGCGTTGGTGGCGATGCTGTCGCCCAGCAGGGTGGTGGCGATGGCCTGGGCTTCCAGGAAGTCGACCCGCTCGGCGCCGAGGGCGTCCCGCAGGCCGGCCTGCATTGCCTCCAGAGGAAAGCTCCAGTCGGGATTGCGGGTGAAGTCGTAGGTGGGGGTCTCGGCGCAATTGACCACCGCCCGGGTGCGCCCAGCCGCCATCTTGGCGAGGGCTTCAGCGCTCGCCGCTACCACCACGTCCCCCCCGATCACCGCATCGGCTTCGCCTGCCGCGATGCGCACCGCGTGGAGATCCTCGGGTCGGTCGGCGATGCGGATGTGGCTAAACACCGAGCCCCCCTTCTGGGCCAGCCCGGTCATGTCGAGGACCGTGACCCCTTTGCCGTCGAGGTGGGCGGCCATTCCGATGAGGGCGCCGATGGTCACGACCCCCGTGCCCCCCACTCCCGTCACGAGAATCCCGTAGGGCCGGGTGGTATCCGGCAAGGTGGGGGCTTGCGGTTCGGCCATCGCGTGATCCGCGCCGTGGAATCCCTGGCCCTTGCGCAGGCGTCCCCCTTCGATGGTGATGAAGCTTGGGCAAAAGCCGTTCAGGCAAGAGTAGTCCTTGTTGCAGGAGGACTGGTCGATGGCCCGCTTGCGACCGAATTCGGTTTCGACAGGCACCACCGACATACAGTTGCTCGCCACGCCGCAGTCGCCACAGCCCTCGCACACCGCTTCGTTGATGAACACCCGGCGGGCCGGATCGGGGTAGGTGCCGCGCTTGCGCCGCCGCCGTTTTTCCGCCGCGCAGGTCTGGTCGTAGATCAACGCCGTCACGCCGCCCGACTCCCGCAGTTCGCGCTGGATGGCATCCAACTCGTCCCGGTGGCGGATGGGCACGTGGGGCAGGTCCGAGGGGCCATAGGCCCTGGGTGTGCCGTCGGTGACCACGACAATGTTCTGAACGCCTTCGGCCTGCACCTGGCGGACGATGATTGGGACGGTGAGGGGCCCGTCGACGGGTTGGCCCCCGGTCATGGCGACGGCGTCGTTGAAGAGGATCTTGTAGGTAATGTTGACCCCGGCAGCCACCGCCTGGCGGATGGCGAGGATTCCCGAGTGAAAGTAGGTGCCGTCCCCCAGGTTGGCAAAGATATGCTTTTCCCGGGTAAAGTGCGCCTGGCCCACCCAGGGTACGCCTTCGCCCCCCATCTGCGTGAAGGTGGTGGTGCGCCGCTCGGGCATCCAGGTGACCATGTAATGGCAGCCGATCCCGGCCATGGCGCGGCTGCCCTCGGGCACGTGGGTGGAGGTGTTGTGGGGGCAGCCCGAGCAGAAGGTTGGAACCCGGTCGATGGCGATGACGCGCTTTGCCAGGGCGTGTTCCTTGGCTTCGAGAAAGGCCAGGCGGGCCTGGATTTTCGGGGAGGTGAAGAAGCGGTCGATGCGTGCCGCGATCACCCGGGCGATCATGGCCGGCGTCAGCTCGCCAGCGGCGGGAAGCAGCCAGTCGCCGTGGTCCATCACCGGGCGACCGTCGCGGCCGGGCTTGGCGAGCATGGCCCATTCGCCCTTTTCGTCGAACTTGCCGACCACCCGGGGGCGGACGTCCTCCCGCCAGTTGTAGAGTTCCTCCTTCAGCTGGTATTCCAGCAATTGGCGCTTTTCCTCGACGACGAGGATCTCTTCCAGGCCCTCGGCGAAGCGGCGCACGCCCTCGGATTCCAGGGGCCAGACCATGCCGACCTTGTAGAGACGAATTCCGATTTCCGCGGCCAGATCGTCATCGATGCCGAGATCGTCGAAGGCTTGCCGGACGTCCAGGTAGCTCTTGCCAGAGGTGATGATCCCGAGGCGCGGCTGGGGGGCGTCGATCACCACCCGGTTGAGGGCGTTTGCGCGACAGTAGGCCAAGGCCGCGTAGAGTTTGAAGTGGAGCAAACGGCGCTCTTGAACCAGAGGCGGGTCGGGCCAGCGAATATTGAGCCCGTCAGGCGGCAGTTCGAAATCCTCGGGGAGAACGATCTTGACCCGCTCGGGGCCCACGTCCACCGAGGCTGAAGTTTCCACGGTGTCGGCCAGCGCCTTGAAGGCCACCCAGCAGCCAGAGTAGCGCGACAAGGCATAACCGTGGATCCCGAAGTCGATGTATTCCTGCACCCCCGCCGGGGCGAGGACGGGCATCATCATCGACTTGAAGAAATGGTCGGTCTGATGGGGAAGGGTAGAGGACTTTGCCGCGTGATCATCGCCGGCCACCACCAGTACGCCGCCATGGCGGCTGGATCCCGCGGCATTAGCGTGCCGGAAGACGTCGCCGCAGCGGTCCACGCCGGGACCCTTGCCGTACCACAGCCCGAAAACGCCATCGACAGTCGCCTCGGGCGACAAATTCACCTGCTGAGACCCCCACACGGCCGTCGCTGCCATGTCCTCATTGAGTCCCGGCTGGAAAACGATGTGATGGGCGCGCAGGTGCTCCTTGGCTTTCCACAGCGTTTGATCCAGGCCGCCCAGGGGCGAGCCGCGGTAACCCGACACGAAGCCGGCGGTATTGAGCCCTGCCGCGGCGTCGCGTTCTCGCTGAAGGAGCAGGAGCCGGACAAGGGCCTGATATCCACTGAGATAGACGCGCCCGGCGGGGAGGACGTATCTATCGTCAAGGGAGACCCGGCGGGCGGAGTGTGGGAGGGGGTCGGCTTCGGCCATGGAAATGCCTCCTGAAAATTGTGTTCTAGGGTGCTGCTGTCAGTCAGCCTCGTGAGCCAACGTGTCGCCATGGGGGCGCGTCATTCCAGTCTAGCCTAGCGTCTGGAACGTTTGCGCTCCAATACTTGGATACCCGAATGGCAGGGAGGTTGCGATAAGTGACCAGGGCGCCGTTCGGGAGTCTGCAAGGGTGACCAATGAACCCGCCTGGGCCAAAAATGGTTTGACACTGCCATGGCTTGGGTCTATATTTCCGCGCTTCGCGCTGGAGGGGTTCCCGAGCGGTCAAAGGGATCAGACTGTAAATCTGACGGCACTGCCTTCGAAGGTTCGAATCCTTCCCCCTCCACCAGCAGATTGTGCGTTGCGGCCGGTCCGCGGCGCGGGGTGTTGAATCGTCAGGATTTGCGCGGGTGTAGCTCAATGGTAGAGCTGAAGCCTTCCAAGCTTAAGACGAGGGTTCGATTCCCTTCACCCGCTCCAGGTCGAGTTTCGGGGCCCATGTAGCTCAGTGGCAGAGCACTCCCTTGGTAAGGGAGAGGTCGGCAGTTCAATCCTGCCCATGGGCACCAAAAGGTGCTCGATGCTGGTGAAGAATCGTAAGGCTGTAATTTCTGATTTTATTGAGGTGCCGACATGGCTAAGGGAAAGTTTGAGCGTACGAAGCCGCACGTGAACGTTGGGACGATTGGTCACGTGGACCATGGCAAGACGACGCTGACGGCGGCGATCACGACGATTCTGTCGTCGAAGTTTGGTGGCGAGGCGAAGGCCTA
>JAEUNY010000050.1 GCA_016791005.1 Zoogloeaceae bacterium
GGGGTGGCGGCGATTCCCCTTTCGGCGTTCTTTGAAGACGGCCGGGATGATCGGGTGGTGCGCTTTTGTTTCGCCAAGGAAGAGGGCACGCTCGCCGCGGCCTGCGAGCGGCTGCGGCGCTGCTGAGGGGGAGGGAAAGGCCGCCCAGTGGCCATGTTAGACTCGGGCCGTCGTTTCGATGGGCATCGGATGCCGTGGGCAAGCTACTCCTTTTCGTCGCAATTCTCGTCGGCGTCTACCTTCTGCGGCGGGCGCTCGCCAAACCGCCGGAGCGCGCGCGGGGCGGGCCGGCGCCTCGGGGACCGGCAGCGGATCCCGGTGCCGAGCGGATGGTGGCCTGCGATCACTGCGGCGTACATTTCCCGGAGTCCGAGGCCGTGAGCGCCGGAGGTCGGGTCTATTGCTGCGAGCAGCACCGCCAAGCGGGTCAGTCCCGAGGGTAAGCCGGTGACGGTCGAGACCGCGGTCTTCGACGAAGGCAGCCTGCGGGGCGGGTCCCTGCGCTACCTCAATCTCTTTCGTCTCATCATGGCGGCGGTGTTTTCCGTCTTCGGGACGACGCTTGGCCTGGGCCAGGAGGCGCCGGTCTGGTTTGTCGGCGTTTCGATCGGCTACCTCCTGCTGGTCCTCGGATTGGGCTTCCCAGATGCGGTTCGGCACATCGGCCTCGATCGTCTGATCACCCTGCAGGTCCTTGTCGATATCCTCGCCCTGGCGTGCCTCATGGGTTTGAGTGGAGGCTATCGCAGCGGCTTGCCGATGCTGATGATGGTGGTGCTCGCCGGCGCCGGTCTGGTGGGCGAAGGGCGGATGGTCCTATTCTACGCGGCGGTGGCAACCCTGGCCGTGTTGGTGGAGACCGTCAGCCGCGCGGTGGGCCGCCATGGCGAGGGTGATTTTTTTGCCGTGGGCGTGATTTGCATCGGCTTTTTCGGGGTGGCGGTGGCGGGCCGCCTGCTGGGGATTCGTGCCTTGTCGAATGCTTCCCTCGCGGCGGAGCGGGGGCGGGCCCTGAACAAGCAGCAGGCCATCAATGACCGGATCATCCAGGATATGAACGACGGGGTGCTGGTTCTCGACGGCGAGGGCCGCGTGCGCCAGTCCAATCCCCAGGCTCGTGCCCTGGTGGGGGAGGGCCTTGCTGAGCAGATTCGATTGAGGGATCTCGCGCCAATTGTGGCGGAAGGTGTCACGGCCTCGGCACGGGCGGGTGGGCAGCGCGTCTGGGTGCGCAGCGGGCGTCTGCTGCGTTGCCGGGCCCTGTCGGCGGGGGCGGAGGGCGACACCCTGGTGTATCTGGAGGATTTCGACGAGATTCAGCGTCAGACCCAGCAGGTCAAGCTGGCGGCCCTGGGTCGCCTGACGGCCAGTATGGCCCACGAAATCCGCAATCCCCTGTCGGCGGTCACCCACGCGGCGGACTTGCTCAAAGAGGAACGGCGGGGCGAGATGCAGGCCCGCCTGATCCGCATCATCCATGACAACGCCCGCCGCATCGATGGTCTGGTGAAGGACGTGCTGGCCCTGGGCAAGCGGGATGCGGCGCTGGCCGAGGCGATTCCCCTGGGGCCCTTCCTGACCGACCTCATCGACGAGCTTTCCCTCCAGGAGGCGGCGGGGCAGCAGGTGTTTCGGCTCGATATTCCCCTCGGACTGACCTTCGCGGTGGATCGCACCCATCTCCATCAGATTGCGGCCAACCTCCTTACCAACGCCCGCCGCTATTGCTCCGGCGCCCCTGGGTCGGTTCATGTGCATGGGGAAATCCTCGGTGAGGGGGGGGTGGTCCTCCACGTGGAAGACGACGGGCCGGGCGTGGCCGCCGAGGATGTTCACAGCGTGTTCGAACCCTTCTTCACCACACACTCGAAAGGCATCGGCCTGGGCCTGTATGTGGCCCGGGAATTGGCCGATGCCAATGGCGCCATCCTGGAACTGAAGCGCAGTGACCGGGGCGCGCACTTTTGCCTGACGGGACGCCAACAACCATGAGCGAAGCCGAACGACGCGCCAGTCTGCCCAAGGCGGACGTGCTGGTGGTCGATGACGAGGATGATCTGCGCGAACTGCTGGAGCTCTCCCTG
>JAEUNY010000090.1 GCA_016791005.1 Zoogloeaceae bacterium
GGTGGATCTGGCCGACCTCTCCGGGTTCATCGGCGCCCGGACGGAGTCCGGCCAGGTGGCGCGTCCGGCGGGCGGGCGGGTGCTGCCCGATCAGCCCTTCGATCTGGGCAAGATCGCGGCGGCCAACGTGGATGTCCGCTACCAGGGCGATCGGATTCAGACCGCGAGGGGATTCTTCCAGTCGCTCCAGGCTCACTTGCGGATCGACCAGGGGCGGGTGAGGCTGGATCCCCTGTCGCTGGGCATGGCTCGGGGAACCCTGCGGGGTAGCGTCGATCTCGATGCCCGCCAGCCGCCCCTCAAGGCGGCGCTGGCGGTGGATGCCGATCGTATGCGGCTGAAGGACCTCATTCCCCTGGAAGACTCCCGCCGGCTCACCAGTGGCCTACTGGCCGGGCGGGCCCGCCTGGCGATGGTCGGTAACTCCGTCGCCCAGCTCCTGGGTAGTGCCGACGGCGAACTCGCCTTCGCTATGAGCGGTGGGGCCACCGACCGGCTCGTGGTGCGCCTGGCCAACCTCGATTTGGCCAATGGTTTGGTGGCCTGGCTGTCCGGCGGGCCCCAGGAGGCCATTCATTGCCTGGTGGGCGACTTTCGCGCCGCCACGGGTGTTTTCACCGCCCGCCAACTCGTACTCGACAGTGAAAAGACCCGGGTGCGGGGGTCGGGGGTGGTGAATTTGCGGGACGAGCGCCTGGATCTCCACCTCGCCGCCGAGAGCAAGGATGTGAGCCTGCTCAGTCTGCGCGGACCATTGCGCCTCACCGGAAGCCTGGCCCAGCCCCGGGTGACGCCGGACCCCGCGCCTCTGGCGGGGCGTCTTGCCACGGCGGCGGCGCTGGGGTTCGTGGCGCCGCCCCTGGCGCTCCTGCCCCTGGTGGACCTGGGCGGCGAAGATGCGGCCGGCGGGTGCGGCCCCGCGCCCGCGAAGTGAGGTCAGCGGCCCTTGAAGGCCGCCTTGCGCTTTTCCAGAAAGGCGGTCACGCCCTCGGCGAAATCCTCCGTCGTCGTGCAGCGGGCAAAAGCTTCGGCCTCGCTCTGCAGCTGAGATTCCAGCCGGGTGTCGAAGGAAGCCTGGACCAGGCGCTTGATTTCCGCATAGGCCTGACGCGGGCCGGACTGGAGGCGGGCGGCCAGGCGGGCCACCTCGCCGTCGAGATCGGCCGCGGGAACGGCGCGAGTTACGAGGCCGAGGCGGACCGCCTCGGCGGCGTCAAAGCGGTCGGCCAAGAGAAGAAGCTCCAGGGCCTTGCGGGTGCCCAGCAGGCGGGGCAGGAAGTAGCTGACGCCGCCGTCGCCGGACAAGCCGATGGCAGCATAGGCGGTGGTGAATTTGGCGTCCTCGGCGCACACCGCGAGGTCGCAGCCCACCACCAGGGACAGTCCGAAGCCGGCGCACGCGCCCCGCACCTTGGCGATGACGGGCTGAGGCAGATTCTGCAGGGCGATGACCGTGGCGTTGATGTACTGCTCGATCATCGCCCGAAAGGTGGCCAGGCGGGCGGCGGAGGATAGATGCAGGTTGGCGGCGAAATCGTTTAGGTCGCCGCCGGCCATGAAATGGTCGCCGGCCCCGGTGATGACCACCACCTGAACGTCCTTGCGGTTCTTCAGCTCGGCGACCGCGCGGGACAGGTCTTGCATCATCTCCACGGACAGGGCGTTGAGGGCGGCGGGGCGATGGAGGGTCAGGGTGGCGATGCCGTCGGCAACTTCCAGCAAGGCGGTTCCAGCCATGGTCGGTCCAGTTCTGGGGTGGCGGTGAGGAGGGGGGCGCGGATGCGCCACAGGAAAGATAGCATGGCCGTCGCCTCGCCCGCAGCCCGGGGTGTAAGCTCGGTGACCCTGCCCAACGACGAAGGTCCATGCGCATTCTGCTGGTGGAAGACGATCCGCCCCTCGCCGCCGGGATTCGCGAGGCTCTCGGTCGCGAGCACTGGGCGGTGGACCATCTTGGCGCCGCGGAACCCGCGGAAGCGGCGGTGGGCCTCACGGCCTATGATCTGGCCATCGTCGATATCGGTTTGCCGGGCATGGACGGACTCACCCTGCTGCGGCGCTGGCGCCAGCAGGGGCGGACTCTGCCCGTGCTCCTCCTCACCGCCCGGGACGGCCTCGAAGACCGGGTGGCGGGCCTCGACCTGGGCGCCGACGACTACCTGACCAAGCCCTTCCTGCTTCCCGAACTCCTGGCCCGGCTGCGGGCCTTGGTCCGTCGCAGCCGGGCCAGCGCCAGCCCGGTGCTGCGGGTCGGGCCCCTGAGTCTCGACCCGGCGGCCCATACCGCTGAGTTGGGCGGCGAGCCCCTCGAACTCACAGGGCGGGAGTGGAGCGTGCTCGAGCAATTGCTCCTCGCAGCGCCCCGGGTTGCCAACAAGCAAAGGCTCACCGAAAGCCTGAGCGAGTGGGACAAGGAAATCACCGCCAACGCGGTGGAAATCTACATTTCCCGCCTGCGCGCCAAGCTGGGGGAGCGCTTGCGCATTCGCACGGTGCGGGGCATTGGCTACCGCTTGGAGGAAGCGGACTGACATGAGGCTTGCGTGGCGCCCCGCCAGCCTGCGGGTCCGGCTCATGGGCCTCCTGGCAGTGCCCTTGTTACTGGTGTTGGCGGTGAGTGTAGTGGCCGACTACCGCACCGCCGTGAGTCTCACCGATGCCACCTTCGACCGGGCCCTCCTCGGCACCGCCATGGCCCTGGCGTCCCGCCTGGAGTCGGACGATGACGACGGTCCGCTCGAGCTAGACCTCCCGCCAGCGGCGGAGGCGATCCTGCGAGGCGAGGAGACGGATGCGGTGCGCTATGCCGTGGTCGATTCCGAGAGGCACCTGATCGCGGGCGACCCTGACCTCCTTTCCTCAGACCTTCGCCCGCCGCCGGGGACGCCGGGCTATCGGGATGCCCGCCTTGGGGATCTCAGCATGCGGGTCGTGGCGGTAACCCATGAATCGCATAAATTGAAGGCCACCGTGCTGGTGGCGGAGACCACTCACAAGCGGGATCAGGCCACGGCCCGGATCCTGCAAACGGTGATTGGGAGCAACCTGCTCCTCATTGCCACCGCCCTCGGGCTCGTGTACTTCGGGGTGCGCCTCGGCCTGCGCCCCCTTGACGAGCTGGGTCGGCAGATCGACCAGCGGGGCGCCGAGGATTTCCGTCCCGTGCCAACGGCGGCAATCCCGGCCGAGGCGCGGCCTCTGGCGGCCGCCCTCAATCGTCTGTTGACCCGCCTGGAGGCAGCCGGCCAGGCGCAGCAGAGTTTCCTTTCCGCCGCCGCCCATCAGTTGCGGACGCCTTTGGCGGGACTGCAGACCCAGTTGGACCTGGCGAACCAGGATCTTCCCGCCGAGGTCCGCCCGCGCCTGACCCGCCTGCGGGATTCGGTGGCCCGGCTCAATCACTTCGTCCGCCAGATGCTGGCCCTGGCCCGCTCCTCGCCCGAGGCGGCCGCAGCCATGAGCTTCCAGACCATGGACCTCTCGGATCTCCTCGAGGATTGCGCGTCGGATTTCCTCGATGGGGCCCTGGCCCGAGGCCTGGAGCTGGCCTTCGAACCGGCCCCGGCGCCGGTCACGGGGGCCCCGTGGTTATTGCGGGAGATGCTCGCCAATTTGGTCGATAACGCCATTGCCCATGGCCCCCCGGGGAGCCTGGTGGTGATTCGCTGCGGTACCGACGATACCGAGGCCTGGATCGAAGTGGAGGACGCGGGCCCGGGCATCCCACTGGCCGAGGCCGAGCGCCTCTTCGAGCCGTTTTACCGACCGCGGGGCTCGCCTCCCGGGGGCAGTGGCCTGGGGTTGGCCATCGTGCGGGAAGTGGCCGAGCGCCACCAGGGTCGGGTGGCTTTCCATCCGGGCCCCGAGGGCCGAGGTGCCCGGGTCCGGGTCGTGTTTCCATCTGTAACGAAGAGTGCCTGTCAGGATTCCGAAGGGTAGGGGCCCTTAGGCTCGGGCCGAATCGGTTTTCTCTTCCCGGACGATGTTCGCGTCATGACGCGGAAAGCCGTCCAAAGGACGTGGAAACCCGCCTTTTCCCGTGTCCCGTGAAAGCCTGACAATGAAATTTCTACGCCCTTCGCATGCTTGGCACAGCATGACCGCCCTGGTTCTCGCTGCTGGCGCCCTGCTCGGTGCCAGCCCCGCCGCCCAGGCTGTGCCCAGCTTCGCCCGCCAGACCGGCCAGGAGTGCGCTGCCTGCCACGTGGGGGCTTACGGCCCGCAGCTCACCCCCTACGGTATCAAGTTCAAGATCAGTGGCTACGCCGATTCCGACGGCAAGTCCGGCAAGGTGCCCATCTCCGGGATGTTGGTGGGCGCCTATACCCGCACCGACAAGGCCCAGGACGAGCCGCCCGCGGACCATACCCATCGCAACAACAACGTGACCCTGGATGAAGCCTCCCTCTTCCTGGCGGGACGGCTGGCGGACAACCTGGGCGCCTTCGTCCAGCTCACCTACGACGGGGTGGAGCAGGCGACCGCCCTGGATCATGCCGACGTGCGTTATGCCCGGACCTTCGACATCGCCGGCAAGGACACGGTGTTTGGCGTGAGCGTGAACAACAATCCGGGTGTTCAGGATCCATTCAACACCATGACCGTGTGGGGCTTCCCCTACACCGGACCGGCGGTAGGGTTTGGCGGCGGTGACGCCGCGACCCTCATCAACGGCGGACTCGAGCACCGGGTGTTGGGAGCCTCGGCCTACGCCTTCTGGGACAACCATCTGTATGCCGAACTTGGCACTTACCGGGCCCTCTCCCCCGCCGTGCAGAGTCGCACGGGCCAAGGTCGCGCTGACGATATGGGCAAACTCGGCGGCAATACGGCCTACTGGCGCCTCGCGTGGATGGAAGACCTGAGGAAACAGGTGTTCCAGGCGGGCGTATTCGGCTTCAAGACCAACGTGCAGCCGGACCGGCAGGGTGGGCCGAGCAACAAGTATGACGACCTTGGCGTCGATGCCTCCTACCAGTTCCTCGGGACCCGCAAGCACATCGGAACCCTCTACACCAGCTACATTCGTGAACGTCAGAGCAATGATGCGGCGTTCTCGGCCGAAGAGGCTGCGCGCCGTCGGGGCACCCTCAACGAGTTCAAGATCAACGCCTCCTACTACTACGACCAGACCTGGGGCCTCTCCCTCGGACGCTTCCTGACCACCGGCAAGCGGGATAGCATGCTGTATGGCGACGGCTACGCCAACGGCTCGCCCAACACCTCCGGCTATGTGCTCCAGGCGGACTGGACCCCGTGGGGCAAGGAAGGCTCCTGGGGCGCGCCCTGGGCCAACTTGCGCCTCGGCCTGCAATACACCCTCTTCGATAAATTCAATGGCGCGAGCCACAATTACGACGGCACCGGGCGGGATGCCAAGGACAACAACACCTTGTTCCTCTTTGCCTGGACGAGTTTCTGAGGAGGCCCGCCATGAACACGCCGATTGACGCGATCCTTCGCCTCATCCTGTTGCTTGGCCTGGTGGGCGGTGGGGTCCATACTCTGCCCGCCCATGCGGCCGGCGACGCTGCGAAGGGGGCGGATGTTTTCGCCGAGGAATGCGCCGAGTGCCACAGCCCCAAGGAGGGCAAGAACAAGAAGGGCCCCAGCGCCTTTGGCGTGGTGGGCCGCAAGGCCGGGACCGTGGCAGACTTCAATTACTCGGATGGCCTCAAAGCCAGCGGTATTACCTGGTCGCCAGACAAGATCGACGCCTACGTGACGGCACCAAAGAAGGTGGTGCCGGGCGGGCGCATGAAATACGAAGGTCTGGAGGACGCCAAGGCCCGGGCGGATCTCATTGCCTATCTGGCCACCCTGCGCTGAGGGTCCGCCATGGACGAAATCCCATCCCGTGGGCTGGGCCGCCTCCGGCGCTTGATCGCCCGATCGGCCGGACGCCACCCCCTGGTGGTCGCCCTGGGGCTGGCGGTGGCGGGAATGCTCGCTCTGACGGGCTTTCACAGCGGACTCGCCGCCACCAATAACCTTGAGTTCTGCATCTCCTGTCACGAGATGGCGGACAACAACTTCCAGGAGTACAAGAAGACCGTCCATTACCAGAACCGCACCGGCGTGCGGGCCACCTGCCCGGATTGCCATGTGCCCAAGGACACCGGCGCCAAGCTCCTGCGCAAGATCGAAGCTGCGAATGACGT
>JAEUNY010000104.1 GCA_016791005.1 Zoogloeaceae bacterium
CCTCTCCAAGGCCCGCTACGAGTTCCGCTGGGAGGACCAGTTCAATCTCGGCCTCGACCCGGACAAGGCCAAGAGCTTCCACGACGAGACCCTGCCGAAGGAATCCGCCAAGGTCGCCCACTTCTGTTCCATGTGCGGCCCCCACTTCTGCTCCATGAAGATCACCCAGGACGTGCGGGACTTCGCGGCGGCCCAGGGAATCGGCGAGGATGAGGCGCTCACCAAAGGGATGGAGACCAAGGCGGTGGAGTTTGTTAAAGCGGGGGCGGAGATCTATCGGAAGGTGTAAGACGCTTCCGCCGAGACTCCAACAAAACGGGCCGCGCTGCGGCCCGTTTGTCGGCGCAACCTGGCTGAGAGTATTCATCTGGCATTTGGCGCTGGGGCCAAGAATCCGATCGCCAATGTCGAGCGGCGTGGATGTTCCTACCGTGCTGGGGGAACTGTTCGCGAATTTTCAGACGAGCATCTACTCGAATCCGGTGGATGCGGAGGTCAAGGCAATGGGTGTGGAGTGACCCGGGTCTTGAGATTGAACTGTTGCGAGGCCGGCAGCACCCGACAGGGTTTGTTCTGATCCCAGGGAATATTCAGGAATAAAACGGGCGCCAGTGGCGCCCGCATTTTTACGAAAATATTGCCAGCGTTTCTGGAAACGCTACGAATATATTGTCCAGAAACACCGCCGGCTGCGGTCAGGCGAAGTTCTGCGCCGCGAAATCCCAGTTTGCGAGGTTGGCGAGGAAGGCGGCGACGAAGTCCGGGCGGCGGTTGCGGTAGTCGATGTAGTAGGCGTGTTCCCAGACGTCGACGCACAGCAGCGCCTTGTCGCCGGTGGTGAGGGGGGTGCCGGCAGCGCCCATATTGACGATGTCCACGGAGCCATCGGCCTTCTTCACCAGCCAGGTCCAGCCGGAGCCGAAGTTGCCCACGGCGGAGGTCTGGAAGGCCTTCTTGAAGTCGTCGAAGGAGCCCCATTTGGCCTTGATGGCGTCGGCTAGCGGGCCGCTGGGCTCTCCGCCGCCGTTGGGCTTCATGGAATTCCAGAAGAAAGTGTGGTTCCAGATTTGCGCGGCGTTGTTGTAGACGCCGCCGGCGGGGGCCTTCTTGACGATGGCTTCCAGGTCGAGGGCTTCGTATTCAGTGCCCTTGATCAGGTTGTTGAGGTTGGTCACATAGGCCTGGTGGTGCTTGCCGTGGTGGAACTCCAGGGTTTCGGCGGAAATGTGCGGCGCCAGGGCGTCCTTGGCATAGGGCAGCGCGGGAAGCGTATGTTCCATGGTGTTCTCCAGTTGCTTGGGGGATTGGGTAAGGGGTAGGGGTGGCCCCGGGGGCTTTCCGTCGCGGGGATTCTAGTCGCGTTGCCGGGTGCTGACAATTCGCGAACCGGTTCGGGGCGGATTAGTCGCGTTGCCGCGTCACGGTGGCGTCCAGGCCGCCCTGCGCGAGGGTGATCTCGAGGTGTGCACCGGGGGGAGCTTCTATTGCGTGGCGGACGATCCCGCCCTCCGCATGCCGGACGATGGCGTAGCCCCGATCCAGAATTGCCTGGGGGTTCAGGTGGTCCAAATGCTGGGCGAGGGCGGTCAGGCGGTCCCGACGACGCCCGTCGGCGACCCTGACGGCCTGATCGAGACGGCGGGACAAGCTTAGTAGCCGATCCTGCCGAGAGCCAAGGTCAGGCGCTGCCCGTGCCAGGCGCATCGCGAGATGGGTGAGGTGGGTGGCCTGGCGCTCCTGCGGACGTCGCAGGGCGGCGGAGAGGCGCTCGGCCAGACGTTCCACGCGGAGCCGCGCCAGGCCAAGGCGCTGGCCCGGAGGGACGAGGCGCAAGGTGGCCCGGTCGAGGCGTTGGGCCTGGGCCGCGAGGCGGCGCGCCATGGCGCGCCGAAGGTGAATGAGCTGCTGCGCGAGGGTATGGCCTGCGGACACATAGCCCGCGCTGGCGAGTTCCGCCGCGGCTGTGGGGGTCGCGGCCCGCTGATCGGCGACGAAATCCGCAATCGTGAAATCGGTCTCGTGGCCGATTCCGGCAATCACCGGGAGGCGGGAGGCAGCAATGCCCCGCGCCAGGCCTTCGTCGTTGAAGGCCACCAAGTCTTCGAGGCTGCCGCCGCCCCGGACGAGCAGCAGGAGGTCGACGCCGTCCTCAGGCCAGCGGGCGTTGGCTCGCCCCAGGGCCGCGAGGAGGGCCACGGCAGCGCCTTCCCCTTGGACCGGCGCGGGGTAGATGACGATGGGCAAATGGGGGGCTCGGCGCCCGAGGGCGGCCAGCACGTCCCGTAGGGCGGCGGCCTGGGGGGAGGAGATGATTCCGATTCCCCGCGGGAATGGAGGCATCGGCCGCTTCCGCGCGGGATCGAACAGTCCTTCGGCCCCGAGGCGTTCCTTGAGGCGCAAAAAGGCTTCCGCCAGACGGCCCTGGCCCGCAGGGCGAAGACCCTCGATGTTGAGCTGGTAGTCGCCCCGGGCTTCGAACAGGGTCACCGTGGCCCGGGCTTCCACCCGCATCCCATGGGCGGGCGCGAAGCCGAGGCCCTGGGCCCGCTGGCGCCACATGGCGCAGCGGACCTGGGCGCCGGCATCCTTGAGCGTGAAGTAGAGGTGCCCCGAAGGCGCGCGGGTGAAATTGGATATTTCGCCTTCCACCCAAAGGGTGGGGAAAGCCGTTTCCAGGGTTTCGCGAACCCAGCGGTTCAGCATCGTGACGGTGACGATGTGACTTGAGGCGGGCTCGGCCGGGGAGGGCTTGAAGTCAGTGGGCATGGGGAGATTTTAGCGTGACGAAGCAGTGGCCGAAGGCCCGGAGCGGGGGCCTAATCCACAGCGGCGGCCATTGTCAACGAACATCCGACGAAGAATGGCTGATATGCACGTTTTTTTTAATCCATTGTTTTAACGAGACTATTTTGCTGCGACATTTTGGGGCAAATCGCGAAAGTCCTGACGCCACGCGGACTTAGGGGGCTTGCCCGCGATTGATCCCCAGCTTTATCCACAGGGATTGTGAATTGTCCGGTTGGGCCCTTGTCCGCCGGCCACCTTGCCCTGGGAGCGGCGGGGGGGCTACATTTGCAGCTTTTCGATCCAGGAGGTTCCGCGCGTGTTCGCGATCATTCAGGCGGCCGGCTGGCCCATTTGGCCCTTGCTACTGGCCTCGGTCGTCGCGGTGGCGCTGATCATCGAGCGCTCCATCACCCTGCGCCGTTCGCGGATCGTGCCTTCGGGGCTGCTCGAGAAGGTCCTTGCCGACTACCGGGTAAGCGGGGCCACTTCGGAGCTCGTGAATCGGGTCGCCAGCCATTCGCCCCTCGGACGGGTCCTGGCCGCCGGTTTGCGCAATGTGCGCAGCACGCGGGAGGTCATGAAGGAGGCCATCGAAGAAGCTGGGCGGGCAGTGGTCCATGATCTGGAGCGCTACCTCACGACCCTGGGCACCATCGCGTCCATCAGCCCCCTCATGGGCCTCTTCGGCACCATCGTCGGGATGATCGAGATCTTCGGCTCCCAGGGGCCAAGCGGATCCAACCCGCAGCAACTCGCCCACGGCATTTCCATCGCCCTCTACAACACCGGCTTCGGCCTCATCATCGCCATTCCCAGCATGATCTTCTGGCGCCATTTCCGCGCCCTGGTCAATAGCCTGGTGGTGGACATGGAGCAGCAGGCGATCCTTTTGGTCGAGGTGGTCCATGGCGAGCGCCGTTCCTGAGCGGGCGGGCACCCGCGTGCCCCCTCGTGTTGCCCGAGTGCGTCGCGCAACCTAGGCGTGACGTTGTTGCGGGCCGCCCCAAGGCCGAGACAGGACATTCCCCATGCGATTTCGCAATGACCGCCGCACCGAGGAACCGGAGATCAACCTGATCCCGATGATCGATGTGCTCCTGGTGATCATCATCTTCCTGATGCTGACCACCACCTACTCCAAGTTCTCCGGGCTGGAGATCAACCTGCCCACCGCCGAGGTGGAGAACAACGCCGCCAAACCCAACGAGATCAATGTGTCGGTGACGGCGGACGG
Source organism: Zoogloeaceae bacterium (assembly GCA_016791005.1). Classification (GTDB taxonomy): domain Bacteria; phylum Pseudomonadota; class Gammaproteobacteria; order Burkholderiales; family Rhodocyclaceae; genus JAEUNX01. The sequence goes on from JAEUNY010000104.1 coordinate 4,022, forward strand.
GGCGGTGCTGGTAAATCGGCAGGCGGTCACCGATCGGAGCGTGGAATCCATTGCCACCGCCCTGGGCCGGGCGGTGAACCCCGGTGCCGGCAAGGACCCGGTGGTGATCATCAACGCCGATGCCAAAGCGCAGCACCAGTCGGTCATCGACGTGATGCAGGCCGCTCAGCGCGCCGGTCTGCCCCAGATCTCCTTCGCCACCCAGGCGCCCAAGCCGTGAGGCGGCGCGCCCGGGGGCGCTAGTCCGGCCCCGCGCCATGCCCGGCGCGACGCCCCGGTTCTGGCAGCGGCGGGGTCTCGTCGCGGCTGTCCTCCTTCCCCTGGCCGGACTGTTCGGATCGGTCGCCGCCCTGCGCCGGGCCTTGTACCGCCGGGGCTGGATGCGTTCGGAGCGGCTCCCGGTGCCGGTGGTGGTGGTGGGCAACATCGCGGTGGGGGGCAGCGGCAAGACTCCCGTCGTCCTCTGGTTGGTGGACTGCCTGCGGGCCGCCGGATTCACGCCGGCCATTCTGAGTCGGGGTTACGGCGGACGGGTGGCGGGGCCGGCTCTCGTTCCCGCAGCCGCAAATCCAGAAGAATTTGGCGATGAACCGGTCCTGCTCGCCCAATCGACGGCCTGCCCGGTGGTGATCGGGGCGGATCGGCCGGCGGCGGGTCGATTCCTCCTCGAACGTCATCCCGAATGCAATGTGCTCGTCAGCGACGACGGGCTCCAGCACTACGCCCTCGCGCGGGACGTGGAAATCGTGGTGGTGGACGAGGCCGTCCTCGGCAATCGCTGGATGCTGCCGGCCGGCCCCCTGCGGGAAGGCCTCGGACGGCTCGCCCAGGCCGATCTCCTGGTGGCACACGGAACAGTCGGCGCGACGGTTCGGGCCGCGGCGGGGCGGGTGCCCTGGGTGGGCATGAACCTGGAAGGCTCCGAATTCGTGGGGCTGGCGGACTCGGCACGTCGCGCTCGGGTTGGTGATTTTGGCGATCGGCCGGTGCATGCCGTGGCCGGCATTGGCCGACCCGAGCGGTTTTTTGCGCAACTCGAATCGATGGGCTTGAACGTAGTCCGTCACCCCTTCCCGGACCACCATGCCTTTACGGCGGCCGATCTCGCCTTTGCCCCGGGGGAGCCTAAAATCCTGACTGCCAAGGATGGGGTAAAATGCGTGTCCTTCGCGACGCCCGACCTCTGGATCTTCCCCGTGCGGGCGCGCATCGGCGGCAACGCCGAGTCAATCATTGTGGAGAAATTGCGGCGTGGATCCCCGACTCCTTGAAATCCTGGTTTGTCCGCTGTGCAAGGGTCCCCTCGACTACCGCAAGGAAGCCCAGGAACTCGTCTGCAAGCCCTGCCGTCTGGCTTACCCGATTCGCGACGGCATTCCGGTGATGCTGGAAGACGACGCCCGGGCCCTGGGCGCCGAGGAAGAATAGGTCCCGCCCATGGCCTTCCAGGTCGTCATTCCGGCCCGTTTCGCCTCCAGCCGCCTGCCGGCCAAGCCGCTGGCCGACATCGCTGGCAAACCGATGATCGTGCGGGTCCTGGAGCGGGCACGCCAGGCCGGGGCAGCCGGGGTGTGGGTGGCCACCGATCACCCGGAGATCGAGGCCGCCGTCCAGGCCGCCGGCGGCGCCGTGGTGCGCACCCGGGCCGACCATCCGAGCGGGACCGACCGCCTGGCCGAAGTGGTCGAGCAACTGGGCTGGGACGACGAGACCATCGTGGTCAACGTCCAGGGGGACGAGCCGCTGATGGACCCCGCCCTGATCGGCGGGGTGGCTGGCGCACTGGCGGAGGACCCCGGCGCGGCCATTGCCACGGCCAGCCATCCCCTCGCGTCGAAAGACGAATTTTTCAATCCCAACGTCGTCAAGGTGGTCTGCGACGGCCAGGGGCGCGCCCTGTATTTTTCCCGGGCGCCGATTCCCTGGGCTCGGGATGCCTTTGCCGCCGCGGCTGGAGCGTCGAATGGGGCCTTGCCGGCTGGATTGCCGGCCCAGCGCCACATTGGCCTCTACGCCTACCGCGCCCGCTTTCTGCGCCGCTATGCCGGTCTCACCCCCGCGCCGCTGGAGGGATGGGAAGCCCTCGAGCAGTTACGCGCCCTCTGGCACGGCTACCCCATCCGGGTCATCGCCATCGACCACGCGCCCCCCGCCGGGGTGGACACCCTGGAGGATCTGGAGCGGGTGCGGCGAGCGTTTGACCCAGGGGGCGAATCACAGTAATTTCTTTTTTTCCAACGACGCGGCCAAAAAAATGAAGCCGCACACATTCGGGAGGGGTTTATGCGCTTGATTCTTTTGGGACCGCCGGGCGCCGGCAAGGGTACGCAGGCCACGTTCATCAAGGAGAAGTTCGGGATTCCCCAGATCTCCACGGGCGACATGCTTCGCGCCGCCGTCAAGGCCGGCACGCCCCTGGGGCTGGAAGCCAAGAAGGTGATGGATTCCGGCGGTCTGGTGTCCGACGACATCATCATCGGCCTGGTGAAGGACCGTCTCCAGCAGGATGACTGCAAGGCCGGCTACATGTTTGACGGCTTCCCCCGCACCATCCCCCAGGCCGAAGCCATGAAGGCCGCCGGCGTGCCCATCGATTTCGTGCTGGAAATCGACGTGCCCGATTCCGACATCATCGAGCGCATGAGCGGCCGTCGCGCCCACCTCGCCTCCGGCCGCACCTACCACGTCACCTACAACCCGCCCAAAGTGGAAGGCAAGGACGACGTGACTGGCGAACCCCTGGTGCAGCGGGACGACGACAAGGAAGAAACCGTCAAGAAGCGCCTGGACATCTATCACTCCCAGACCAAGCCCCTGGTGGCCTACTACTCCGACTGGGCCGGCACGGGGGACGCCAAGGCGCCCAAGTACCGCAAGATTTCCGGTCAGGGCAAGGTTGAGGCGATTCGGGACCGGGCTTTCGACGCCCTGAAGTGATCCGCCCCCACTGAGGCCGAGCGCGGCGCCAGCCGGGTGTATCCCGGTTGAGCGCCGCGTTTCTCATTCCAGGACCGCTCCATGCCTGACGCCCCAGGTTCCACCCTCCTCTACGCCCAGTCCGGGGGCGTCACCGCCGTCATCAACGCCTCGGCCCTCGGGGTCATCGAAGCGGCCCGGCGGCATGGCCGGCCGGTGCTGGCGGCCAGGAACGGCATCCTCGGCGTGCTCGGGGAAGACCTCCTCAGCCTGGATGGCCTGGGTGCGGAAGACCTTGCGGCCCTGGGCCGCAGTCCTGGCGGCGCCTTTGGCTCCTGCCGCTTCGATCTCGACCCGCCGGCCTCCAACCCCGCCCAGGCCCGCCGGGTGGTGGACGTGCTGCGCGCCCACGGGGTCGGGGTGTTTCTCTACAACGGCGGCAACGGGTCCATGCGGACCGTGCTCGACGTGGCTGAGGCCGCCCGCCTGGCGGGCTACCCCTTGCAATGCCTCGGCATCCCCAAGACGGTGGATAACGACCTGGAGGGCACCGACTGCTCGCCCGGTTACGGTTCGTCGGCCCGCTTCCTCGCAACGGCGATGCGGGAGGCCGGCATGGATGTCGCCTCCATGGTGGGCAGCCGGGGCCGCCTCTTCATCATGGAGGTAATGGGCCGCAACGCCGGCTGGCTCGCCGCCGCTACCGGGCTCGCCCGCCGTCAGGATGACGATCCGCCCCACATCATCCTGGTGCCGGAGCGGCCCTTTGATGAGGCGGCGTTCTCCGCCCGAGTCGAACATTGGGTCGGGCGTCTGGGCTACTGCGCCGTGGCGGTGGCGGAGGGTTTGCGCTGCCCCGATGGCCGTCTGCTGGCGGAGCAGGAGCGGGATACCCTGGGCCACATCCAGCTTGGTGGCGTGGGGGCGATTCTCGCCCACCGCCTGCATCGCCGCTTCGGCTACAAGGCCCATGTGGCGGTGCCGGACTACCTCCAGCGCAGTCCGGGCCACTGGGTGAGCGGGACGGACTGGGCCCAGGCCCGGGCGGTGGGTGCGGCGGCGGTGGATCTGGCCGTTAGCGGCGCGGACAAAGTCATGACCACCGTCGTGCGGGAATCCGACGCGCCCTACCGCTGGCGGGTGGGGAGCGTGGCCCTGGCGGCGGTGGCCGATCTGGAACGGCGCCTTCCCCTCGAATTCCTTGATCCCGAAGGCGGTGGGCTGAGCGAGGCCGGCCGCCGTTATCTCGCCCCCCTGGTTGCCGGCAAGTACACCGTGCCCTGTCCGGATGGCCTGCCGGATTACCCCGTCCTGCGGTTGCCAGATGTGGCCAAGCGGCTGCCAGCCTACGGCGGGGATGAGCAGCCTTAGCCGGTTTCTCGCCGCCGGGCTCCTGGCCCTCCTGCCGTCGGCAGTTCTCGCCCAGGGCAGCGCCCAGCCGGAGGCCGCCACCGGGCGCCACGCCGGGGGCCAGACCTTCGCCCGGCAGCAACTGGCGGTGACCGCCAATCCCCACGCGAGCCAGGCGGCCTTGGCCATTCTGCGGGAGGGCGGCAGCGCGGTGGATGCCGCCATCGCCGCCCAGATGGTACTCAACGTGGTGGAACCCCAGTCCTCGGGCATCGGGGGCGGCGGTTTCCTCCTCGCCTACGACGCTGCCCATCGCCGCATCGACGCCTACGACGGGCGCGAAACGGCCCCCGCCGCCCTGCGGCCCGACGTTTTTCTCGACGACCAGGGCCAGTCCCGCCCCTTCCGCGAGATGGTGGCGAGCGGTCGCTCGGTGGGGGTGCCGGGGGTGGTGGCCATGCTGGCCCAGGCTCATCGGGAGCATGGCAAGCTGCCCTGGCGGCGCCTGTTCGCGCCGGCCATTGCGTTGGCCGAGGCCGGCTTTGCCGTGTCGCCACGTCTTGCCCAGCTCTTGGCGCGGGATCCAGATCTCCGCCAGGGCGCTGGCGCCCGGGCGCTCTTCTATCATCCCGACGGCACGGCCCTGGCGCCTGGCGAGACCCTGCGCAATCCCGCCCTGGCCGCCACCCTACGGCGGGTGGCAGAGGAGGGGCCTTCGGCGTTCTACCGGGGCGAGATCGCCAGGGCCATGGTGGCCGCAGTGGCCGCCCATCACCGCCCCGGGGCGTTGAGCGAAGCCGACTTGGCGGCCTACCAGCCCATCAAACGCGCCGCTCTGTGCGGGCCTTACCGCAGCTACCGAATTTGCGGCATGCCGCCGCCCAGCTCCGGCGGCACGACGGTGCTGGCGACCCTGGGCATCCTGTCGCGCTTCGACCTCGCCCAGGTGCGCCCCGAGGCGGGAACACTGCGCGCCTTCTTCACCCATCTCTTCGCCGAGGCGGGGCGGCTGGCCTACGCCGACCGCGACCGCTACCTCGCCGACCCGGCCTTTGCCGACGTGCCGGCCGCGGCGTTAGTGGAACCGGCTTACCTCGCCCAGCGGTCGGCGGCGATTCGCTTCGACCAGAGCGGGGGCAAGGCGGAACCTGGCACGCCGCGTGGGCCCCGCTTGCGGGGTGCGGCCGACGCAGCGCTGGAGCGGCCTTCCACCAGCCACCTTTCCATCGTGGATCGCTGGGGCAACGCCGTCAGTTTCACCACCTCCATCGAAGACGCCTTCGGCAGCCGCATCCTGGTGGGGGGCTTCCTCCTCAACAACCAGCTCACCGACTTCAGCTTCCGCCCCGAGGGCGTCAACGCTCCGGCGCCGGGCAAGCGGCCCCGGAGTTCCATGGCGCCCACCCTGGTGTTCGACCCCCAGCACCGGCTGGTGGCCGTGCTGGGCTCACCCGGCGGCTCCCGCATCCCCAACTACGTGTCGCAGGCCCTGGTCGGCCTGCTGGACTGGCGGATGAGCCCCGCCGAAGTCGCCGCCCAGCCCCACGTGGGCAGCCGCAACGGCGCCACCGAGTTGGAGGCAGGCACGGACGTCGAGCGGGCAAGACACTTCCTCGAAGCCCTGGGGCATCCGGTCAGTGTGGGGGACATGACCAGCGGGCTGCACCTGATCCAAAAAGTGCCGGGGGGCTTGCTGGGCGCGGCGGACCCGCGGCGGGAGGGGGCTGCGGCGGGGGATTGAGCTGTGAGAGCTGGTGGCCCGGCTTATGGTGGGTTGCGGCCGTCGGCTGATACCCAGTGTTGGGGCGTAACTGATGGGGATCGCAACGCTCAACCCATCCTACGGTTACTACAGGCCCTTGTGCAGGGTGCGATTCATTCGTCACTGCATCCTTCGGCTACTGAATTACGTCGTCTTCCTAAAGACGGCTGCGCGGTGGTGCTTTAAGTAATTTTGATGATAGGAGTATATGTGGCGCAGCTTCATGCCCTTAGATAAGCCCAGTTGGCTTGCGACCTCTAATGAAAGTTGAGGGGAAAAAATAATATTGCCTTCATCGTCAAATGTAATGAAGCCTTTATCGAACGAAAAATCGACATTGGGAAGCAACAGTAGTCCATTCGTAACGTCTAGGGCTTCCGAATAGTTGCAATCCCGCCACGGCTTGATGTGTGAAGCCACCAAAAGATCCAGTTGATCGCACCCGGTAACCGCGCAGCCTCCCCAATGCTTGATCAAATTCTCCCGAAAAACCCCTTGCCCTATCCTCGCCTTTTGAACTGACTCCCAGTATTTCGGGGCTAAATCCTCGTAGATTGAAGCTTTCGCTGCAATATCTTCGAGGGCATCTGGAAACTCGACGGTTTCAACCAACCCAAGATTCTCCATTGCCAAAGCAGCTTCGGGACGGAGAATCCATTGAAAGTGACCGTTGTTATCTTTGTCGGTACTGGGCGAGCAAATGGCGTATGTCCAGCGCGGTGAGTCGTCTGCACGTTTTTCTGGCTCAAATCCAGCGAGTTCACAAAGCTTATGAGCGAATGATCCATATTGTTCGTTGCCGGTGTTGTAGTGCGAATAGTTGGCAGCTTTTGCTAACCGTGTGGCGCTGATCTTTCGGTCAGGCGAACGGTAGTTTGCTTTCAGCATCTTCAGTCCGTTTTGCACTTTTAGAGACGAATCCCCTATCAGAACTTCGAGAGCGCTCTGAATCTGATCGGTGGTCAAAGTTTGGTCTGACATCGCCTGCTTTCTATCCGGTTACAGCGTTACCGCCGGATTCAAGCTATACCGCCCCGTCAAGCTCGCCTGCGCCAGCACATGCCCCGCCATGGCCGCCCGCACGTCGGCGCCGCCGAATGGCCCTTCCACCGGGCAGCGTTCCACGTCCAGGGCAAACACGGTGAACACGTAGTGGTGGGGAATCTCGTCGTTCCAGGGGGGGCAGGGGCCGTCGTAGCCGTGGTAGTCGCCGCCCATGTCGGGGTGGCCGGCGAACCAGGCGGTGTAGTCGTTGATGCCGTGGCGGGCGCCGCCGGGGGCGGCGGGGCCGGGCTTGCCGGCGGGGGTGACTTCGGTGGAGTGGCTGGCCTCAGGGATCTCGGTGATGGTGGCGGGAAGATCCACCAGCACCCAGTGGAAGAAATCCACCCGGGGCAGGCTGGCGGGCACGGTGCGGCCTTCCTGATTCACGTCGTCGCCTTGGCTGGGGACGTCCGGGTCGTGGCAGATCACCACGAAGGAGCGGGTGCCGGCGGGGGCGCCGGTCCAGGCGAGTTGGGGATTTTTGTTGGCGCCGAGGCAGACGTGGCCTTCCGCGGCGGGGATGCAGAAGGTGTATTCGCCGGGGATGACGTCCCCATCTTTGAAGCTGGTGCTGGTGAGTTGCATGGGGGCCTCGCTGGCGTGGTGGTTTGGAATGGCGGGATTTTACGCCCTCAGCTCGCCCCCCGGCGGCGGAAGTCCCGGAGCCGGAAACCCAGGGCGAAGAGGGTGGCGAAGTAGGCGGCGATGCCTCCACCGACGAGGGCGGCGAGGCGAAGCACCCGGTCGATGCCCCGCGCTTCGAGCCAGAGGCTGTCGCCCCCGGCGCCGAACCCGAGGACCGCGCCGAGGACTGCCAAGGCCACCGCGAGTTTCCCCAGGAAGCGGCCCCAGCCCGGCTGGGGGTTGTAAGCGCCCCGGGCCCGCAGGCCCCGGTAGAGCAGCGCGGCATTGAGGCAGGAAGCGAGGCCGATGGCCAGGGCCAGGCCGGCGTGGCGCAGCGGCCCGATGAAGGCGAGGTTCATGGCCTGGGTGGCCAGAAGGGTGAGGAGGGCGATCTTGACCGGGGTGCGGATGTCTTGCCGGGCGTAGAAACCCGGGGCCAGCACTTTCACCAGGATCAGCCCGGTGAGCCCGACGCTGTAGGCCACCAGGGCGCTGCGGGTGGCGAGCACGTCCGACGCTTCGAAGGCGCCATGGAGGAAGAGGGTGGCGATTAGCGGCACGGCGAGGAGGGCGAGGCCGAGGGCCGCCGGCAGGGTCAGCATCAGGGTGAGACGCAGGCCCCAGTCAAGCAGAGCGGAAAATTCCTCGTGCTGCTGGCTGGCGTGGGTCTTGGCAAGGCTGGGCAGGAGGATGGTACCCAGGGCGGCGCCCAGCAGGCCGGCAGGGAACTCCATCAGGCGGTCGGCGTAATACAGCCAGGAGACGCTGCCGCTCTCCAGGAAGGAGGCGAAGATGGTGTTGATGATGAGGGAGATCTGGGACACCGATACCCCCAGCACCGCTGGCGCCATGAGCTTGAGGATGCGCCGCACGCCTTCGTCTTTCAGGAGCAGGGAAAAGCGCGGCAGCATGCCGATCCGTGCCAGGGCGGGAAGCTGAATGCCCAGCTGCAGTACGCCGCCGAGGATGACGCTCCAGGCCAGGGCCTTCACCGGCTCGGCGAAGTGGGGCGCCAGCCATAGCGCGCCGGCGATCATCGCGACGTTGAGCATCACCGGCGTGAAGGCCGGCAGGGCGAAGCGGCTCCAGGTGTTGAGGATGCCCGCCGAGAGGGCCACCAAGGACATGCACAGGATGTAGGGGAAGGTGATGCGGGTGAGTTCGACGGTGAGGGCGAACTTCTCAGCGTCGCTGGCAAACCCGGGGGCGGACACGTAGATCAGTGCCGGCGTGGCCAGCATGCCCAGCGCCGTGACCAGGAGGACGGCGAGGAACAGCACGCTGGCAACGTGATCGACCAGGCGCTTGGTCTCCACCTCGCCGCGCCGGTTCTTGTATTCGGCCAGGATGGGCACGAAGGCTTGCGAGAAGGCCCCCTCGGCGAACAGCCGGCGTAGCAGGTTGGGCAAGCGGAAGGCGACGAAGAAGGCGTCGGTGGTGAGCCCCGCGCCGAAGGTCCGGGCGATGACGAAATCCCGGATGAAGCCGAGGATGCGGGAGAGGAGGGTCATGCCGCTGACCGTGGCCAGGGCGCGCAGGAGATTCATGACGACGGAACGGGACCAAAGGGCAGAATGATAAGCCGCCGCCGGTTCGGCACCCAGCGCGGCAAGGTGCTAGGGCAGGGCGGGTGAGGGCTTGAAGGCGCCGAATATTTCAGATAAAGTCTCGCGTTTCTCAAACCCATTGCAACGGAAGACTTGACATGGCCAACTCGGCACAAGCCCGCAAACGCGCCCGCCAGGCCCAGAAGGCGCGCGCTCACAACGCCAGCCTGCGTTCCCGCCTGCGTACCGCGATCAAGGCTGTGCGCAAGGCCATCGCCACCGGCGACAAGGCAGCTGCCCAGGGTGTGTATCGCACCTCCACCAGCACCATCGATTGCATCGCTGACAAGAAGATCATCCACAAGAACAAGGCTGCTCGCCACAAGAGCCGCCTGTCTGCAGCGATCAAGGCGATGGCTGCCTGAAGGCTGCCAAGCTCTCGCTGAAAAGGCCGCGCAAGCGGCCTTTTTCATTGCTTCAGACGGATTCGCCGGGCTCGACGTAATCCACCCGCAGGGCGTTGTCGCGGGCGAAGTGAACGAGGAAGTTGTAGGCTAGGGGCTCGATGTCGTGGAGCCGGGCATCCACGATGACCGTCTTCTCGCCCTTCAGGGAGCATCCTGGACGCACATAGGGCGAATAGGTCATGCGGTTGTCCGAACCGAAGGCCGACAAGACGCCGCACAGGCGGTCAGCCCAGTCGCTGGGGCGGAAGGTCTTGCCCTCGGTCGTGACGCCAACGATGATGAAACTCGAAAGGGTGGGTCGCATGGTGGCGGTGGGCGCTTTGCGCAACAGCGATACGGGCCTCAAGAGGGGCCGCACTTTGTGGGCCGCCCGACGGTGGCGGGCATGGTAGCAGAAATGGGGCGCCACCTTCCGGCCTGGCCCGTGCCTGCAGGCCTAATGCGGGGCGCGAACGCCGGGCGCGCGCCTGTACAAGGCTTGTTTGATCCCGTAACATTCTGCTTTTATTCACGGCGGCTTTCCAGCCGCCGTGTGCGTTTTTCGTACCAGAGTGGGGGCTGGCCATGTCGCATGTGATGAACACCTACGCCCGTTTGCCGGTTGCCTTCGAGCGCGGTGAAGGGGTGTGGCTGTTTGACGAGACGGGCCGACGTTACCTCGATGCCCTCGGGGGCATTGCAGTCAATACGCTTGGGCACAACCACGCGAGCCTGGTGCGGGCCATCGCCGATCAGGCCGCCCGGGTGATCCATACCTCCAATCTCTACCGTATTCCCAATCAGGAAGCCCTGGGGGAGCGGCTGGCGGCCTTGTCCGGCATGGACGAAGTGTTCTTCTGCAACTCCGGCTGCGAGGCGAATGAGGCGGCGATCAAGCTCGCCCGCCTCTATGGCCACCAGAAGGGCATCGAGAATCCGGTGGTGGTGGTGATGGAGCAGGCCTTCCACGGCCGGACTCTGGCCACCCTCTCGGCGACGGGCAACCGCAAGGTCCAGGCGGGCTTCGAACCGCTGGTGTCGGGCTTTGTGCGCGTGCCCTTCGATGATTTGCCGGCCGTGGAGCATCTGGCGCAGAACAACGCCAGCGTGGCGGCGATTCTGCTCGAGCCGATCCAGGGCGAGGGCGGTATCCGGGTCGCCCATGCCGACTACCTGCGAGCGCTGCGGCGGATTTGCGACGAGCGTGGCTGGCTGTTGATGTTCGACGAGGTGCAGTGCGGCGTTGGGCGTACCGGAACTTGGTTCGCCTTCCAGCATGCCGGCATCCTCCCGGATGTGATGTCCCTGGCCAAGGGCCTGGGTGGTGGCGTTCCGATCGGCGCTTGTCTGGCGGCGGGCCCCGCGGCGGGGGTCTTCAAGCCCGGCAATCATGGCTCGACCTTTGGCGGCAATGCCCTGGCCTGTGCGGCCGCACTGGAAACTCTGCGGGTCGTCGAGGCCGACGGGCTGCTGGCGAACGCCGCGCGGGTCGGCGAGGTGATCCGGGGCGCCTTCAAGGCCGGATTGGCGGATCTGCCTGGCATCGTGTCCATCCGCGGCGATGGGTTGATGATCGGCGTCGAGCTGGATCGGACCTGCGGCGAACTGGTGGGCCGGGCCTTGGAAGCCGGGATGTTGATCAATGTGACCGCCGAGCGGGTCGTCCGTCTGCTGCCGCCCCTCATCATGACCGAGCGGGAGGCGGCGGATATGGTCGCCCGCCTCGTGCCGCTCATCCGCGAATTCCTGGCGGCCTGAGGGCACGGGGAAGCAGCGAGGCCTTCATGAGTGCACCGAGACACTATCTCCAGTTCAAGGATCTGACCCGGGGCGAGTACGAGTATCTCTTCGAGCGCGCGCGCTGGATCAAGGAAAAGTTCAAGCGCTACGAGCCCTATCACCCCCTTTTCGATCGCACTCTGGTGATGATTTTCGAGAAGGCGAGCACGCGCACCCGGCTCTCCTTCGAGGCGGGCATGCATCAGCTCGGCGGCTCCGCGATCTACCTCAATACCCGGGATTCCCAGCTGGGGCGTGGCGAGCCGGTGGAGGATGCGGCCCAGGTCATCTCCCGCATGAGCGACATCGTGATGATCCGCACCTTCGAACAGGAGATCGTCGAGCGCTTCGCGGCCCAGTCCCGGGTGCCGATCATCAACGGGCTGACCAACGAGTTCCACCCCTGCCAGATCCTGGCTGACATCTTTACCTTCATCGAGCAGCGGGGCTGCATCCAGGGTAAGACCGTGGCCTGGGTGGGGGACTCCAACAATATGTGCAATACCTGGCTGCAGGCGGCAGAGGTGCTCGATTTTCAGGTCAACGTGGCGACGCCGCCGGGCTATGAAGTGGATTTCTCGCGCCTCGGGATGCGGGGAACGGAACATTGCCGCGCCTTCAGCGATCCGATCGCGGCCTGCGCAGGCGTGGATCTCGTGACCACGGATGTGTGGACGTCGATGGGCTTCGAGGCTGAGAACGAAGCGCGCAAACAGGCTTTTGCCGATTGGTGCGTCGACGCCGACATGATGGCGGCGGCCCGTCCGGAGGCGGTCTTCATGCACTGCCTGCCCGCCCATCGTGGCGAGGAAGTGACGGCCGAGGTGATCGACGGTCCCCAGTCGGTGGTGTGGGACGAGGCAGAGAACCGTCTGCATGTGCAGAAGGCCTTGATGGAGTTCCTCCTTCTCGGCCGCATAGATAATTGATCGATGGCTTGGTGCAACCCATTCCCGGGTCGCAGTATTTGGAAGACAACATGAGCGATGTGAAGAAAGTCGTCCTGGCCTATTCCGGTGGCCTCGATACCTCGGTAATCCTGAAGTGGCTGCAGGACACCTACCAATGCGAGGTGGTGACCTTCACCGCCGATCTGGGTCAGGGCGAGGAACTGGAGCCGGCCCGGGCCAAGGCTCTGCAGTTCGGCATCAAGCCGGAAAACATCTTCATCGACGACCTGCGGGAAGAGTTCGTGCGGGATTTCGTCTTCCCGATGTTCCGCGCCAACACGATCTACGAGGGCGAGTACCTGCTCGGAACCTCCATCGCCCGCCCCCTCATCGCCAAGCGCCAGATCGAGATCGCGCGTCAGACGGGGGCTGATGCCGTGAGCCACGGCGCCACCGGCAAGGGCAATGATCAGGTCCGTTTTGAACTGGGTTATTACGCCCTGATGCCGGGCGTGAAGGTCATTGCCCCGTGGCGGGAGTGGGATCTGCTCTCCCGCGAGAAGCTGCTGGCTTACGCCGAACAGCATGGCATTCCCATCGAGATGAAGCACAAGCAGGGGGGCTCGCCCTACTCAATGGACGCCAACCTGCTCCACATCAGCTTCGAGGGTCGGCACCTGGAAAATCCCGCTGCCGAGGCGGAAGAATCCATGTGGCGGTGGACGGTGTCTCCGGAAGCGGCGCCCGACGCGGCCGAGTATCTGGATCTGGAGTTCGAGGGAGGGGACCTGGTGGCCATTGGCGGTCAGCGCATGAAGCCCCATGAGCTGCTCGCCCGGCTGAACCAACTTGGCGGCAAGCACGGCATCGGCCGGCTGGATCTGGTGGAGAATCGCTACGTGGGGATGAAGTCGCGGGGCTGCTATGAAACCCCGGGGGGTACGATCCTCCTCAGGGCCCATCGTGCCATCGAATCGATTACCCTGGACCGGGAAGTGGCGCACCTCAAGGATGACCTCATGCCGCGTTACGCGAGCATGATCTATAACGGTTACTGGTGGAGCCCGGAGCGTCAGGCGCTGCAGGCTCTGATCGACCACACCCAGAAGTCCGTGAATGGTTGGGTGCGGTTGAAACTCTACAAGGGGAATGTGATCGTGGTGAGCCGTGATTCGAAAACGGATTCCCTGTTCGACCCGACCATCGCCACTTTCGAGGACGACCAGGGGGCGTACAACCAAAAGGATGCTCACGGATTCATCCGTCTCAACGCATTGCGCATGCGGATTGCCGCCAATGCGCGGGCCAAGCGGGGCTGACCTTCGTGGCACTGGATCCCGAACCACTCATCTTCGGCCTGACGGTCGCCGAGTTTGAGGACATCTCCCTCAAGGTCTGCTTTGCCGGTCTGATTGCCTACATGGTGTTCATCATTCTCAATCTGGCCAAGGAATCCAAGGCCGGAAAGTACGGGACGATGTGGCTGCTGATTGGTTTGGGGGTGGGCTTCGTGGGGTTCGCCGCCAAGGGATTCATTCAAAAATTGCTGGGTATTGAATGAGGCTGACCGGCCTCGGTGATGAGAGAGTGGCGCGATGAGCGATCGAATCGAAGATGTGGCGGTGCTGAAGCAGGCGAACGTGTATTTCGACGGCAAGTGTGTCAGTCATACCGTTCAGTTTGCCGATGGCAGCAAGAAATCGGTGGGCGTCATTCTGCCCGCGACCTTGACGTTCAATACGGGCGTGCCGGAGATCATGGAAGGGGTGGCGGGGTCTTGCCGGGTGCGCCTGCATGGCGAATCAGAGTGGAAGACATACGGCGCCGGTGAATCCTTCGAAGTCCCGGGCAACTCAAGCTTCGAGATCGCGGTCGAAACGCCGTATCACTACGTTTGCCATTTCGGCTGACCGAGCCATCGGGCATCGAACGGCCGCCGCGAGGCGGCCGTTGTCATTCAACCACGGGAGAATTCGACGTGCCTTCTTTTGACATCACTTCAGAAGTCGATATGGTGGCCCTGCGCAATGCGGTGGAAGGGACTAATCGCAAGATCGCCGGGCGCTACGATTTCAAGGGGACCGACGCCCGGGTCGAGCAGGCCGACAAGGTCTTGACCCTGCACGGAGACAGCCCCTTCCAACTGGAGCAGATGATCGCCCTGCTGCTTCCCGAAATGACGGGGAAGAAAATCGATGTGCGCTGCCTCAAGCATGGCGAGGTGCAAAAGGTAGGCGGCAACAAGGTGAAGCAGGATTTGACGGTTCGGGTTGGCGTCGAGCAGGAGCTTGGCAAAAAGATCGTCAAGTTGTTGAAGGACAGCAAGCTGAAGGTGCAGGCCTCCATCCAGGGGGAGGCCGTGCGGGTGAGCGGCGCCAAGCGGGACGTGCTTCAAGAAGCAATTGCCCTGGTCCGTAAAGACGTGACCGACTTTCCGCTCCAGTACGGCAACTTCCGCGACTGAGGGTGTGCCAGGGAAATGGGGCGGGGCAGTCCAGAATCGGCCGCCGCGTCGACGTTCCCGGTTCGGTGGGGGTCTGAGCAGCAAGGAGGGGCAGTGAAGAGCGGAGGATGGAGAACCCTGAGTAGTCTGGTGGGCCTCGCCACGGCGCTTCATTGCGGCGCAGCCTGGGCGGTGGACGTGTCCCTTGCAGGCATCTTCCCCGGCAAGGCGGTGCTGGTGTTGGGGGATGGCGCGCCGCGCACGGTGAAGGTCGGCGAGACTATTGCCGAGGGCGTTCGCCTCCTTTCGGCGGAGGGGGACGCGGCCGTCGTCGAGGTCAATGGCCGACGCCAGACCCTGCGGCTCGGAGAGCGGGCGGTTAGTGTGGCGTCGCCGGTCGGGCCACAAAGTGTGACGCTCCAGGCCGATGGCAAAGGCCACTTCATCACCGCGGGGAGCATCAATGGGGCGACCGTCGTGTTCCTCGTCGATACCGGGGCCAGCGTGATCTCCCTCGGGGCGGGGGATGCCGCCCGGGCGGGCATCGACTACCGGCGGGGCCAGGCCGTGCCGACCCTCACCGCCAATGGCTTGACTCGCGTCTGGCAGGTCAAAATCGATCAAGTCCGGGTTGGCGAAATCCTGCTCCGCAACGTGGACGGCGCGGTGCATGAGATGGATCTGCCGGTGGTACTCCTCGGGATGAGTTTCCTCAATCGCATGGAGATGGTGCGCTCCGGCGAGCGGCTCGAACTGCGCCAGCGCTATTGAGGCAAAATGGCGATCATGCCTGCCTCAATGCCCTGGACCCCAGACAACCTACGCCACGCCTTCCGCCAACCCTCCCGGGTGGATGTGCCGCGGGAGGAGGGCGTGCCGGAGGTCCTGAAGCCAGCTGCGGTGCTGGTGCCGCTGGTGCTGCGGGAGGAAGAAACGACGGTCCTCCTGACGCGGCGGACGGATCATCTTCACGACCATCCCGGCCAGGTGAGCTTTCCCGGTGGCCGGGTGGATGAGGGCGACGAATCCGCGGCGTTTACCGCGCTCCGCGAGGCGGAAGAGGAAATCGGCCTCATGCCGTCCCAGGTGGAGTTGATCGGCGAATTGCCGCGCTACCACACCGGCACTGGTTTCGAGGTCACTCCGGTCGTTGGCTTGGTGGTGCCGCCCATTGAGCTGGCCCTCGATCCTTTCGAAGTGGCCGAAGCCTTCGAAGTCCCCCTCTCCTTTCTCCTCGATCCGCGCAATCACCAACGCCACACCGTCGAGGTGCGGGGGCGGATGCGGGAGTATTGGGCCATGCCCTACCGCGACTATTACATCTGGGGCGCCACCGCCGGCATGATCGTGATGCTCCAACAGCATCTGCAGGGCGTTTGAATCGGGGTGGACGTCCCGCCGGGCAGGGGAGTTGTGGTATCTTGAAGAACTGGCATTTCGGCCGTTTCCCCGTCGCCTCCCTCCTTACGGAATGACCCTTTTCGCCCTCATCGTCGCCCTGGTGCTCGAACAACTCCAGCCCCTTTCGGTGGAGACGGTGACGCTAAATCCCCTGCGACGGATTTCGGATTTTCTTGTCGACCGGTTCAACGACGGCCGGGCTGGCAACGGGCGGGTGGCGTGGTGGGTGGTCATCCTGGCCTTTACCCTCGGCGGGACGCTGGTGTTCTATCTCCTGTGGAACATCCACCCCTTGTTCGCGGCGGCGTTCAACGTCGTGGTGCTCTACGTGACCATGGGATTTCGATGGGAGAGCCATTACTTTGGCGACATCCAGGTCGCCCTGCGGATGGGGGAACTCGATCGCGCACGCTCGCTGCTGGGTGAGTGGCGAGGCCGCTCCCATGAGGATTCCAGTTCGGAAGAAGTGGCCCGGTTGGCCATCGAGCAGGCCCTTCTGGCCGCTCATCGCAATGTTTTTGGGGTGGTTTTCTGGTTTTTGCTGCTTCCAGGTCCAAGCGGCGCTATTCTTTACAGAATTTCCCGGTTTTTTGCGGAGGATTGGGGCGACCGGGCGGAACCGGAATTTGGCTCCTTCGGGCGCTTCGCGCGTTCTGCGTTCGAAGTGATCGACTGGTTGCCGGTCCGACTGACCGCCGCGTCCTTCTCAATCGTCGGGAATTTCGAGGATGCCGTATTTTGCTGGCGCTCCCAGGCCCAGCAATGGGCCGACAAGGCCGCAGGTATCCTCATCGCAAGCGGGGGCGGCGCGCTCGGTGTCCGGCTGGGCATGCCGATTCAGGAAACCGGCGAGGTCGTCGAGAGGCCAGAGATGGGATCGGGCGGCGATGCGGATGCCGATTTCATGCAAAGCGCGATCGGCCTGATCTGGCGGTCTCTCGTGCTCTGCCTGCTTTTGTTGGCTCTGGTGACGATCGCAAGCTGGGTCGGCCGGTGAAATTAAAATTGATCTATGGACAGGAGAGAGTAGATGGCAAATCGTGAAGTCGTGGTGTTGAGCGCCGTGCGTTCCGCGATCGGGGGTTTTGGTGGTTCGTTGGCCGGCATGGAGCCCCATGAACTGGCTGGCATCGTGATGAAGGAGTCGGTGGCTCGGTCCGGTGTCGATCCCAAGCAGATCAACTACGTCACCGTGGGGAACTGCATTCCGACCGATTCGCGTTTCGCCTACGTTTCGCGGGTCGCGGCCATCCAGGCCGGCTTGCCGATGGATTCGGTGGCTCAGACGGTGAACCGCCTGTGCTCGTCGGGTTTGCAGGGGATCGTGACCACCGCCCAGAACATTCTCCTGGGTGACTGTGACTACGGTATCGGGGGCGGCGTGGAAGTGATGTCCCGCGGCGCCTACATGCTGCCGACCCTGCGCAGCGGCGCCCGGATGGGCGACGTCAAGGCCCTCGACATGATGGTGTCGACCCTGACCGACCCGTTCGGCGCGGGCCACATGGGGATCACCGCCGAGAACCTGGCCGCCAAGTGGAACATCAGCCGTGAAGAGCAGGACGCTCTGGCCGTCGAGTCCCATCGTCGGGCCACCGCAGCCATTACCGAGGGCCGCTTCAAGTCCCAGATCGTTCCCATCGTCCAGCAAACCCGTAAGGGTGAGGTGGTGTTCGACACCGACGAGCATGTCAAGGCCAGCACGACCATGGAGACCCTGGGCAAGATGAAGCCCGCCTTCAAGAAGGATGGCACGGTCACCGCCGGCAACGCCTCCGGCATCAACGACGGTGCGGCCTTCATGGTCCTCGCCGACGCGTCCGCTGCCGCCGCTGCCGGCTACAAGCCGATGGCCCGTTTGGTGTCCTACGCGGTCGCTGGCGTGCCGAACGACATCATGGGTGAAGGCCCGATCCCGGCCACCAAGATCGCTTTGCAGAAGGCCGATTTGAGCCTGGACAAGATGGACGTCATCGAGTCCAACGAAGCCTTCGCGGCCCAGGCCATCGCCGTTTCCAAAGCACTGGGCCTCGACATGAGCAAGACCAACCCCAACGGCGGCGCCATCGCCCTGGGTCACCCGGTCGGCTGCTCGGGCGCATTCATTGCTACTAAGGCCCTGTACGAGCTTCAACGTACCGGCGGGCGTTATGCGCTGGTGACCATGTGTATCGGCGGCGGTCAGGGTATTGCAGCCATTTTCGAGCGGATTTGATTCGCCGATTGGTCATCGCAACCAGCCCCGCCGAAAGGCGGGGTTTTCGTTTCATGATAGGGGTTTGCACCATTTTGGGTTGATAGAGAGCGGTTTGGCACGATCCCGGTGCGAAGGGCCGAAAGGGGTTCTGCGCCAAGGGTCAGAAGTAAATGAATCATCGTCGACACGGAATACGCTGTAATTCATTTCGGCGTTCTGTCATGTGCAATCCATTGAGCAACAGGCCATGACCATCAAGAAATTTTTCAATGAAATGACCGACGACGCGGGTAGCGTCCGTTCCCACTATTCCGGCTATTCGGCTTGGTTGAGCGAGATGCCTCAGGAGCGCATTGCCCACAAGCGCGCCGAGGCGGATGCGCTCTTCCACCGCTTTGGCATCACCTTCGCGGTGTATGGGGAAGACGGCGGGAAAGAGCGACTCATTCCCTTCGACATCATTCCCAGGATCATTCCCGCCGACGAGTGGAAGGCTTTGGCAGCGGGGCTCAGGCAGCGGGTCAAGGCCCTGAATGCCTTTATCCACGATGTCTACCACGACCAAAACATTCTCAAGGCGGGGCGGATTCCCAAGGAGTATGTTCTCCAGAATGGCCAGTACCGCCCGGAGATGAAGGGTATCGATGTGGCGGGAAACATCTACGCCCACATCGCTGGCGTCGACGTGGTACGGGCTGGCCAGGGTGAGTTCTATGTCCTGGAGGACAACCTTCGGGTTCCCTCGGGGGTGTCTTACATGCTGGAAAACCGCAAGATGATGATGCGGCTTTTCCCGCGCCTGTTCTCCCGCAACAAGATCGCGCCAGTAGATCGCTATCCGGACATGCTGCTCAACACGCTGCGCAGCGTGGCACCGACCGGGGTGACCGACCCGATAGTGGTGGTGCTGACGCCCGGGGCTTACAACAGTGCTTACTTCGAGCACGCCTTCCTCGCCCAGCAGATGGGGGTCGAACTCGTCGAAGGCCAGGATCTCTTCGTCGATGACGATCAGGTCTTCATGCGGACCACCCGCGGGCCTCAGCGCGTGGACGTGATCTACCGCCGAATCGATGATGACTTCCTCGATCCACTCGTCTTCCGCAAGGACTCCGTCCTCGGTGTCGCTGGCCTCATGCGGGCCTACCACGCGGGCCGGGTGACACTCTGCAACGCAGTCGGTACTGGGGTCGCCGACGACAAGTCGGTCTACGTCTTCGTCCCAGAAATGATTCGCTTCTATCTCGGTGAAGAGCCCATCCTCAACAACGTTCCGACCTACCAGTGCCGGCTCAAGGATGACCTCGGCTACGTCCTGGATCATCTGCCCGAGCTGGTGGTGAAGGAAGTCCACGGCGCCGGTGGCTATGGAATGCTGGTCGGTCCCGCCTCCACCAAGGCGGAGATCGAGGCCTTCCGGGCGCAGATCGTGGCCGCGCCGGACAAATACATCGCCCAGCCGACCCTGGCCTTGTCTGCGTGCCCGACTTTCGTTGAATCCGGTATCGCGCCGCGCCACATTGACCTGCGTCCCTTCGTCCTTTCTGGTAGCGAAGAGATTCAGTTGATCCCGGGTGGGCTGACCCGGGTTGCCCTCAGGGAGGGTTCGCTGGTGGTGAACTCCTCGCAGGGTGGGGGAACCAAAGACACCTGGGTGCTGGAGGCCTGAAGGGAAACATCATGCTGAGTAGAACTGCCGATCACCTCTACTGGATGGCGCGCTACATGGAGCGCGCCGAAAACATCGCCCGCTTGCTGGACGTCAATTACCGTCTGTCCCTTATGCCTCAGCCGGCGGATCAGATGGAAAAGGCCTGGGCCGCGACGCTGCGCATCATGGGCCTCGATGAGTTGTATTGGGAGAAGTACGACGAGATCACGCCAGAGAACGTCTTCGATCTCCTGATCTTCGATCGCGAGAATCTCTCCAGCGTGTGGCATTGTCTGCGTGCGGCGCGGGAGAACGCCCACGCGGTGCGGGGCACCATCACCTCCGAAATGTGGGAAACCACCAACGGTACCTGGCTCAAGATGCGGGATTTCTCGCCCGCCGCCCTGTCCGACATCGAAATCAGCGAGTTCTTCGAGTGGGTCAAGTACCGCTCACACCTCTCGCGGGGTGTGACCATTGGCACCATGCTGCAGGACGAGGCGTGGCGCTTCACCCGGATCGGAACCTTCCTGGAGCGGGCGGACAATACCTCCCGAATCCTTGATGTGAAGTACCAGCTGCTGCTCCCGGCCGGGGAAAGCGAGGGCGGCGCGGCGGACTATTATCAATGGAGTGCCTTACTTCGCTCCGTGTCCGCCTTCGAGGTCTATCGCAAGGTGTATCGGGACCTGATCACCCCGGCGCGGGTTGCCGAACTCCTGCTGCTCCGGTCGGACATGCCGCGATCACTCGCCCGCTGCATGCAGGAGGTCTACAACAACCTGCAGAAAGTGGCCAACAACCGTTCGGCTGAAACCGAGCGGCGGGCCGGCGAGATGGATGCGTCCCTGCGCTTCGGGCGGGTCGATGACATCATGCGCGGTGGATTGCACAATTATCTGGTGAAGGTCCTGGCGCGGGTGCAGGACATCAGCAACCGCATTGCCAACGACTTCCTGGTCCCGGTTTCCGCCTAGTTCCCGGGCTTTTGTCGAGTTCAAGGCCGGCGGGGCGTGCCCCGTCGGCTTTTTCCATTTTTGGAGGGTTGAATGACCTACTGCGTTGCAATGCGGCTCGATGCCGGGATGGTTTTCCTGTCGGACTCTCGTACCAATGCCGGGGTCGATCACATCAACACCTTTCGCAAGATGAATCTCTTCGAGCGGCGGGGCGAACGGGTCTTGGTTCTGATGACCGCGGGAAATCTGGCCATCACCCAGTCCTTGGTCTCGCGCCTGCGGGAGGCGATGGAGGATCCCGACGCGCCGGTGAGCCTGTGGTCGGTGACCAATCTGTTCGAAGCCGCCTGCCACGTCGGGGAGGTGCTGCGGGCGGTGTATCGTCATGACGGCAGTGCGCTGCGGGAATTCGGCATCGATTTCAATGCCTCGGTCCTCCTCGGGGGACAGATCGCCGGCGAAGCCCCGCGCCTGTTCAGCATTTATGCAGCCGGCAATTTCATCGAGGCCACGCCGGATACACCGTACTTTCAGATTGGCGAATCCAAGTACGGCAAGCCCATCATCGATCGGGTCTTGTCGTCGCGGACCAGCCTGGAGGAGGCCACCAAGCTGGCTCTGATTTCCATGGATTCCACGATTCGCTCGAACCTGTCGGTGGGCTTGCCCCTCGATCTCGCGATCGTGCATGCCAACGAACTGGCGGTCGGCTCCTGGGCCAGCGTCGATGAAGACAGTAGTTATTTCGCGATGATCCGGGCACGGTGGGGCGATGCCCTACGTACGGCCTTCGAGGCGTTGCCCGACCCGGACGAACTGCTGGCGTCGAAAGCGATCCCGCCGGGTCAGTGACCTCGGGCGAGCCGTCGGGCCGCCTCGTTTTCCGCCCGGATCTGGCGGAAAAGATCCAGGCGGCGCCGGGAAATCTGCCCGCTGTCAGCGGCTGCCACCAAGGCGCAGCCGGGTTCCTCCAGGTGCTGACAGTCCCGGAAGCGGCACTGGCCGAAGTAGGGGGAAAACTCGCGGAACCCCTGTTCGATCGCCGTGGGTGACAGGTGGGTGAGGCCAAAAGTCTGCAGGCCCGGGCTGTCAATCAATCGGCTGTGCTCGTCGAGGTGGTAGAGGCGGGCAAAGGTTGTGGTGTGTTTCCCCGAGTCGAGGGACAGGGAGATTTCCCGCGTCGCCGCGCGAGCCTCCGGCAGCAAGGCATTGACCACCGTGGATTTGCCCATCCCAGACTGCCCCACCAGGATACTGGTGCGGCCTTCCAAATGCGGTCGCAAGGCGGCGACGCTGGATTCTGCGGCCAGTTCCAGGATCGGATAGCCGAGGCTGCGGAAGGGCCCCAGAATCTGTTGGGCCGCCGGCAATCGCTCAGTGAGGTCGATCTTGTTCAGCAGAATCAAGGCCGCCAGGTTCTGGGCCTCAGCGGCACACAGGCAACGGCTGATGAGCTCGTCGCTGAAGGAGGGCTCAGTGGCGACCACGATCACGATCTGGGTCACATTGGCCGCGATGAGCTTTTCCCGGAAGGCGTCTGCCCGGTGGAGGAGACTGCGCCGGGGTGCCAGCGCCTCCAGCACCCCACGACCGGCTTCGTGGGTGCGACGGAATCCCACTTCGTCGCCACAGGCGTAGATGCTGCGTTTGGCACGAGGGACGCACAGCACGGTCTCCCCGGTCGGCGTCGCGACTTCGTATTGACGGCCGAAGGACGCCACCACCACGCCGCCTTCCGTCGCCTGGGCCACTCCGGCCAGGTCAGGGGAAATGGTAGTAGCGCTGGTTCAAGTAGCCAGCGATATTGAGTTCGTCCTCCGGAAACAGGCCGAGCTTGAGCATCGAGGTGCACAGGGTGATGCGCTGCGCGAGGCCCTCGGCCGACTTCACCGTCCGGGTCCGCCGCAGGTAGATATTCTCGCCCTCGGGACCCCCATATTGCTGGGCATGGCAACTCACGCAGTGCTTCGCGTGGAGGACTTGGCCGGCCGTCGCGTCCGCGCCGACGAAGGACGTCGCCCAGCTCTGCGGAAGCATGGCGAGGAGTAGCGCCGCAATGATCCAGTGTTTCATGCCTTGGCCTCCTGCCACTTGCGTAACTGAGCCACCCGCTGGAGGGCGGGGGGATGGGAATCGTTGACCGATGAATAGACCGGGTCCGGGGTCAGAGTCGAGGCATTGTCGCGATAGAGCTTGATGAGCGCAGAAATCAAATCTTCGGGATTGGCATGGGTGGCCGCGTAGTGGTCAGCCTGAAACTCATGGCGCCGCGACCAGACGCTCAGAACGGGAGCCAGGGGGAAGAGAAGTACCGGCAAGACTTCGGCAAAAAGGATGAGGGCGGTGGGGGTGTCCTGCGCGGCAACACCAAGGCCCTGGAAAAACCAGGGCTGCCCAGTCAGCCAGGCCAGCAGTGCAAAAAAGACGAGGAAGGCGCCGCCGAGCACCACTAGGCGCTTGATGACGTGGTGGTGGCGGAAATGGCCCAATTCGTGGGCGAGGACCGCCTCGATTTCGGTGGGGGCGAGTTTTTCGAGCAGGGTGTCGAAGAAAACGATGCGCTTTGCAGCCCCCAAGCCGGTGAAATAGGCGTTGCCATGGGCCGATCGGCGGGACCCGTCCATCACGAACAGGCCGTTGGAGCGAAAGCCGCACCGGGTCAGCAGGGCCTCCACGCGGCCTTTGGTTTCCCCTTCGGCGAGGGGGGCGAAGCGGTTGAAGAGCGGCGCAATGAAGGTTGGCCAGATTACCATCATGCCCAGATTGAGGCTCATCCAGCCCGCCCAGGCGTACAGCCACCACCACTCGCCAGCGGCCTCGATGATCCACAGCAATCCCACGAGAATGGGCAGCCCCAGGGCGACGGCGAGGGCGGCTTGGCGGGCGGTGTCGCTCCAAAACAGGGTGGGGGTCATGCGGTTGAAACCGAAGCGGGCTTCGAGGCCGAAGGTCCGGATCCAGCCGAAGGGAAGATCCACCAGCCAGCCGACGATGCCCACCGAGGCGATGAGTGCAACGCCATGGCCCAGGCTTCCACCTTCCCACCCTGCCGCGGCCCAAACGTCATGCAGGATCTGGATGCCCCCCCCAAGGGTGAGAACGAGGAGTACGAGGGCGTTGGTCAGCAGGTGCCAACGCGCGAGTCGCATCTTTCCCACGGTGTATTCCGCGGCGCGCTGATGGGCCGCGAGACCCACGGTGGCGGAAAAATCATCCGGCACGCGGTCGCGATGACGCTCGACATGGGCGATCTGGCGGGTGGCAAGCCAAAGGCGGAGTCCGGTCGACAGAGTGAGGCCGGTCAGGAACAGCAGGGTGAAGGCGGAGGCGGTCATCGACCCGAGGGCGGCGGGGAAAGGGTGAATCTGTGACAGAATCAATTTTTTATCGTTCGCGGGAAATTATGGCACAGGATCCGAATCACCTCGTCTGGCTGGACCTGGAAATGACCGGGCTTGAACCTGATCGCGACCGCATCATCGAGATCGCGATGGTCGTTACCGATGGCGACCTGAAGGTCAAGGCCGAGGGCCCTGTGCTCGCCGTCTTCCAGCCGGCGGCGGTCCTGGACGGCATGGATGAATGGAATCGCACCACCCACGGGCGTTCCGGCCTGATCGATCGGGTCAAGGCGTCCCCGTTTGGCGAAGAGGAAGCAGAGGCGACGATGCTGGCCTTCCTTCAGGAATGGGTGCCCGAGCGGTCCTCACCGATGTGCGGCAACTCCATCTGTCAGGATCGCCGCTTTCTCGCCCGCTACATGCCGCGCCTGGAGGCCTGGTTTCATTATCGCAACCTGGATGTTTCGACCCTCAAGGAGCTGGCCCGGCGCTGGCGGCCGGAGGTGGCCAAAGGGGTCGCAAAAAAGGGCAAACACGAGGCCCTGTCGGACATCCACGAATCCATCGCAGAGCTTGCCCACTACCGAACCCACTTTCTAAAGGTGTAAGAGAGCGGGGGCCCGGCATCAGGGTTTGTACAGGGCGGGCTCGCTGATCCGGTAGAGTTGCAAGACCTCAAGCTGGCGCCCCCCGCCGCGCCGGTATTCCCAGACGCGCCGGGCCGCAGTGGGAAGGCTTGGCAAAATTTCTCGGTGGTCCATCGCGACGAGGCGCAAGGCGCAGTTGCGCCCCCAGTCAGAAGCCGGCGCGAGCCGTATCTCCGTAAAGTAGCTGAGGGAGGCGCGCAGACTGGGGCTGAGGTCGTCCGCCGCCACACATTCCGCCTTGGCGGCCGCTGAGGCCTTGGCCAGGCCTTCAGCAGCCGGGCGGTAGCTCTTGCCGTGGTCGAACCAGGGCATGAGAAGGAGTACCGCCAAGGTCCACAGCAGCGTTGTTCCGGTGGCCCAGTTGATGGCGCCCCGATTGGGTGAGCGGGGGGCGTTCCACACCAGCGCGAGCCAAGCGGTCACCAGGATTCCGCCCGCGACGCCGGGTACCCAGGTGAAATTCAGATGGAAACCCGGGGCGAGCTTCACGAGCTGACGGGACAGCCCCGGCGGCCATGCGAGCCCCATGGCAGTCCAGGCCAGGAAGACGAGGAGCGCGAATACGACGAAGGTCATGATGGCGAACCAGTCGAATGCGCTGGCGGCCCCGCGCCGAAGGGAAGGCACCCCGGCGCTGGCGATCAAGGCCAGGGCGGGAATCAGGGGCAGCAGGTTGGCTGGCCGCAGGGAATCGGCCAGGAGCAGCACCGTGGCCAGCGTGACGACGAGTAGAACGAGGGCGAGCCGCCAGGGGTATTCGGCGAGCTGACGCCTCGCCCGCCACAGGGCCCAGCCGGCGATGGGCCACAGTGGCCAGAGAAACCATCCCAGTTGCTGGATCATGAAGGATGGCTGGCGCAGGTTGTCGAGGGACGGGATCAGACCGGCCACCTGCTGCCGCCATAACATCGCCGCTGGCTCGGGATGGAGGGCGAAGAGGGGAATCAGCCAGGCGGCGGCGATGGCGCATCCCAACAGAATTCCGGCCGTCACGGCCAGCCGGGACGACCGGGCGGTCTCAGCCGGGGGGGCGATCATGGCAGTGAAAAGGAGGGCCACGGAGGGCAGGGCGCCCGCCAAACCGCCAGCGAGAAAACTCAGGCCGCCACTTGCCCCGGCGACGAGCCCGCCGCCGCGGGGCGATTTGGGGAGCTTGGCGAGGGCGGCCAAGGTGAGTGATGTCGTGGCGAGAACGGCCAGAATTGGCTGGGTCTCATGGGCGTGGACCACCAGGCCCAGGGTGCCCAGTGCCAGGAGACACACCGTGGACAAGGTGGGGCGCCCGAAGAGCGCCGAGGCGGCCCGGGCAAGGGAGAAGAGCATCACGCCGATGCAGAGGGCGCTGGCCAGCCGGGCGCCGTCGTGCATGGGAAGGAACGGCCCGGCGACCCAGGCGGTCACCGCGCCGAGCCAGTAGTAGAGGGGCGGGTATTCCAGATAGGGTTCGCCCCCGATGGCGGGGAGCAGCCAATGGCCGTCCCGCAGCGCCCCAACGATGGGGCCGAAATAGCGGGAATCGTCGCCGCGCCAGGGATCATGACCAGTCAGCCCGACGAGGAGATAAATCGAGGCGAGAACCACGATGCCCCGAGGGCTGAAAAGAAAGCCCAGGAGGCGGGCTCGCAGCCCAGGCTGGGCCGCGTCAGCGGCGACCATGGCCGCTCCTCAATTCAGGCGCCGGCCAAAGAAAAAAGGCAGCCAAGGCTGCCTTTCTCCAGCGCGATCGGCCCGTCTCAGCCAAGGCGCTGAACGCTGCCATATTTCTGGCGGAAGCGCTCGACGCGGCCGGCGGTGTCCACGATCTTCTGCTTGCCGGTGTAGAACGGGTGGCATGCGGAACACACTTCCACGTGGAGCTGGGGCTTGCTCAGGGTGGAGCGGGTGGTAAAGGAGTTGCCGCAGCTGCAGGTGATCTGCACTTCCGCGTATTTGGGATGGATGTCGGCTTTCATGGAATTTCCTTTGGGCTGGGGGCGGTGGATGTGGCCGCCCGCAAATTAAGCCTCCAATGATCTCATTTATCCGCTTTTTCGGCAAGGATTGCTGCCGATTTGGGTGGAAACGTCGTCTCCCAAAGCTCAATGATCGGCGCCCGCAAAACGGCCACCGGCTCGGCTTCCACTCTGGAAGGATGGCCATTGAGGCGTTGGCGGTGCTGAAGTCGGCGAAGCTCCCGGTAGGCGTCGGCACATTGCTCCGCGAGGCGCGCATCCACCAGCCCACGTTCCCCGGCCCGACGCAGGAGGGCGATGTTGCCCACGTTATCGGCGAGTTCAGGATGGGCTCCGGCATGGCCGAGGACCAGAAACTGGACGAGGAACTCGACGTCCACCAGCCCGCCGGGATCGTGCTTGAGATCGAAGAGGGGAGGCTTGCCCCGGTGGGCATCGCGCATCTTCTGGCGCATCTTGACGACTTCCTCCCGCAAGGGGGCGAGATCCCGGGGTTGCATGAGGACGGCCCGCCGAATCGTCTCGAAGCGCTCGCCCAGGGCACGATCCCCGGCGGCAAATCGCGCGCGGGTCAAGGCCTGATGCTCCCACACCCAGGCCGACTCCCGCTGGTAGCGGTGGAAAGCGTCGATTGAGGAGACCAGAAGCCCGGACTCTCCGTTGGGGCGCAGGCGCAGATCGGTCTCGAAGAGCATGCCTGCAGCCGTCTGGCTCGACAGCCAGGTGTTGATGCGCTGACTCAGACGCGCGTAGTGCTCGGCCGCCTCGGGGGCCTCGTCGTCATAGAGAAACACGATGTCCAGGTCGGAGGCGTAGCCCAGCTCCTTGCCACCCAGCTTGCCGTAGGCGATGACGGCGAAGCGGGGTGCGTCGCGATGGCGGTTACGGATCTTTGCCCAGCACACCGGGATTGTCTCGTCCAGCATGATGTCCGCCAGGGCCGAGAGATGGTCTGCCAGGCCCTCCACCGACAGGCTACCCGCCAAGTCCTGGGTGAGCAGGCGGAACACCGCGGCGTGGTGGTGCTCCCGCATCACGTCCATTTGCCGCTCGGTGTCGGGTTCAAGTTCGGTGAGGGCCTGGTGGAGTTCGGCCCGGAAGGCGGGCCAGTTGGGGGCCTCGAGCTGACGGGGGTCGAGAAGATCGTCCATCAGGATCGGATGCCGATTGAGATACTGCGCGGCCCAGGACGACGCGCTGATGAGCTCCACCACCTTGCTCAGCGCCTGGGGATACTGTTGCAGCAGGGCGAGGTAGGCGCCGCGACCGCTCACCATTTCCAGGAGGTCGAGGGCGCGACTGAGGCTGGTGTCGGCGTCGGTAAAATTGCAGGCCGCCTCGATCAGTCGCGGCACCAGGGCATCGAAGCGGCTGCGGATCTTTGGGGGTAATTGCAGGTAGCGGGGGCTTGCCTGGATGGCCGCCAGACGCCGGGCCGCGCCCTCCGGATTCTCGTAGCCCAGGGTCGTGAGGATGGTGGTGGTGCGAGGCAGATCGTCGGCCCCGGACCACACGGCGTCGAGGGGGTGAGCGTCCTCG
The DNA here is from genome assembly GCA_016791005.1 of Zoogloeaceae bacterium. Taxonomy (GTDB): domain Bacteria; phylum Pseudomonadota; class Gammaproteobacteria; order Burkholderiales; family Rhodocyclaceae; genus JAEUNX01. The sequence continues at coordinate 32,510 of JAEUNY010000104.1, forward strand.
GTGGGGTTGGCAAAGACGTCGTCGAAATGCTGGCTGACGCAATGTCGATGGCCATCGAGTACGGCGAGGAGTTCGGAGTAATCGGCACAGCCCATCGAACGGGCGATCCGGGCCTGGTCCTCGGCATTGGCCGGCAGGTCGTGGGTCTGGGCGTCGTCCAGGTACTGGAGGCGATGTTCCAGGCGGCGCAGGAAGTCGTAGGCACGGGCCAGTTTGTCGACCGTCTTGGCCTCGAGAATGCCGCGTTGGCCCAGGAGGGCCAGCACTTTCAGGGTGGGTTTGATCTGCAGGGCTCGATCCCGTCCGCCGCGGATCAACTGAAACACTTGGGCGATGAACTCGATTTCGCGGATCCCGCCCGGGCCGAGCTTGATGTTGTGGGCCCGATCCCGCCGCGCGACCTCCCGGCGGATCTGGGCGTGCAGCTCCCGCATGGCGTTGATGGCGCCGAAATCCAGATACTTGCGAAAGACGAAGGGGCGCGAAATGGCCTCCAGCTCGCCGAACCGCTCGCCATTCATCACCCGGGCCTTGATCCAGGCGTAGCGCTCCCACTCCCGCCCCTGGGTGATGAAGTAGTTTTCCAGCATGTCGAAGCCGCATACCAGAGGCCCCGAGTCGCCGTTCGGGCGCAGGCGCATGTCCACCCGGAACACCTGGCCGTCCTCGGTGACCTCCGCCAGGGCCTGGATGATCTGGCGCCCGAGCTTTTCGAAGAATTCGAAGTTGCTGATGACCTTGGCGCCGCCGGTGTCTCCATCCTCCGGGTAGACAAAGATCAGGTCGATGTCGGAGGAGACGTTGAGCTCGCGGCCCCCGAGCTTGCCCATGCCGATGACAATGAACTCCTGCACCCAGCCGCCGGGGCCGAGGGGCTCGCCGTAGCGTTGCACCAGGGGCGCGCGCAGGATTTCATGGGCGGTGCGCACGGCGACATCGGCCAGCATCGTCATGGTCTCCGTCACCTCCGCGAGGGGCGCGAGGCCGGCGAGATCTCGCACCACGAGGTGACTCAGGACCCAGGTTCGCAGGTGGCGCAAAACGCGGCGCAGATTGGCGCCATCCACCTTCCGCTCCACCAGGAAGGCCTGCATCTCCGTTTCGCCCAAGGGGGTGGTCAGATGCGCGGCGAGTTGCTCGGGGAGCCAAACCCGGCTCGCCAGCATGCGCTGCAGATAGCGGGAGTGGGTCGCGCCAGCCTCGATGAGGGATGTGGCGGATACCGAGTCTTGGGACATGAGAGCCTTCCAGTAGGTAAAATCTCGCGATGCGCCATCATCGCCGTCCGCGCCTGGCGCCCTCCTGATTCTAGTCAATGATCTCCCCCGCCCCTCTTTTGAGCCAGGAAAGTTTGGCATCGTGAGTGCGATCGCCGAAACCCCCGCCCGCCGCCCATGGGGCGCGCGCTTCATTCGCGGACTCCTTTGGACGGCGCTTGCCGTGTATTTTTGCTTCGGTGCGGTGGTGCTCATCCTGCGCTATGGGGTGCTGCCCCGCATCGATGACGCGCGGCCCACCATCGCCCGCTGGGTCACGGAGCAGGTGGGGCAGCCGGTGGAGATCGGCCGCCTGACCGCGGACTGGTCCGGATTGCGCCCCCGCATCCACCTGGCGAAATTGACCGTCCGGGATGGGGCGGGGCAGCCGGGCCTCGAACTCGACCAAGTGGATGCCGTGCTGGGCTGGTCCTCCGTGCTGCGCCTTCGCCCCTACTTTCAGCGCATCGACGTGACGGCGCCACGACTGGTGGCGCAGCGCCGGGCAGATGGGCGCTTGGTGGTGGCGGGCGTGGAGATTCGCGACGATTCGGCGGAGCCCGGGTTTGTCGATTGGCTGCTCCAGCAGGGGACGGTGACGGTGCGGGATGCCCGGCTCGAATGGGCCGACCAGCAACGCCAGGCGCCACAACTGGTGCTGGAATCCGTCCAGTTCCAGATGAGCCATTTTCTTGGCCATCATCGCTTCGGGCTCCAGGCCCGGCCCCCGGCCGCGCTGGCGTCCTCGCTGGACGTGCGGGGCGACCTGCGGGGTGCGCTGCCCCGGCCGATCGCCGAGTGGCGCGGCGAGGTGTATGCCCGGGTGGATGGCGCGGACCTTCGCGCCTTTCAGCCCTGGGTCGATCTTCCCTACGAGGCCGGAGGGCGGGGGAGTGCCCGGGCCTGGGTCAGCTTCGGCGACGGGGAAAGGCAGATCGTCACCGATTTCGATCTCGCTGCGGCGCAGGTGCGACTGGCGCCCCAGTTGCCGGTGCTGACCCTCGTGCGCGGGCGAGGGCGGATCGGGCTGGGCGAGCGGGGCGACGAACGCCGTCTGGACCTGCGCGAGGTAAGCGTGGCCACCGGCGATGGCCTCGCCCTCGGCCCGGTGACCGTGAGCCTGGCGCAACGGGTGGGCACGGAGCCCGGCGGACACCTGCAGGCCAGTGTGCTGGATCTCGATGCCTTGGTTCGGTTGGCGGTGTTCCTCCCCCTCAACCAAGGAGTGGTCGATCAACTCGCATCCTTCGACCCCACCGGGGCGATCCATAATTTCGATGCCAACTGGCGCGGTACGCTGGACGCGCCAACGGCCTGGAAGCTGAAGGCCCGCTTCGACGGCATCGGGCTGCGGGCCTGGAAGCGCATTCCGGGCGTCGCGGGCCTCTCGGGCGACATTGAGGGCAGCGAATCCCAGGGCCGGCTCGTGATTCAGACGCCGGACCTCAAGCTGGACCTGCCGGAGGTGTTCTCCAATCCGCGACTGCAGCTGGCCAAGGTGCGGGCAGAGGGCGGATGGCAGCGGCGCAGCGGCCATCTGGAGTTCTCCCTCGACAAGGCGGAGTTTGAAAACGACGACGCCAGCGGTCAGGCGTCAGGCACCTATGTCCCCACCGACACCGGCCCGGGGGTAATCGATCTTCAGGCGCGCCTGCTGCAGGCCAACGGCGCGGCCGTCTGGCGCTACATGCCCCTGGTGGTGAATCGGGATACGCGGGATTGGCTGCAGCGCAGCATCGTTGGCGGAACGGCCCACGATGCGCGCCTGCGGCTGAAGGGCGATCTGCGCGACTTTCCCTTCGTGGGCGGGCGGGGAGGGCAGTTCCAGGTGCGGGCGCGGATTGCCGGGGCGCGGCTGGAATATGCCGAGGGCTGGCCGCCCATCGACGACATCAACGGCGAGTTGCTCTTCGAGGGGGCGTCGATGACCATCACCGCCAACCGGGCGCGGATCTTTGGCGTGGAACTGATGGACGTGTCCACCCGCCTGGCTGATCTGGAAGCCCCAGAGGAGCTCCTGGAGATCCAGGGCAAGGCGAGCGGACCGACGCCGGATTTCCTCCGCTTCGTCTCCGAGAGCCCGGTGGCCCAGCAGATCGATCACTTCACCGACGACATGCGGGCTGAGGGCAACGGCCGGCTCGATCTGCGTCTCGACATGCCGCTGCGCAATACCGCATCCACCAAGGTTCGGGGGACGTTTGCCTTCTCTGGAAACCGCCTTGTGGTGGTGCCCGAGCTGCCGCCCATCACCGAGGCGGGGGGGCGGGTCAGCTTTACCGCCCAGGCCCTGACCTTGTCCGATGGGCGCGGCCGCTTTCTCGATGAACCGGTGACGATTCGGGGCGAGACCCGGTCTGATGGGGTGGTGGCCTTCACGGCGGCGGGCGGGGCCTCCCTCGCAGCGGCTCGCCGCCATTACGGATGGCCCTGGTTGGACCATCTTGCCGGCTCGGTGGGCTGGAAGGCCGATGTCGCGGTGAAGTCCCGCGGGGCGACGGTGGCGGTGCGCAGCACGCTGGGCGGTTTGACCTCCAGCCTGCCGGCGCCCTTCAACAAGCGGAGCGCGGACGAATGGCCCTTGCGGGTCGACCTGACCCTGCAGCCGGGCGGGGCGGAGGATGCCATCCGCGCTACCCTGGGAGAGATTCTGGCCATCGACTTGCGTGGGCAGGGGGAGGGAGCTTGGCACCCGACCCGGGGCGACATCGCGGTGGGGCTGCCGCTGCGGCTGCCCGAGCGGGGCGTGAGTTTCCGGGTCAGTCGCCCGGAGATCGATCTGGATGCCTGGCGCCAGGCCTTGGATGGGGGCGAGTCCGAAAGCTCGGGGGCTGAGGCGGAGGCGGGAGGCGGCGTGACCCAGGTGAGCCTCCAGGCCGGGACGGTCCTGGCCTTCGGTCAGACCGTACGGGATCTCAACCTCCAGGCCGGGGCGCGGGCCGGGGGCTGGCAGGGCACCGTGCGCAGCAAGGAGGCCGAGGGCGAATTTCGCTGGCATGGCAAGGACAACGGCGCCCTCACGGCCCGCCTCTTCCGCCTGGCGGTGGGGGGCGGCCCGGAGGGCAGCGACGACGGGGCCGACGACCCCTCATCCCTGCGCAAGCTGCCGTCGCTGGACATCAGCGTCCAGCAATTCCTGTTGCGGGACAAACCGATGGGCCGCCTGGCCATCATGGCCCGCAATCAGTCCGGGGTGTGGCACATCGATTCCCTCACTCTGGTCAATCCTGACGGGGACGTGTCCGCCAAAGGGGTTTGGCGTCCGGGCCAGCCGGGCCAGACGGACCTGGATTTCAAGCTCACCACCGCCGACGCGGGCAAGCTTCTGACCCGGCTGGGCTATGCCGATGCCCTTCGCCGGGGCACCGCAAAGCTCGAGGGTAAGGTGCGGTGGAACGGCGGTCCGACCCGGGTCGATTACCCGTCCCTGGCGGGCCAGATGACCCTTGCCGCCGAAGGTGGACAGTTCCGCAAGCTTGAGCCCGGGGTGGGCCGCCTGCTGGGCGTACTCAGCCTGCAGTCCCTGCCGCGTCGAATTACCCTGGATTTCCGCGATGTCTTCAGCGAAGGTTTCGCCTTCGATCGCATTTCGGGTAGCATCGACGTGAAGGCGGGCGTCATGCGGACCGACGATCTGGAGATCCGCGGTCCGGCGGCGCGGGTAGCCCTGAGCGGCACCGCGGATCTGGCGCGGGAGTCCCAGGATCTTGTGGTCCGGGTCCAGCCCACCCTCAGTGAGTCGGTCGCGATCGGTGCGGCGGCCAGCCTCCTCAATCCAGTGGCGGGGGTGGTCACCTACCTGGCCCAGAAGGCTCTGTCGGATCCGATCGAAAAACTGTTCGCCTTCAATTACCGGGTGACCGGCCAGTGGCAGGATCCCAAGGTGGAGAAGCTCGAGAGCGGGTCGGAGACTCGTCCGGGCCGGCCCGAATAGTGGCATCGCATGCCACGGAGCTTCGTTTGCCATGATCGCTTCCGATTCCCCTTCCCCTGTCCGTGTCGCAGCCATCCAGACGGTTTCCGGTCCGGATGTCGAGGCCAATCTCCGGGAAGTGGAACCTCTCATCGCGGCGGCCGCCCGGGGGGGCGCCAAGCTCGTTGCGCTGCCCGAATACTTTGCCCTGATGTCCGGCGACGAGCGCGACAAGGTCGACATCTGCGAGGTGGACGGCCAGGGGCGTTTGCAGGATTTTCTTGCCGAGGTGGCGGCCCGCAACTCCGTGTGGGTGGTGGGCGGCACCATTCCCATGGAATCCGGCGACCCGGACCGGGTGCGCAACGCAGTGTTGGTCTTCGACGCCGACGGCCGGCGGGTGGCCCGCTACGACAAGATCCACCTCTTCAGCTTTCAGCGTGGGCAGGAGCGCTACGACGAGGCCGCGACCATCGAACCCGGCACGGATGTCGTCACCTTCGACGCGCCCTGCGGCCGCGTCGGCCTCGCGGTGTGCTACGACCTGCGCTTTCCCGAATTGTTTCGCGCCATGGGGGCAGTGGATCTGGCCATCCTCCCCGCCGCCTTCACCTACACCACCGGCAAGGACCACTGGGAGGTGCTGTTGCGGGCGCGGGCGATCGAAAATCAGTGTTACATCATGGCCCCGGCCCAAGGCGGACGTCACCCCAGCGGGCGCCTGACTTACGGCGACACCCTTGTCGCGGATCCCTGGGGCCAGGTACTCGGGCGCCGCTCGGAGGGCTGGGGGGTGGTCATGGCCGACGTGGATCCCGCCCGTCTCGCCGCCATCCGGGAAAGCCTGCCCGCCCTGAACCATCGCCGTCTCCCCTGATCGAAAGACTTCATGACTACTTCTTCTGCTCCCCTTGCTTCGGCCCACCGCCTGCTCCTTGCGCCCTACGATCTGACGGAGGGCCATCTCGAGTCGGTGTTCGGTAGCCTGCTTACCCATCGCCTCGACTATGCGGACCTGTATTTCCAGTATCACCGCACCGAGGCCTGGAGCCTCGAGGAGGGGATCGTGAAGTCGGGCAGTTTCAATATCGACCAGGGGGTCGGGGTGAGGGCGATCAGCGGGGAAAAGACCGCCTTCGCCTATTCGGACGACATCAGCCTGCCGGCCCTCATGGCGGCGGCGGAGGCCACCCGGGCGGTGGGTGCAGCGGGGGGCGGCGCGCGCCCGGCGCCCGTGCGAAGTGGCGCGGCCCTGCAGCCGCTCTACCGGGCAGACGACCCTCTGTTGTCGCTGGAAGCCGATGCCAAGGTACGCCTCCTCGAACGCCTGGAAGGCTTCGCGCGGGCCGAGGATCCAAAGGTCATCGAGGTCATGGCCCACGTGGTCGGATCCTGGGAAGTGGTCCTGGTGGCGCGCAGTGATGGCCATCTGGCGGCGGACATCCGGCCCCTGGTGCGGGTGTCGGTCTCGGTCATCATGGAGGACGCGGGGCGTCGCGAGCAGGGCAGCGGCGGCGGCGGCGGGCGCTACGACTATGCGTATTTCACCGACGACCGGCTTCGCGAGTACGCCCGCCAGGCCGTGCATCAGGCGCGGGTCAATCTCGACGCGGAGGCCGCCCCCGCCGGGACCATGAGCGTGGTGCTGGGGCCGGGCTGGCCGGGGATTCTCCTGCACGAGGCAATTGGCCATGGCCTGGAAGGAGATTTCAATCGCAAGGGCAGTTCCGCCTTCTCCGGCCGGATCGGTCAGCAAGTGGCGGCAAAGGGCGTGACGGTGGTGGATGACGGAACGATCCCCGACCGGCGCGGCTCCCTCACCATCGACGACGAGGGCAATCCGACTTCGCGCACGGTGCTCATCGAAGACGGTGTTCTCACCGGCTACATGCAGGACATGCTCAATGCCCGGCTGATGGGCATGGCGCCGACGGGCAACGGCCGCCGGGAATCCTTCGCCCACCTGCCGCTGCCTCGCATGACGAACACCTACATGCTGAATGGCGACCGTGACCCGGCGGAGATCATCCAGTCGGTCAAGAAAGGGCTCTACGCGGTAAATTTTGGGGGTGGTCAGGTGGATATCACCTCCGGCAAGTTCGTCTTTTCCACCGCCGAGGCCTATCTCATCGAGGATGGCAAGGTGACGCGGCCGGTGAAGGGCGCGACCCTGATCGGCAACGGCCCGGACGCCCTCACCCGGGTCAGCATGATCGGCAACGACATGGCCCTCGACTCCGGCGTTGGCACCTGCGGCAAAGAAGGGCAGAGCGTTCCAGTGGGCGTGGGCCAGCCGACCTTGCGCATCGATGGGCTGACGGTGGGCGGCACCGCCTGAGCGGAAAATCTCGCCCGAGCGCTCAAAGCCGTGGGTGGCAGACCGTTAACCTTCCGGAATTTATTCGGGAGGCATTGGTCATGGAACGTCGTCGTGTCTTGGGATTGGGGTCGGCCCTGCTGCTTGCCTGGGCGATGCCAGCGGTTTCCGCTCCGCCCGCAGCGGGCTTGAGTCTGCCTGCCGCTGTAAACAAGGCCGGCCGTCAGCGCATGTTGTCCCAACGGGCGGCGAAGGCTTGGCTAATGATGCTGACCCAGGTGGAAACCGACCGCGGGCGCAAGATTCTGGATGCATCAGTGAGTCTGTTCGACCGTCAGTTGGCGGAGCTGACGACCCTCCAGCCCAATCCGGACATCGCCGCGGCTCTGGGCCAACTCAAGACGGAGTGGGAAACCTCCCGAGCAGTGCTTGCCAAGCCCCCCGTGATGGAGGCAGCCCCAGCGCTTTTCAAGGCCAACGAGTCGGTCCTGGCGGCCGCCCACCGGCTGACCTTGGCGTATGAGAAGGCCCAGGGCGGAAGCTTTGGCCGGATTATCGGTCTGGCCGGGCGGCAGCGCATGCTGTCCCAGCGCATGGCCAAGTTCTATTTCTTCCAGCGGGCAGGGGTGCAGGTCGCGGACTCCAAGACCGCCCTGGACAAAGCGCTGGGTGAGTTCGAGCAGGCCCAGGCCGAACTCGGCAAGGCACCGGAAAGCACGGGCGCGGTGCGCGACGAACTGGCCCTGGTCGATCAGCAATGGTTCTTTTTCAAGGGCGCCCTCGATCAGGCCGATCGCTCCGCCCAGGCGGCCAGCCATGTCGCCACCACCAGCGAGCGCATTCTCGAGCAGCTCGATCTCTGTGTCGGGCTATACGAGGGGATGGCGAGCCGCGCTTCCTGACGCGGGTCCTAGAACAGTTCTCCCTGCCGCTCGTCTCGGCGTGGCGGCATGAAAAGATCGCTGCGCAAAGGGGGCTGGGGAGCGGCGAGGCCGAGGCGGCGGGACGCCACGCTCATCCGCTGTTCATAAAGCGTGGCCAAGGGGCCCTCGCCGCGCATGCGGTGGCCGAAGCGCGCATCGTACCTTTGTCCGCCACGGGTCTGCCCAATCAGGCTTAGCACCCGCCCCGCCCGATCCGGCACGTGGACCTCAAGCCATTCCGTGAAGAGTGGCTCCACCTCGTGGGGCAGGCGCAACAGGACCCAACCGGCCGACCGGGCCCCCGCGGACGCAGCCGCCGCCAAAACGGCCTCCAGTTCGTGATCGTTCAGGCCGGGGATCAGCGGCGCGAACATGACCCCGGTGGGAATGCCGGCCTCGGCGAGTTTCCGCAGCGCCTCGAGGCGGCGGGCAGGGCTGGCGGCGCGAGGTTCCAGGCGCCGCGCCAAGGTGGCGTCGAGGGTGGTGATGGACACCATGACCTTGACGATGCCGTGTTCGGCCATGCTTCCCAGCACATCGATGTCCCGCTCGATCAGCGCGGATTTGGTGATGGTGCTGAGGGGGTGGCGGCACACAGCCAGGATCTGGAGCAACTCCCGGGTGAGTCCGGTCTGGCGCTCGACGGGTTGCCAGGCGTCGGTATTGACGCCGAGGGCGATGGGTCCGGGGCGGTAGGCGGGATGGGCGAGCTCGGTTTCGAGACAGCGTGGCGCATCCGGCTTCCAGAACAATCGGGTTTCGAAATCGAGTCCGGGGGAGAGGCCCAGCCAGGCGTGGGACGGCCGGGCAAAGCAGTAGGCGCAACCATGTTCGCAACCCCGATAAGGGTTGATGGAGCGGTCGAAGGGGATGTCCGGCGATTGGTTGTAGGTGATGACTGTGCGGGCCGTATCCACCTGCAATCGGGTGCGGGGGGCCACCCCGGGTTCCTGGGGCCAGCCGTCGTCCTCGACCTGACGCCGCCAGACGAGGAAGCGACTATCTGGCTGACTGGAACTGCCCCGGCCTCGGAGGGCCGCGCGGGACGGTGAATTTCCATTGGGGGGCTGTATTGACATACAGTCATATTCGCGCCCCGTCCGCCTGGCGTCAATGCGGCGCTGAAGTCGCCCGGCGAGGATTCAGGGAGATTTGACCCAGCCTATTTCCCGGGCGGTGCGGGGACCGATCAGGGTTTGGCCGAGGGAGGCGGGAATGTCGGCCGTCTGGCCACCCACCGGGATGCGTCCGGCCATCAACTCGGCTTGCTCCTGGGGAATGGGTGGCTCGCGCTGCGGGTCGGCGTAGCCGTCGGGAAAGTTCGGCATCAGGGTGGCCAGATCGTATTTGTCCGTGGCCCCCAGGGTATGCAGGAGCTCGTGGGCTACGACGACCTGGTTGCTGCCCTGGTCGGCCGGACTGGCGAAGACCTGCACCAGGGCCATGCGCCCTTCCCGAAGGCCGGTGGAATGGGCGAGGGCCGGGCTACGGGCCGGGTCGTGATAGACGAGAAACAGCCGGACATCGGGCTTTGGTCCAGGCGATTCGTCATGCCGCCAGGCCCAGTAGCGCATTTGCAGACTCCACAGGATGGCGGCGAGGGTGCTGTCGCCAGACTTGGGGGGCGGGGGTGGTGCGGTATGGAGGGTCGGGGCGAGCTGGAGGCTGACCGGCTTGAGCAATGGGAGCCCGAGCCGATGCCCCTCCGTGTCGAAATAATCCGCGAGGGGCTCGAAGTGGGCAGCCTGGAGGCCCGCAAGGTAAGTCCGGGTGACCGGTGAATCGTCTCCGGCCAGGGGGTAGAGGGTCACATGGAGACTGTTCTGCCAGTCCCTGAGGCGGGATTCGGTCCGCCAGGTTCCCAAGGCCACGGTGACCAGGATGAAAAGCAAAACGACGATGCGAAGGCGTTTGAACACGCGGGGACTTCCATTGAACGGCGGAAATGCTCAGTTTCGAGCGATGACTGCGGGCTCGGCGCTGGCGTGGGAGTAGGACCACTGCCGCTCCCAGGCGCCGCGAACCAGGTTGGGATACTCGGCGCGGCCCAGGCTGCCGTTGTAGCGGCCCAGGGCGCGGAAGAGGTCACCCTTTTCGATGGCGAGATAGTGGCGCAGGATGGTGCAGCCGTAGCGCAGATTGGTCCGTAGGTGGAACAGGTTATCGTCCGCCGGGCGGCCGATGAGTTTGACCCAGAAAGGCATGACCTGCATGAAGCCCCGCGCCCCGGCAGTGGACACGGCGTATTTGCGAAAGCCGCTCTCCACCTGGATGAGACCGAGGACCAGCTGGGGGTCGAGGCCCGCCCGGGTGGCTTCGTAATAGACCGACTTGAGCAGGTCTTCGCGGTAGGCACGGTCGGGGATGCGGCGCGCCAGCCGATCCGACATCTGCTGCAGCCAGCGCTGATTCTCCGGGTGCCCGGCAAACAGCGTATCTGGCGGCGCGGAATCTGCAACCGCGGCATGGAGGGCGGCCTGCACGCTGGCGGCCAGGGGCTCATAGATTTGGGCGCCTGCGTGAACGAGGGGCGAAATGGCAAACAGGCCCGCGAGCAGTGCGCCCCGCACCAGACGGTGCAGGGGCGATCGATCCGCAGTGCGGGTGCGGATCGTCACGCCAGAACCTTGCTCCGCACAAAGGCGGCGATGTCGGCGACCGGAATCTTGGTGGCCTCGGGATCGCGCCGACCCTGGTACTCGGCCAGCCCTTCCTTCAGGCCGCGGTCGCCAATCGTGATGCGGTGGGGAACGCCGATCAGTTCCCAGTCGGCGAACATCACGCCGGGGCGTTCATCCCGGTCGTCGAGGATGACATCGAGGCCTGCCGTGACGAGAACGTCGTAAAGTTTGGCGGCCTCCTGCCGGACGGCCTCCGATTTTCCCCAGCCCACCGGGCAGATGACCACCTGGTAGGGTGCGATGGCGGCGGGCCAGATGATGCCTCGGGTGTCATAGTTCTGTTCGATGGCGGCGCCCAGGATGCGGGAGACGCCGATGCCGTAGCAGCCCATTTCCATGACCTGTTCGCGTCCCCCTTCGTCGAGGAATTTGCAGCCCATGGCCTCGGAATACTTGGTGCGCAGCTGGAAAATATGGCCCACCTCGATACCCCGGCACAGCGCCAGGGATCCGGCGCCGTCCGGGGATGGGTCGCCAGCCACGACGTTGCGCAAATCAGCGACGTCCGGCTCCGGAAAGTCCCGACCGATGTTGGCGCCGGTGAAATGGTGGTCGTCGTCATTGGCGCCGGTCACGAAATCCCCCATGACGGCAACCGCCCGGTCCATCACCACCCGCCCGGCGAAGCCGATCGGGCCCAGGGAGCCGCCCTCGGCCCCGAAGGCGGCGCGCAGCGACTCGGCGCTCGCGAAGGTGAGGGGGCTCTTCAGGCCCGCCAGCTTGCCGGCCTTGATTTCGTTGAGTTCATGGTCGCCCCGCAGGAGGAGTAGCACCGGCTTCCCGTCTTCGCCCTCTACCACGACCGACTTGACCGTCGCGCTGGCGGGCACCTTGAGGAAGGCTGAGACCTCCTCGATGGTCTTGACCCCCGGCGTGGCGACCTTGACGAGCGTTTGGGCCGGTGCCGGGCGCTGGATGGCGGGCGTCAGGGCCTCCGCCAGCTCGACGTTGGCCGCGTAGTCGGAATCCGGGCAGTAGGCGATGTCGTCTTCGCCGGTCTCGGCGATGACGTGGAATTCGTGGGAGCCGGTGCCGCCGATGGAGCCGGTGTCCGCCGCCACGGCCCGGAAGGCCAACCCGAGCCGCGTGAAAATGCGGCTATAGGTGGCGTACATGTTCTGGTATTCCCGCTTCAGGTCGTCGAAGTTCGCGTGGAAGGAGTAGCCATCCTTCATGGTGAATTCGCGCCCGCGCATGACGCCAAAGCGGGGTCGGATCTCGTCGCGGAACTTGGTCTGGATCTGGTAGAAATGCTTGGGCAACTGGCGGTAGCTGCGCAGTTCGCGGCGGGCGAGATCTGTGATGACCTCTTCATGGGTGGGCCCGATGACGAAATCCCGCTCGTGGCGGTCCTTGAAGCGCAGCAGTTCAGCGCCGTAGAACGCCCAGCGGCCCGATTCCTGCCACAGCTCGGCGGGCTGGACGGCCGGCATCAGCACTTCGATGGCCCCCGCCCGATTCATCTCTTCCCGCACGATTCCCTCCACCTTGCGCAAGGACCGCAGCCCCATGGGCATCCAGGTGTAGATCCCGGCGGCCACCTTCTTGATCATGCCGGCCCGCAGCATGAGTTTCTGACTGGTGACTTCGGCGTCGGAGGGGGCTTCCTTGAGGGTGGAGATGAGGAACTGCGAGGCGCGCATGGCAATGGGCTGGCAAAGTTTGCGGAGCCGCGAAGTGTACCGCAGCGCAGCGCCTGCCGGCCGCCAGGATCGTTGAGAACCCGGCAGGGGCGTAGGCTTCAAATGCGCGGCCGGTTGTGAAAGAATCAACACAACCTGTCAATTCATGGATTTAACCATGCTCGATCGTGAAGGCTATCGCCCGAACGTCGGCATCATTCTGGTCAATGCGCGTAACGAGGTCTTCTGGGGAAAACGAATCCGTGAGCATGCCTGGCAATTTCCGCAGGGCGGCATCAAGCACGGAGAATCCCCCGAACAGGCCATGTTTCGGGAGCTCTACGAGGAAGTGGGGCTGCGCCCGGAGCATGTCAAGATTCTCGGGCGGACGCGGGGCTGGCTGAGGTACGACGTTCCCCGCCACTGGGTCAAACGGGAGTGGCGCAACACCTATCGGGGTCAAAAGCAGATCTGGTATTTGCTTCGCTTGGTGGGGCGGGACACCGATGTGTCCCTGCGTGCCTGCACCCACCCCGAATTCGATGCCTGGCGCTGGAGCAATTACTGGATTCCCCTGGAAACGGTGATCGATTTCAAACGTCAGGTCTATCAGCAGGCCTTGCTTGAACTGTCCCGGATCCTCTTTCGCTCCCGGCAGTTCTTCGTTCCCGACGCCTACCAAGGCGGGGACGACGAGGGGGAGGGCGAGGCCACCCGGCCTCCTTGCTGATCCGACGGGCTCGGGAACTTCCATTCGCGGGGGTTGGTCAAAGGAAAGCTCGGCCGGGTCATCCCTGACAGCCAACCGCCTGAGGTGATCCGTCCGGCTATTCCCACATCGCTCATATTAAAAGAGGGGGGTTCACCATGAAACGGGATCACTACCTGCCGCTTGCTCAGCAACCATTGCGGGGCTCCAAGATCGGCGTGGCCGATGCGGCGGGGCCGGAACGGGTGCGGGAGGATTCGCCCGCCCTGGAAGTCATGACGGATCTGCGCCGGGTTCCTGCCGCCACCGTGGCCGGCAACACCAGTCTCACCGATGCCAACCATGCCATGAAGCTGCGGGGCGTTCGTCTCCTCCTCGTGGTCGATGGCCAGCGGGAAGTGGTGGGCGTCATCACCACCGCCGACCTGCTTGGCGAGCGGCCGGTGCGCGTGGCCCAGTCCCGCGGCGGGAAAGTGCAGGACCTGGAAGTCGGCAACGTGATGACGCCCCTGGCGGATATGGAAGCCGTCTTTCTCAGCGATGTGGCCAAGGCCGAGGTGGGGCATGTGGTGGCCACCCTGCGCCGCTCCGGCCGTCAGCACGCCCTGGTAATCGAGCGAGGCGCAGATGGGCGGGACGTGATTCGGGGGATATTCTCCGCCGCGCAGATTGCCCGCCAGATTGGCTTGCCCATGGAGGGCACCGAGATTCCACGTACCTTCGCCGAGATCGAGGCCGCCATCGCAGCCTAGCCGGCCGAGCGAGTTCCCGACTCGACAAGGGCGGCCTCACGGGGCCGCCCTTTTCATTTCCGCTGACTGGGTTTGTCCCTGCGCAGCCCGCCTTTCCGCCGGCCGGAACCCCTGGCCCGGCGATTGCTCCTCCGCTCCACGTTCGCGCCCAGGAAGCGGCATCGGTCGATGCCGCGGGGCATCGAGCGTTGAAATCGGAGGAATTCCATGAGCGGACTGGCCATCGAGCCAATCAAGGCATTCGACGACAATTACATCTGGATGTTGCGGCGGGGCGAGGACGCCGTGGTCGTCGACCCCGGCGACGCCGGGCCGGTCCTGGCGACCCTCGAGGAGCGGGGCCTGCGGCTCCAGGGCATCCTCATCACTCACCACCATGCGGACCACATCGGTGGGATTGGCGAGTTGGTGGCCCGGTCGCCGGTGCCGGTTTTTGGCCCGGCGGCGTCGGGGATCCCGGGGGTTGATCGCCGTGTGGTGGAGGGGGACCGGATCTTCGTCATGGCCGGCCTGGCGCCGTTCCGGGTGATGGAGGTGCCGGGCCATACCCTTGATCACCTTGCGTTTTATGACGGCAGCCACCTGTTCTGCGGCGACACCCTGTTCCCCTGCGGCTGCGGTCGGGTGTTTGAAGGGACGATGGCCCAGATGCATGCCTCGCTCTCCCGCCTCGCGGCCCTTCCGCCCACGACGGAAGTCTATTCCGCCCACGAATACAGCCTCGCCAACGCGGTGTTTGCCCTTGCGGTCGAGCCCGCCAACGTCTGTCTCCAGGACCGCCAGCGCTGGATGACCCACTGTCGCGCGGATGGGCAGCCCACCGTGCCGTCGCTGATGGGGGACGAACTGGAGACCAATCCCTTCCTGAGGGTCGAGGAAGCCGCCGTGGTGCAGGCGGCCCGGCGTGCGGCGGGCCATCCGCTTTCGTCCCCGGAGGAGGTCTTTGGCGCGCTCCGGGAATGGAAGAACCGCTTCTGAGCCGCGTGTCGCGAATTACGACACGGCTCCCCCCGGGGCCTCCAACCAGTGTCCCCGAATCGGACAGCCCCGGCGGGGCGCGACGGAAGCGGGGGGTAACGGCTCAGCTTATTTATTTAAAAACAATGGCTTGAACGAATTTTCCGGTCCTTTCGGTGGCGTGGTGCAGAAGTTGCGAGGAGACCTCCATCTGCATGGCTTCCAGGGGAGACCGAAATGGCATCTGTCGTCGCGGGACATACGGAAAAGCGCGATTCGGGGCGGGCGGCGCCTGAAGCGGGATTCCGGGGGGCGTCATGTTGAGCCCATCGGAAATCGCCGCCTGCCACCCCTGGGCCCTGGATTTCGGCGGGCGCGCCAGCTGGCGGGTCCGGATCGTCGCCGATCTCGTCGAGATCAACTCCCTCCACCTGCGGGGTGAAACCCGTCGGGCGGGGGCGGACATCCAGCTCCAGGGGGCCCTGGATTCCGCGGACTCGGTGATCGATGAACCCGTGGTCGAGGGCCTGCGGGCCTTCCTGCAAAAGGCCGAAGACGACCTCGCGGCCCTGGAGCGGCGGCGCGAAGAGCTTCTGATGCTGCTCGACACCCTCAATGCCGCCGAAGCGGTGGGGGGCGAGGGGTGAGCGCGGCGGTCGAAGCCTTGCGGGGGCACACCAGTCCCGCCCCGCGCAGCGACGCCCGGATCCCGGTGACGGTGCTGACCGGCTTTCTCGGAGCCGGCAAGACGACCCTCCTCAATCATCTGCTCCGTTGCGCCGAAGGGCGACGCTTCGCCGTCATCGTGAACGAGTTCGGCGAGATCGGCATCGATGGCGGCCTGGTGGTGGGGGCCGAGGAGGAGGTGATCACCCTCAATAACGGCTGCTTGTGCTGCAAAGTCCGGGGCGATCTTCTGCGGGTGGTGGGCGGACTCCTCAAGCGCCGAGGACATCTGGACGGGATCCTGATCGAGACCACCGGCCTCGCCGATCCGGCGCCGGTGGTCCAGTCCTTCCTCGCCGACGACGAGATCCGTCAGGCCGCCCGGGTGGATGGCGTGGTCTGCGTGGTGGATGCCCGTCATAGCCTGGACAGTCTGGCCCAGACCCGGGAGGCCGGGGTCCAGATCGCCCACGCCAGCACCGTGGTGCTCAACAAGGTCGAGGGCGTGGCGGCGGAAGATCTGGCCCGCATCGAGGCAGAGATCGCCCGCCTCAATCCCGGCGTGGCGGTGGTCAAAAGCGAGGCGGGGGCGGTGACGCCCGCAGCGCTCTTCGATCAGAGGGCCTATCAGCTCGACCGACTGCGGCTGCCTGGCGGCCGCTACCAACTCGTCCCGGCCGGCCGCCACAGCGACGGGGTCGAATCGGTCTCTATCAGTCTCGGCCGGCCCCTCGACCGCGCCCGCTTCCTTCCCTGGCTGCAGCGCCTGGTGGCCGAGGCAGGGGCCCGAATCCTGCGCAGCAAGGGCATCGTGGCCCTGGCAGGGTCGGATCGGCGCTTCGTCTTCCAGGGGGTGAACATGATGGTGGACAGCGACTTCGGTCGCCCCTGGGCGCCGGACGAAACCCGCGAGAGCCGCCTGGTGTTCATCGGGCATGGCCTCGACGCCCAGGAACTGCGCGCCAGCCTGGACGCCTGCCAGATTCCCGCCCCATGAGCGCGCTGCCCCCTCTCATCGAATTGGTGGGGACGCGCTGGTCCCTCGGGGCTCCGCTGTCCGCGGCCGCCTGGGCCGCGAATGGCCGCCGGGTCGCCTTCGCGCTCGGCGATGGCACTCTGGCCATTGCGAGTCCGTCCAACTCGGGGCCTGGGGCTGCCCTGCACCGCGGGGTTGCCCACGGGGGCGCCTGTCTGGCCCTGACGGCGTTTGGCGGGGCGGATTTTCTCAGCGGCGGGGACGACGGCTGCGTGGTCCGCCATTCCCCCAACGGCGCCATGGAGGTCTTGGCGAGGCACCCGGGGCTCTGGATCGATCACCTCGTCGCCGGCGGGCAGGGCCGTGCGGCCTGGGCCATGGGGCGGGAGATCGTGATCCAGGGGGGCATCGAGGAAATCCGCCAGACCATGGCGTCCGGCGTCACGGCCCTCGCATTCAGTGCGGCGGGCGATGGGCTGGCGGTGGCGGGGCGAGGCGGGGCGGACGTCTGGTCCGCCCGCACCGGCCATTTCAGCCGCTTCTCAACCCCCGGCTATTGCCGGTCCCTCGCCTGGAGTGCTGACGGGCGCTACCTCGCGGCCGGGCTCCAGGAAAACGCCGTCATGGTGTGGCGGTTGGGCGACGGCCAGGTCATCCCATTGCCCGGCTATCCCGGGCAGCCGCGTGTTCTTTCGTTTTCCCACCGTCGGCATCAGCTGGTGACCACCGGCGGGACCCGGGTGGTGGGATGGGACCTCGACCTTCCCCGCCCGGAGAGCCAGCGCAGCGAGTACGGCCTGGAGAGCCGGGTGCCCCTCACCGTGGTCGCCTGGCATCCCGCCCGCGCCCTGGTGGCGGCGGGCTACCACAACGGCGCGGTGGTGCTGTATCGCCCTGGTGCCAACGAACCCCTTTTCATCAAGGCGTCTGGATCGGGCCCCGTACGGGCCCTGGTCTGGGCGCCGGATGGATCCAGCCTCGCCCTCGGCACCGAAGAGGGCGAGGTGGCCGTGGTGGCCATGCCCGCGGAAGTGCTGCGCATGGCCCAGGCGGCCTGAACACCACCCAGAACACGCTATTAACCCAGAGGAGGAGACACCCATGAACGCACCTTGCCCCCCGGAAATCGCCACCCCCATGGATGCTGAAGCTGCCGCCAAGGACGCATTCTTTGAACGGATCGCAACCTTGTCCGAAGAGATGATCACCGCATTCGGCCCCGATTTCGCCATGGGCGCCCTGGTGCTGGCGGCCCGGTTCATCGCCAGCAAAAACGCTCCGGCGGCCCCGGAGGCCCCGGCCCCGCAGATCATCACCCAGCCTTGATGGCCAAGATGACGCGCCTATCGGCGCGGGGTTGAAGCACCGAAAACCAAGAATGCGGCCGCCCGCGAGGGCGCGGCGCAGCACCCCCGGGGGCGGCTTGACCCGCCCCACCCCAACCCCTGAACGAGGAGAGAATCATGACGGCGAATAACAGCCGAGGAGACGTTGCGCCCATCGCAAGGCGCCCATCGACCGCAGCGCGGCCTGCTGCCTGGGCCACGGCCCTGGCCCTGGTGGCCGGAAGCGCCCAGGCCCTGGAAATGGACGCCGGCGACGACACGGCGCTACCGGCGGGCACCAATCTGGGCGTCCTGTACTACCAACACGTGGAGAGGGATCGTCTTTACGCCAATGGCCGCAAGGTCGATGGCGACAACCGGCTCGATTCGGACGTGGGCATCCTCCGCTACGTCCATTACACCAAGCTGGGGGGCATGACCATCAACCCCCAGTTTCTCCTGCCCTTCGGCAGCCTGCGGGCCAAGGAGGACCTCTCGCCTCTCGGCAGCGCCAGCGGCGCGGGGGACCTGATCCTCGCCTCGGTGTTCTGGCTGGTGGAGAACCCGGAGACCCAGACCTATTTCGCCATCACCCCCTACCTCTACCTGCCCACCGGCAATTACGACCACAACAAGGCCCTGAACCTGGGCGAGAACCGCTGGAAGGGCACCCTGCAACTGGGCTACATCACCGGGCTGACCAACAAGCTCCTCCTCGATCTCTACGCCGATGTCACCGTGTTCGGCGAGAACAATGACTACGGCGCCACCAAGGCCACCCTCAAGCAGGATGCCCTGTTCCAGGCCCAGTCCTGGCTGCGCTACAAGATGACCGATGCCTGGGATCTGCGGGCCGGGTACTTCTACACCTGGGGTGGCGAGACCAAGGTCGATGGCGTCGCCAACCGGGATCGCGCCCGCAACACCAAGTTCCAGGTCGGCACAGCCTGGTTCTACGAGCCTAGCGCCCAGGTGATCATGACCTACGGTCAGGATCTCCACGTGGAGAACGGCTTCAAGGAAACCTCCCGCATCAACCTGCGCTGGCTCAAGGTTTTCTGACCCGGCCTTGCCGCCCCCGCCGTCCCACCGGCGGGGCGCCCCCTCCATTCCGAATCGAGACCCTCCCATGTCCCAACTCGCAGCCTTGTCCCTCAGCATTGCCCTGCTCGGTGGTGCCGCCACCTGGCTCTTCCTCACTACTGGCGGCCTTCTGATCTGGGCCGCCTTCGTCGCCTGGGGCTGCTTCTTCCAGGCCGGCGGTGA
This sequence comes from Zoogloeaceae bacterium, assembly GCA_016791005.1. Lineage (GTDB taxonomy): Bacteria > Pseudomonadota > Gammaproteobacteria > Burkholderiales > Rhodocyclaceae > JAEUNX01. The sequence goes on from JAEUNY010000104.1 coordinate 51,873, forward strand.
CGCCGCCGCCTGGCGCGCCACCCTCATCTGCAACACACTCGGCGCCGCCATGGCCTGGCTGGCGGCGAGCGTGATTCTGGCCGTGCCCCTGGCGGAAACCCTCACCTTGCCGCTGTGGGCCGGGCTGGTGGTCTTCGTCACCGCCTGGCTGGTCTGCATGGCCGCCAACCTCCCGATCTTCGCCACCATTCCGGCGAGCTTCTACGGCTACGCCAGCACCTTCGGCGTTCTGCTCCACGAGTCGGGGCGGATGAGCCTGGACCATCTGCTGTCGCCGGGGCTGGACAACGCCGCCATCGCGGTGGGCCTTTCGATGGCGGTGGGCGCGACCCTGGGGTACGCCTCGGCCCGGGGCGCTCGTTTGTTCATGGCGCGTAGCCCGGATCCGGCCTGAGCCTGGCGCATGCGGGACGCCCCTGGCGGCGTCCCAGAATGGGCCACCCGCGGTTTTGGGAGCCGTCGCAATGCAGAACAACCGGTCTTGCTCGATCGCGTGGCTGCACCGAGTTTTCCCGGAATTGCGGGAAAACTCGGCCCGCGAGCCCGGTGGCGCGGGACTTGCGATGAGGTGGATACAACGATCCGGTCCTGGCCCAGGGTCCGACCGGAAACCCGGAGGAGACAAGCATGCGACGCTTCGTTCAGTGCGTCCTCGCCGTGCTGGCCCTGCTGATGGGCGCGACGGCCCAGGGCCGGCCGCTGCAGGTGGTCACCACCCTGGCGCAGATCGCCGAGCCCCTTGCCCTCATTGCCGGCCCCGGCGCGGTGGTCAGCAGCCTGATGGGGCCGGGGGTAGACCCGCACCTTTATCGCCTTACCCGCTCGGACGTGGCCAAGCTCGCCCAGGCCGACCTCATCGTCGCCAACGGCCTGCACCTGGAAGTGCAACTGGAAGAGATGCTCGCCACCCTGGCGTCCCGCAAGCCGGTGGTGGCGATCGGCGACTTCATCGATCCCGCGCTCATCCGCCACCCGGCCGGTGAACTGCCCGATCCCCATGTCTGGATGGACCCGACCCTGTGGCGGGCCGCCCTCCAGGGCGCCGTGGCGGCCCTGGAAAAGGCCGATCCCGCCGGTGGCCCCGGCTACCGGGCGCGGGCCGCGACTTACTTCACCCGCCTGGGCGAACTCTCTACCCGGGTCGGCGAGGTGATGGGGAGTGTCCCCCAGGCGTCCCGGGTGCTGGTTACTGCCCATGACGCCTTTGGCTACTTCGGCCGGGCCTACGGACTGGAGGTGATGGCCATCCAGGGCATCAGCACCGAGAGCGAAGCCGGCCTGCGCCGCATCGAAGAGCTGGTGGAAACCCTGGTCCAGCGCCGCATCCGCGCCGTCTTCGTGGAAAGCTCGGTCTCGCCCCGCAGCGTGCGAGCCCTCATCGACGGCGCCCGCGCCCGGGGCCACGAGGTGGTCGTCGGGGGCGAACTCTATTCCGATGCCATGGGCGCGCCGGGGAGCTACACCGGCACCTACCTGGGCATGATCGACCACAACGCATCGACCATTGCCAAAAGCCTCGGCGGCCGCGTGCCTGCCGGAGGCCTGGCCGGTCGTCTCACGAATCTTCCCTGATCCCGGAGAGGTCCCGATGGTCACCCTGCTCAAATTCCGTCCCCGCCAGCGGGCGATTCCCGCCGATGCCGACAGCCCCCTCGCGGTGCGCGGCCTCACCGTGGCCTACGGCCAGGAGCCCGTCCTGCAGAGCGTGGACTTCGTCGCCCCCGAGGCCGACCTGGTGGCGGTGGTGGGCCCCAACGGCGCGGGAAAGTCCACCTTCATCAAGGCCGTGCTGGGCCTGCAGCCGCGCCTGGCCGGGGAGGTGAGTTGCTTCGGCCGCCCGGTGGAACGCCAGCGCGCCCTGATCGGCTATGTCCCCCAGCGCAGCAGCGTGGATTGGGATTTCCCCGCTTCGGCCCTGGACGTGGTGACCATGGGCCTGTACGGCAAGATCGGCTGGTGCCGGCCGGTGCGGGCCCGCCACCGGGCTGAGGCCCGGGAATTCCTCGCCCAGGTGGGCATGGCCGATTTCGCCGCTCGTCAGATCGGCCAACTCTCCGGCGGCCAGCAGCAGCGCGTGTTCCTGGCCCGCGCCCTGGCCCAGGATGCCCGCCTCTACCTGATGGACGAGCCCTTCGCCGGGGTGGATGCCGCCACCGAGCGGGCGATCGTGGATGTGCTGCGGACCCTCAAGAGCCGGGGGCGAACGGTGCTCTGCGTCCATCACGACCTGCAGACGGCGCCGGACTATTTCGAGCATCTGCTCCTCCTCAGCGGCCGGGTGGTGGCTGCCGGGCCGATGGCCACCCACTTCACTACCGCAGCCCTGGCTGAGGCCTACGGGGTCGGCGTCTCCCTGATCGGCCCGGCGGCCGTCCGGGCCGGCTAGGCGCGCGCCATGGACCTGGGCTGGCTGGACGTCCTGTTGCTGCGGGCGGGCTACAACAGCGCGGTGGTGGTGCTGGGGGCGGCCCTGCTGGGCGGCGCGGCGGGGACGATCGGCGCCTTCGTCCTGCTGCGCAAACGCATCCTCATCAGCGACGCCATCAGCCACGCGACCCTCCCCGGCGTGGCCCTGGCTTTTCTTCTCTGCCTCGCCTGGACCGGAGAAGGGCGCCGCCTGGAGTGGCTCCTGGTCGGGGCCGGGGTCTCCGGCGCGCTGGGGGTGCTGCTGGTCCAGGGCATCAAGGATCACACCCGCCTGCCGGAGGACAGCGCCATCGCCACCGTGCTCAGCCTGTTCTTCGGCCTGGGGGTGGTGCTGCTCTCCTACATCCAGGCGCTGCCGGTGGGGGGGCAGGCCGGGATGGGGAGCTTCCTCCTCGGCGCCGCGGCGACCCTCAATCGCGACGAGGCGGAGCTGATCGGCTTCGCCGCCCTGGCGGTGGTGGGCCTCGCCCTTCTGCTCGCCAAGGAGTTCGGCCTGCTGTGCTTCGATGCCGGCTACGCCGCGTCCCGGGGCTGGCCGGTGAAGCGGCTGGATCTGCTCCTCCTCGCGCTCCTCCTCACCGTGGTGTGCATCGGCCTCAAGACGGTGGGCCTCATCCTGGTGGTGGCCCTGGTCACCATGCCGCCGGTGGCCGCCCGCTTCTGGACCCACCGGCTGGGCTGGATGGTGGCGCTGTCGGGGGCCATCGGCGCCCTGGCGGCCTGGGTGGGAGCCGCCGCGTCGTCGGTGCTCCCCCGGCTGCCCACCGGGGGGGTGATCGTCCTGGCGGCGGCGTCCCTGCTGATCGTGTCATTGATCCTGGGGCCGGCGCGGGGTCTGCCGGCCCGTTTGCGGAGGAGGGCGCTGCCATGCCCGGCACCGAAGATTTCCTGATGATCGATCTGCCCGCCATCCTGGTGGCGGTGCTGGCGGCCCTGGCCTGCGCCCTGCCGGGCAACTTCCTCGTCCTGCGCCGCCAGGCCCTGATGGGGGACGCCATGTCCCACGTCGTCCTGCCCGGCATCGTCGCCGCCTATGCCCTCACCGGCGACATCGCGCCCCTGCCCATGGTGCTGGGGGCGCTGGTGGCGGCCCTGGTGGCCGTGGCGCTGATCGGCGGCCTGCAGCGGGTGGGGGGGCTGGAGCCGGGGGCGGCGATGGGCGTGGTGTTCACCGCCATGTTCGCCGCCGGTCTGGTCTGGCTGGAGCAGAGCGGCGCGGGCAATGCCCATCTCGACGTGGAGCACGCCCTTTACGGCAACCTGGAGGGCACCCTCTGGCTGGGGCCCGCCAGCTGGGGGGATCTGCTGCGGGCCGAGTCCTACCGCACCCTGCCCACCAACCTGATCACCCTGGCGGGGGTGACCCTGGCGATGCTCCTGCTCCTGGGCCTGTTCTTCAAGGAACTGGCGGTGACCACCTTCGACCCCGGCCTCGCCACCGGCCTGGGAATCTCCGAGCGGCGGGTGGGGCTGGGCCTCATGGCCATGGTCGCAGTGGCGGCGGTGGCGGCCTTCGAGGCGGTCGGCTCGATCATCGTCATCGCCATGTTCGTCTGCCCCCCGGCCACCGCCCGCATGCTCACCGACCGGCTCGCCACCCAGATCTGGCTGAGCGCCCTCTTCGCCGCCCTGGCCGGCGCCGGCGGCTACTGGCTCGCCGCCCACCTGCCCCTGCTCCTGGGCAGCCCCAACTCCCTCAACGCCGCCGGCATGGTGGCCGTGGCGGCGGGGGCCATGCAATGCCTGGCGATGCTCCTAGCGCCGCGCTACGGGGTGGTGGTTCGGGCTTGGCGGAACGGGCAGGGGGTTACGGCAAGCTGAGGATGGGCGCGCGTTGCGTGTTGATTGCTCGCGCTGTTTCTTTTGGGCTTGCGGGCCAAAGATCCCAGACCAACCGTTGCCGCCAGTCAGGACGTAAGAGGTTTAACGGCAGATTTCCGAGTGAAGCTGCCGTCAGGTCAGATATGGCCACTCACAGCGAGCAACCCGGCCAATGGAGACATCCACTTGAACCAGAAACCGTGTTCTGTCCCGAGTCTACCCCCAATTCACGCACGCAACGGGCTCGCCGTACAGCCAGATGGAATGATCTTGTTCCGCGACGGGATGCCATTTATCTTCGAAGCCGTCGCGATGATGAAATTCACTCCGCTCGACCAGCAGGATGCTCGCGGCAAGGGGCAACACGTGTGGTGAAGCGGCTGAAGAACGCCGATGGGCTCCTGACGCCCGCAGCGTTGGAGAAACTGCGCGCCGCAATGCCCCGGTGACTTCGCCGGGATCGATGTTCGACTCAGACCTGCTTACCAAGGTCGCGGAGCGGTAGCGCCCCGCCAGGCCTGGAACGCGCTTAAAATTCCGTGCAATTCTCCCGGCTACGATCAGATACACCAATGAACTTCAATAGGATCGGGCTTCGCGCTGCTTGGCGTGGGGTGGCCCTGCTCGTCGGAGTGGCGTGGATTACCGTTTGCGCACAGGCGCAGCAGCAGGCTAAGGGCAATCCTCCCAGTCCCAACACATCCCAGGGCCAGCAAACGACGACGCCTGGAACAACCCAGATTCCGCCGAACCCACCGCTGTCCGCGGGTTCGACGTTAGTCGGTAACGGCGCCTATGCATTGGTACCCGTGTCGAACTTGTCGCAGCTGAACAAGCCAGCCGAAGAAGACAAAAAAGACGGGGGTGCGGGCTGGTTGTCCTGGTTCGCCACGGTATTGGCGAGCATCGCCTGGCCTGTAACGACACTGATTCTGGCGTGGCTCGTGCTCGGACATCAGTCTGTCCGGGATTTGCTAGGGAGAATCTCTCAGGGCGCTACGCAGATCAAAGTGGCGGGACTCGAACTCGAGCTGACGCCGCAAGCCAAGGCGACGATCGAAGACCTGCAGACCCTGATCGCGCAGGTCCCCGCAACTCACCACGAGTGGGTTGCGAACACTCACATCGGTGACCAGTTCAGGCGAGTCGTGCGAGAGATTCGGAGTCACCTTTGCGACGCGGCTGTCCATCCGTTCTCCTCGGCGCTGCCCGAGGCGGATTTCAGGAATTTTCGTTTTACGCTCCACGTACCGGATATCGTGCTGACGCATAGCGTGCGTCAGCTCGTGAACTACTCGGACGGAAGCGGTGGCCGTGCGGGGCGGATTTTCTCCACGAGGCGCGGCATCATCGGGCTCGCGTGGCGCCTCGAAAAAAGCCGATATCGTCAGGCTGCGTACAACCAAGATGAACTCGTGGAGTACTGGGGAATGACCCGGAGCGAAGCCGAGGAGACTTCAAGCGCAAAGAACATCCTGCTCGTGTTCCTTGTCAAATCCCCGGCGGGCGAGCCGCTCGGCATGCTTTATGGGGACGCGGGCAGCTCGACGCTGTTTGACGTGGCTCGATTGACCGTCAGCACGGATGAGGCTTTCGAGGTGCTGGCAGCGAAGATCCAGAACATCTGCGATGCGCTGGGTCTTACCGCATCTCTGCTGGAGCTTGAAAAGGCGAGAAAGAAGGTCACCCAAGTGGATATCTATTATCCGACGAGTACCTGAATGACTACCGTTTCTCACGCAAGCTACGACGAGTTGGCCCACGAGTACTATGATCCGGTGGCGCATCCCACCTGTTACAACCTCAACCGGCTCAGTCGCATTTTCATCGAACGGCAGTTGCCCGAGCCGTGGGACTCCCGGAACACGCTCGAGGTTGGCGCTGGAAGCTCGGCCGTCGCCGCCACACTGCACGCGCGAGGATACACATTGCATGGTTTGCGGATCACCGACGGCTCCGACGCCATGCTTCGTCATTCGCAGCGCTGGACGGCGCATGGCGCAACTCTGGCCCGCGTGCCCGCCGCTGAGATCAGTCGCGGCCAGCCTCCCGCGAGCTTACTGGTCGCAAGTCTCGGCGACCCCTACAACACCGATGCGTTTTGGGCCGAAGCCTGGCGTGCGGTCGAACCGGGCGGCCGTATTTTGTTCACCGTACCTTCATTCGAGTGGAGCGTGCGGTTTCGGGGAACTCAGACGCCGGAATCCCAACTTGCGGAATTCGCGCTCAGCGACGGGCGGCGGATGTACGTGCCGTCCTTCGTCATCCCGCTTTCCGATCAGGTGTACATGATGCAACAGGCAGGGTTTATGCTAACTACCTTCGAATCGCTCGGCGCGGAAGTGCTGCATTCGGACGAGCGGCGCTCCAGCAAGCTAAATGTATTCCAGGGCGAGGTGTCGTCGATCGTCTGGGGGTTCGTGCTCGTCCGACGCCGTTCCCTCACCTGACTTCGGCGTAGCGATCTAGAACCTGCCGCTTTACACACACTGCAGCGGGACCTGCGGTCGCAAAATTGACTTCGTCGCTGCGGATTGTGAGCACCGGAGCGGTCTGTGATGCCACCCTCTTCTCGATGCCGCGATTCAGGCGCGACAGGTAGTCGACGTCGATCGGCACTTCCTCAGGCCGCCCGCGCACACGAATGCGTTCGAGCAGCACGCTTTCGCTACATTGGAGATGGACAATGAGCGTTGGCTTCGGCAGAGGCGCATACAGGTGCTGATGCAGCGACTCCATCACTCGAACGTGCCCTGCATCGCTAGAAAGCTCCGCGTATGCAAGGTCCTGCATCAACGCGTAGTCGCAGATGGTGAGCGCAGCGGCGGCATTCTTGATCTCGCCCGAGTGCTGCGCGAGAAAACACACGTCTTTCTCATGCCTGAACAAATCAGGCCGCTCGTAGAACCGCCTCCAGAACGGGTTGGCGTGAAAATCCTCCAGCACCAGCTCGCATTCCGTTCCCTGGCTTAGCAACCGAGCAAGTGTCGTCTTTCCGCTGGCGATGCCGCCGCATATTTCAATTCGCGCGAGAGATATCATGAACCTAAGCCGTTTGGTTTCAGCACAAACGGCGCAGGAAGCAGTTCCGATAAGGCCGCACGGACGGCACTCCCGGCCACATTCGACATAATTATTTCAAGGTCCGGAGAAAATTCCGCCAGTACTTGTCGGCACGCACCGCAGGGCGAAATCTCCTGTGCATCACCAACGAGCGCAAGGTTCGTGAAGGATCGCTCCCCGCCAGCAAGCGCGGCAAACAGCGCGATGCGCTCGGCGCACATCGTCAACCCAAAGCTTGCGTTCTCAACGTTGCAGCCTGCGTAGATGCGCCCGTTTGCAGACCGGATGGCGGCACCTACCGGGAAATTCGAGTACGGTGCGTAGGCGTGCTTGCGTGCCTCGATGGCCGCCTCGACCAGCTCGCGGTCGCCTGCACGGTTGCGGAAATCAACGGGCTGCACGCGACTCCTCGTGGTTGTGGCCGATATCCGGCGCGCAACGATGATACGTCAACGTGCGTTTGAACGGCGGCTATCTAAGCAAGCTGGCCATTTGCGTGTCAGTTCTGCTAGCAGGGTGACGGGCAACTCCTGGCCGGCAGCGGTCGTCTTTTTTCGTCTCCGGGGGAAATGGGGGTTGTTGGTTCCAGATTTGGTTTTCCAGGCTCCCCAGCTCAAACGCCACCAAACCCTTGCCCCCGCAGCGGCAACGCCGTCTTGTATTTCACCTGCTTGATGGCGATGCTGGAGCGGATGCTGGCGACGCCGGGGATGCGGGCCAGGCGGTCGGTGATGAAGGCCTGGAGGGATTTCAAGTCTCGCGCCACCACCCGCAGCAGGTAGTCCGAATCCCCCGTCATCAAATAGCACTCCATCACTTCCGGGCAGGCGTCGATGGTGGCTTCGAAGCTTTTCAATGCGCTTTCCACCTGGCGCTCCAGGCTCACCGAGATGAACACGCTGACTTCCAGCCCCAGGGCGTCCGGGGCGAGGAGGGTGGCGTAGCCGCGGATCACGCCGGCACTTTCCAGCTCCCGCACCCGGCGCAGGCAGGGGGCGGGGGAGAGGTGTACGGCCTCGGCCAGGGCCACGTTGGTGATGCGGGCGTCGGCCTGGAGGCGGTCCAGGATGCGCAAATCAATGTCGTCCATGGCTGAGCTTTCCTGATATTGCGTATAGGTGTTCTGTAGAGCGCGATTATTGCGTAAATGGCTCAATCCAGGTGCCATAACGCAATTTGCCGAGGGGGCTTCCTGGCTATAGTGGAATCACCAATGACCCGCCGCGCAGACCTGACAGGCGGGGGAGGAGACCACGATGAATCGCCCAGAAATGTCCCTGCCCGGCTTGGCCGGCGCGCCCCGGGACGAGGATCCCGACGAGACCCAGGACTGGCTGGAGAGCCTCGCCGCCGTCATCGAACAGGAGGGGCTGCCCCGGGCGGAGTACCTGGTGCAGCGCCTCATCGACGCGGGGCGGACAGCGGGGGGGCGCTTCCACACCCGCCACACTACCCCTTACCGGAACACCATTGCCCTGGCGGATCAGCCGCCCTATCCGGGGGATCGGGACCTGGAGGCGCGGATCGCCGCGATCCATCGCTGGAACGCCCTGGCCATGGTCTCCCGGGCCAACCGGGCCCACCCGGAGTTGGGCGGCCACATCGCCACCTACGCTTCCATCGCCGATCTCTTCGAGGTGGGCTTCAACCACTTCTTTCGCGGACCCCAGGCGGATCACGGGGGTGATCTGATCTACTTCCAGCCCCACGCCGCCCCCGGCATCTACGCCCGCGCGTTCCTGGAAGGGCGGCTCACCGGCGACCAGCTCGATCATTTCCGCCGTGAGGTGAGCGGCGGGCCGGGCCGGGGTTTGTCGTCCTATCCCCATCCGACCCTCATGCCGGGCTTCTGGCAGTTTCCCACCGGCTCCATGGGCCTGGGCCTGCTCACCGCCATCTACCAGGCGCGCTTCCAGCGTTACCTCCAGCACCGCAGCTTGCGGCCGGAGGACGATCGCAAGGTGTGGGTTTTCGTGGGGGACGGCGAGATGGACGAGCCGGAGTCCCTGGCCGGCATCTCCCTGGCGGCCCGGGAGCAGCTGGACAACCTGATCCTGGTGGTCAATTGCAACCTCCAGCGCCTGGATGGCCCGGTGCGGGGCAATGGCAACATCGTGCAGGAGCTGGAAACCCTCTTCGCCGGCGCGGGCTGGAACGTGGTGAAGTGCCTGTGGGGCTCGAACTGGGACGCCCTCTTTGCCCGGGACCGGGAGGGCTGGATCCTGCGCCGCATGGCCGAGGCGGTGGATGGCGAGTTCCAGAAGCTCTCGGCCACCGACGGACATTACAACCGCGCCCACTTCTTCGCCCGCTATCCGGAACTCGCCGCCCTGGTGGCCCACATGTCGGACGGCGAGATCGATGCCCTGCTGCGGGGAGGCCACGATCCGGTCAAGATCCACGCCGCCTATGCCGCCGCCGTGGCCCAGAGGGGGCAGCCGACGGTGATCCTCGCCCAGACCACCAAGGGCTTCGGCATGGGCGCCTCGGGGCAGGGCGCCAACACCGCCCACCAGACCAAGAAGCTCGCCCAGGCGGACCTGGCCCGTTTCCGCGCGCGCTTCCAACTGCCGCTGTCGGACGACGACCTGGAGAACCTGGCCTATTACCACCCGGGCCCGGAGAGCCCCGAGGTGCGCTATCTCCGCGACCGGCGGGCGGCTCTGGGGGGGTTCCTCCCCGCCCGCAGGGTCACGGCGGCCCCGGTGACGGTGGCCGACGACGCGGCCTTCGCCAGCTTCCAGGCCGGGTCGGAGGGGCGGGAGATCTCCACCACCATGGCCTTCGTGCGGCTCATGACCCGGCTCCTGCGGGACGGAAGCCTGGGCCCCCGCATCGTGCCCATCGTGGCCGACGAGGCCCGCACCTTCGGCATGCAGGATCTCTTCCGCCAGGTGGGCATCTACTCGCCCTGGGGCCAGCGCTACACGCCCCAGGACCGGGAGCAGCTCGCCTTCTACCGGGAAGACCGGGCGGGCCAGATCCTGGAGGAGGGCATCACCGAGGCGGGGGCGATGGGCTCCTGGATTGCGGCCGGCACCGCCTACGCCCACAGCGGGCAGGCCATGCTGCCTTGTTACATCTTCTACTCGATGTTCGGCTTCCAGCGGGTGGCGGACCTGATCTGGAACGCGGCGGACTGCCAGGCCCGCGGCTTTCTCCTCGGCGCCACCGCCGGTCGCACTACGCTTTCCGGCGAGGGCCTGCAGCACGAGGACGGCCAGAGCCAGCTCTACGCCGCCACGGTGCCCACCTGCCGGTCCTACGACCCGGCCTTCAGCTTTGAGGTGGCGGTGATCGTCGAGGACGGCATCCGCCGCATGCTGGGGGGCGCCGAGGCGGGGGAGCCGGGCTTCTA